>DASVLX010000297.1:0-87089 GCA_036384655.1 Pseudonocardiaceae bacterium
GGTGCCGCCGTTGGCGATCGTCGCCGCGATCAGCGCGTTCTGCAGCGGGGTCTCCTGCACGTCCAACTGGCCGATGCCGCTCTGGTAGAGGCCGGGCGTGCCGTTGGGGATGTTCAGGCAGTTGCCGCCGGTGGTCGGGCCCACGCAGGAGGTGGCCACGCCGAGCGGGATGGACAGGTTCTGGCCGAAACCGAACTTGGCGGCCTGGGCGGCCAGGGCCGACTCGCCGACCCGGCCCGCCAGCGTCGCGAACGCGGTGTTGCACGAGTAGGCGATGGCGCTCTTCATCGAGACCTGGCCGTTCACGCCCTCCGGGCAGGTCTCCCCGCCGAAGTTGGACAGCGTGGTGGAGGTACCGGGCAGGGTGATCTTCGGGTCGGCCGGCAGGTTCGGGGTGTTCTCGTCGTCGACGTTGTTGGACAGCGCCGCCGCCGCGACCACCAGCTTGAACGTCGAGCCCGGTTGGTAGGCGGCCGCGACCGGCTGGTTCATCAGGCCGGGTGGGCTGCCAGCGGTGGCGGCCTTCCAGGTCTTCGTCTGGGTGGCGTTGTCATGCGCGGCCAGCCCGTTCGCGTCGTACGACGGGGTGCTGGTCATCGCCAGGATCGCGCCGGTGGACGGCTGGATCGCGACCGCCGCGCCGGTGAAGCCGTTGCTGACCAGCGTGTTGTAGGCGGCGAGCTGGATCTTCGAGTTGATGGTGAGCTGGACGTCGCCGCCCTGCGGGTTGCGTCCGGTGATCAGGTCGGACACCCGGCGCACGAACAACCGGTCGTCGGTGCCGTTGAGGACGCTGTTCATCGAGTCCTCCATGCCACCGGCGCCGTACTCCAGCGAGTAGTAGCCGGTCACATCGGCATAGGCCGGACCGTTCGCGTACTGCCGCAGGTACCTGTAGCTGTCGTTGGTCGGCACCGACGTGGCCAGGGTCTGCTGGTCCGAGGAGAGGATCAGGCCGCGCTGGGTGGAGTACTCGTTGAGCAGCCGACGCGAGTTCAGGCTGTTCGAGCTGAGGCTGTCCGCCTGGATCACCTGCACGAAGGTGTCGTTGGCCAGCAGCAACACCACCATGAGCATCATGGCCAGGCCAACCCGGCGCAGTGGCTTGTTCACGAGGGCCGCTCCACCAGGACGGTGCTCGCCTCGGCGATCGGTGCCAGCGGCAGCTTCGGCCGGCTGGTGCCGGCGCGCGGCCGTCGCGCGGTGTCGGAGATCCGCAGCAACAGGGCGAGCAGCATGTAGTTGGCCACCACCGATGAACCACCGGCGGACAGCCACGGCGATGTCAGGCCGGTCTCCGGGATCAGCCTGGTGACCCCGCCGACGACCACGAACACCTGCCAGAGCAGGGAGAACGCCAGCCCGCCGCCGAGCAGCTTGCCGAACGAGTCGCGTACCGCCACGGCACCACGCATCCCGCGCAGCGCCAGGATCAGGTAGAGCATCAGCACCGCGAACACGCCCAGCAGGCCCAGTTCCTCGCCGATCGACGAGATGATGAAGTCCGAGTTGGCCTCCGGCACCAGGGACGGCCGGCCGGCACCCAGCCCGGTACCGAAGATGCCGCCGGTGCCCAGCCCGAACAGCGCCTGGGAGAGCTGGTATCCGGTGGTGCTGTAGTGCGCGAACGGGTCAAGCCAGTTCTGCACCCGCTGCTGGACGTGCGTGAACAGCTTGAACGCGATCACGCAGGCGGCCACGAAGGGCACCAGGCCGATGATCACCCAGGCCGAGCGCTCGGTGGCCACGTAGACCATGACCAGAAAGACACCGAAGATCAGCAGCGAGTTACCGAGGTCCTTCTCCAGGGCCAGTGCGCCGATCGTGACGATCAGCGCCGCCACCAGTGGTCCGAGGTCACGTGGGCGCGGCCATTCCATGCCCATGAACCGCCTGCCGGCGGCCATGAACAGATCGCGCTTGGCGACCAGGAACGCGGCGAAGAAGATGATCAGCAGAATCTTGGCGAACTCGCCCGGCTGGATCGAGATCGGGCCGAGCAACAGCCAGACCTTGGCGCCATTGACCGCCGACAGGCTGCTGGGCAGGATGCCGGGCAGCAGGAAGGCCACCAGCCCGACCAGGCCGAAGGTGTAGCCGTACCGCGACAGTGTGCGGTGGTCCTTCACGAACACCAGCACCAGCACGAACATGACCAGGCCGATCGCGGTCCACAGCACCTGCTTGGGCGCCTCGGCCGTGTACGTCTGGCCGGACTGCGCGGCGCGTGCCGCGTACGCCAGGTCCAGCCGATGGATCATGACCAGGCCTATGCCGTTGAGCAGGGCCACGCAGGGCAGCATCAACGGGTCCGCGTACGGCGCCCAGCGCCGCACGGCGAAATGCGCCGCGCCGAACATCCCCAGGTACGCCAGGCCATACCAGACGATCTGCATGGTCAGCTGCTGTTCCTGGTTCGCCTCGACCAACACCAGAGCGGCGGTGACGAGGACGGCCGCGAACGCCAACAGCGCCAGTTCCGTGCCCCGGCGGGTGGGGACGGCGGGCATGGCCGGCGTGGCCGGAGAATGCTCCGGCTCGCCGGACACGGCGCCGGCCGCGCCCGATCCGGGTGGGACCGGCGCCGCCATCAGCTACCGGCTTTCCGGCAGTTGACGCCCGGCGTGGGCGCGGATGTGTCGGGGAGGGTGCTCTGGCCGACCAGCGGCACCGAGCCGCCGACTCCGCTGGACAGACCGGTGGCGGACTGGGTGGTCGATGTCGGCGAGGCCGCCGAGCCGCCGGCCGGCGTGGTGCTCGGGGTGATCGTGGTCGCACCGCTCGGCTTGGGGCATTCGGGCAGCACCATGTTGGTACGCAGGCCCTGGATGACCGACCTGGCGGACTGCATGCTGTCCAGGTGGGTGATGCCGCTCTGCACGGTCACCCGGCCGGCCTGGGTCAGGTCGTTGACGGTGATCGGCTGGCAACCGGCGGTGCTCGGCGGGCAGGACCCCTCGACCTGGCGATGCAACTGAACGCCCAGCACGCTGCCGGGCACTCCCTCGAAGATCGCGATCTCACCTGAGCCGGAGACGCCCACGTAGTACTGACGCAGTACCACCCAGTAGGTTGCGAACGCCAGGCCCGCCAACACCACCAGCACGATCCCGGTCACCACGAGCGCGCGCGGCCAGCGCCGCTTCCGCTTTGCCGGTGGCGGCGTCAGGTTGACCCTCGGCGGCGGCGCGGCGGCTGGATTCAGCGCGCTGGCCCGGGAGGCCGGCGAATCGGCGGGGGGCGGGTCGGACTCGCTCCCGTCTCCGGCCGCCCCACCGACGATCGGGGCGTCCTCGCCGAAGTCGATGTCGACCACGTCGGCGACGATCACCGTGATGTTGTCCGGACCGCCGCCCTTGAGCGCCAGTTCGATCATCCGGTCGGCGCATGCCTGCGGATCCGGGATACGGATCGCCTCGGCCAGCGTCTCGTGGCTGATAACCCCGGACAGGCCGTCCGAACAGAGCAGATACCGGTCGCCCGCCCGCGCCTCGCGCACGGTCAGGCTGGGCTCGACATCGTGCCCGGTCAGCGCCCGTAGCAGAAGCGAACGCTGCGGATGGCTGTTCGCCTCCTCCGGCGTGATCCGTCCCTCGTCGATCAGCGACTGGACGAACGTGTCATCGTGGGTGATCTGTGCCACCGAACCGTTACGCACCAGGTAGGTGCGCGAGTCGCCGATGTTGACCAGCCCGATCCGGTTACCGGCGAAGAGGATCGCGGTCAGCGTCGTCCCCATGCCGTCCAGTTCGGGATCGTGCGCGACCACCTCGGAGATCGCCGCGTTGCCGGCCTGCACCGCGCCGCGCAGCTCGCCGAGCAGATCCTCGTCCGGTTCGTCATCATCGAGGGGCGCCAACGCCGCGATGACGATCTTGCTGGCCACCTCACCGGCGGCGTGGCCGCCCATGCCGTCCGCCACGGCGAGCAACCGCGGACCGGCGTACACGGCGTCCTGGTTATTGGATCGCACAAGACCGCGATCACTGCGGGCTACATATTTGAGAACAAGGGTCATGACCGCAGCTCGATCACCGTCTTGCCGATCCGGATCGGGGTACCGAGCGGGACACGGAGGGGTGCCGTGACCTTCGCCCGGTCGAGGTAGGTGCCGTTGGTGGAGCCCAGATCTTCCACGTACCAGTCGGTGCCGCGGAGGGACAACCGCGCATGTCTGGTGGACGCGTAGTCGTCATCGAGTACCAGCGTTGAGTCATCGGCGCGACCGATCAGGATCGGCCGCCCGTCCAGCGAGATCCGGGTCCCGGCCAATGCGCCGTGTGTGACCACCAACTGCCTGGCCGCCTTCCCTCGGTTCCTGCCGCCCTGGGAGCGCCTGGAGCCGGGTACCGATACCCGAAGCCCCGCCGCAGCGTAGAGGTCGGAACGAACCACCCGTAGTGCGGCCAGCACGAACAACCAGAGCAGGGCCAGGAACCCTGCTCTGGTTAGCTGCATCACCAGCTCTGGCACTTGTTGTGTCCGCTCCCGCCTGGTTACTCCGGTCGGCACCGTCCAGTAGGCCGGTGTCCAGGGGTCACCCGCACACCGTGCGTACGGTGCTTACTAGCACAGTCCCGGCACGGTATGCGTGGCAGCCCGTGCGGTGCGGTGTCCGCCCGGCCCGCTGCGTCGGTCAGCCCTGGCTACGAAACACCAGCGACGAGTGGCCGATACGGATGATGTCGCCGTCCGCCAGCTGCCAATTCTGCACTGGCTGGGCGTTCACCGTGGTGCCATTGGTCGAACCAAGGTCGGCGAGCATCGCGCTCTGGCCATCCCAGGTGATCTCCAGGTGCCGCCGGGAGACGCCGGTGTCCGGCAGCCGGAAGTCCGCGTCCTGGCCACGGCCGACCACATTGCTGCCCTGCTTGAGCTGGTAGCTGCGGTTGGAACCGTCGTCCAGTTGGAGGGTCGCGGTCAGCTGACGGGGGCCGGTCTGCACGGCCGGAGGCGCGTAGCCCTGCGCGTCCTGCGGGTAGCCGCCCTGCTGGTAGCCCTGCTGGTCGTAGCCACCCTGGCCATAGCCGCCCTGGCCGTAGCCCGGCTGGTCATAGCCGCCGCCCTGCTGGCCGTAACCCTGTTGCGGCTGCTCGTAACCGCCCTGGCCGTAGCCGCCGCCCTGCTGGCCGTAACCCTGCTGGGGCTGCTCGTAACCGCCCTGGCCGTAGCCCGGCTGGTCATAGCCGCCGCCCTGCTGGCCGTAACCCTGTTGCGGCTGGTCGTAACCGCCGCCCTGCTGGGGCTGGTCGTAACCGCCCTGGCCGTAGCCTCCGCCGTACTGGCCGCCCTGCCCATAACTGGGG
This sequence comes from Pseudonocardiaceae bacterium, assembly GCA_036384655.1. Taxonomy (GTDB): domain Bacteria; phylum Actinomycetota; class Actinomycetes; order Mycobacteriales; family Pseudonocardiaceae; genus DASVLX01. Next base: position 5,307 of record DASVLX010000297.1, read on the forward strand.
TCGGACCCGTACTGACCCTGTTGTCCGTAACCTGGCTGCGCGTACGGGTCACCCTGGGGGTGCTGACCGTAGCCCGGGGTCTGACTCATTGCTCGGTCTCCTGCGTTGCGAGGTGGTGCTGGCCGTCGGCGTGCGTCGGGGTCGACGGACGAGCTGATTCGGAGTTGTCCGGTGTGCAGCGCGTCGGAACGCTCCACGAAGACTACGACGTCGCCGTAGGTCTCCCAGCCGTGCTCGGCGAGATGCTCGGCGACGCAGTCGGCCAGAGCCTGGCTGATCTGCTGTTCGTCCCGTTCATCGCCGGCCAACCTGTCATGGTCCGCCGGTCCGAGCAACACTGTGTACTTGTTCGGTGCGAGCCGACGTCCGCCGGCGAGTTCCCGGATATTGGACTCACCCTCACGTTGTAGCGCCTGTGCCAACTCCTGCGGCACAACACTCCCGCCGAACACCCGTGCGAAGGTGTTGCCGACTACGCCTTCGAGTTTGCGCTCGAAGCGCTGTACGAGCCCCACTTCGTCTTCCCTCCACACGGCTTCCGGCATCGATCGTATCCGGGTAGGCCAGAGGTGACACAGGGTTGTGCGAAGCCGCTCCTGGCCCGTGCTACGCTTTCGCGGCATCCACCCCGGGCGAGTGGCGGAATGGCAGACGCGCACGGTTCAGGTCCGTGTGTCCGAAAGGACGTGAGGGTTCAACTCCCTCCTCGCCCACGCGAGTCGGCGAGCCATGTCCGCGGAAAGCGCGGACGGGCTCGCGTTTCGGTGTTTACCGGGGGTCCAACCCCCGGGCCCCGGCCGGAGGGCTTCGCCCCCGGACCCCTGCGGCCCTAGTGGGTCTCGGGTGACCAATCGAGCCGGCTTCCGGAGGGCATGCTTCCGGGTCACTTACCCTGTCTTTCTAGTGGTTCTTGGTGTGGGTGAGGTCACTGGTGACTGGTAGGTCGCACCTCTGGGGTGAACAGGTAATGCGGTAGCAGGGTGTGCGCGTCTCGTCGCGCGTTGGTGAGCTGGGTGAGGGCCAGGCCCGCTGCCGGTCCGAGGTCGACACCACTGATGTCCGTTCGCGGTCGCCGCGGGACTGGCGCGGGATCCGGCCCAGTACGGCTTATCACGGCCTCGCTCATGCCGTTCGTTGCCGGAAGGCGTTCACGGAGTTGGTGAGTTCGCGCAGCGTGCGGCGCAACGCGTCCAGTTCGGCTGGGGGCTTTGCCATCGCCTCGCCAATGATGGCCGGTAGGCCGATCGCCTTCGCGCCCAGTGCCGCACCCTGTTCGGTCAGGGTGATGGTGACCGAACGCTCGTCGTCCACCCGGCGCTCCCGGTGGACCAGATCCAGCTTCTCCAACCTTTTCAACAGTGGCGACAGCGTGCCCGAGTCCAGGCTGAGCGCGGTGCCCAACTCCTTCACCTGGCAACTGCCCTGCTCCCAGAGCACCAGCATGACCAGGTACTGCGGATAGGTCAGGCCCAGTTCGGCGAGCAGCGGCCGGTACAGGTTGGTGACCGCCCGGGAGGCCGCGTACAGGGCGAAACACACCTGGTCGTCGAGCCGAGGTACGGCAGCTTGCATCGTGAGCACCTCCTTTCCCCTCGATCGTCCCCCGGCGCGGCGCCGCCGGCAGTAGGCAGATCGACATGTCCGCCTGGCCATGATGCCGTGTCACGGTTGCGGTGCGGCGGACGCCCGGATCAATATTCGGAGTCCTGGATGACCGCCAACCAGCTCACTCCGTTGCTCATATCCGCCCAACAACCTTTCGCCCAAATGGCCGCACCGGCGGGCTGAAGGCCGTTTGCCACTCGTCGACCGGTCACCGATCGTCCGCCGCCGTCGATCGCACGGGCGACATTTGGCGCTGAGGCCACCCGTTCTTCCTGATACCAAGGATCTGGCGAAACAGCGAAGGCGTCGACGGATCTGATGGCGGTTTCAGAGAGGCGGACTCGGTGAGCGAGCTCATGAGTGGGACATCAGGGCGCACGGCAATGCCCGCGGAGGTGCGGACACCCGCGGGGCGGCTGGACACCGCGCCCGAACTGCCCGCCGCCGTCGAGGAGCTGTCCGTCCACGCCGCCACCCGGTTGGGATGGCACGGCACCGTTCTTCCTCAGATGAGCCTGCTCGGCCGGCGCATCGTGGTCGTCGCGGACGTGCTGACCGAGGCGCACGCCGAGCGGATCTGCCTCGGCTACGAGCCGGTGCCCGATCGTGCGACGGTGTCCACCTGGGTGTGGCCGGAACTGGCCGGCAAGGTTCCGCCGGCGGCCGCCCGCATCCAGGGCGTGATGGCGGTGGCCCGGCACTGGCGCACCGCGCTGGCGTCGGTGGTCCCCTTCGCCCGCTACGCCGAGACGGCCATCGTGCTGCCCTGGTGGGCCGCGTCCACTCACGACTACCTGGTGCACTGCCTGCCCCGGGCACGCCGCTACGGCGTCTCGGTGCTGACCGCCGACCCCGAGGCCGTCACCGACATCGACGCCCCGGCCACGGCGGAGCCGCCGGCCACCGAGCTGGACGCCACCGGGCGCTGGCTGAACGAGGCCGTCTACGAGAAGCTGATCACCGTCGGCGCGGCCTGAGCGGCCCGTTCCCCGTCCCAACAGCCCGTCGAACTTTCGCTTCGCCTCAGTCCCGGCGGTCGGCGTCCAGATGCCCGGACAGATAGCCACGGACCGCCTTCTTCGCCTCGCCGATCACCACGTCCTCGGGGAACAGCTTCCGCCGGAACGCCAGGTCGAGGATGCCGTCCGCGATCTCCAGGGCGACCGTCACCGGTAGCCGAAGGTCCACCCGCAGGTCGAATCGTTGGGTCAGCACGGACACCAGCCGCTCCACGATCACCGTGGTGTTGTCCCGCTGGTTGTCGATCAGGCGCAGGTCGACCACATCACCGAAACGGATCTGGGCGAACCCGGCGACCTCCCGGAACATTTCGACATATCCGTCGAACACCACGTCGACCGCGTCCCACCAGTCGTTCAGCGGAACCCGTGCGAGCCGTTCACCGATCAGGTCCATGTACGAATCCAGATTGCGCATGGTCAGCGCCTGGACGACGGCACGCTTGTCGGGAAAGAACTGATACAGCGATCCCACCGCGACGTCCGCACGCTCGGCGATCAGCGTGGTGGTCACGCCGTCGTAGCCGACCTCCTCGATCAGCGACGCGCAGGCGGCGAGCATCCGCTCCACCCGGGCCGCGCTGCGCTGCTGGACCGGTCTGCGGCGAAGGGGTGTGGTCTGCGGGGCCAACGGGCCTCCTCGGGGAGGGTTGTGGCTATTTTGCGCGCCTGCCCGCGAGAACACCGCCCCCAATAACCGCGTTCGCGGTGCGGGACGCCGGACGCGGCGGTCGAATCGACCGCCGCGTCCTGACATGGGGCCGCGGACCGGTGCCGGTCGGGGGGAGGGGAGTGCAGCAGCACCGGCCCGCGGAGCTTGGTGAGAACCTGATGAAGTTGGTTGGTCTCGCTTTGCTATGCCGTACGGCTGTGGTGCCGTACGGGCTTTGCCGACGACCCGGTTTGCCGGGGTCGGGGGGACGGACGCCCCGGGTCGTCGACCCATGGCGGTCACCGCGCGAGCCACGCCGGGTCGGGGACCGTCGTGGCAGCGGGCCGCCAGACCTGTTAGTGCGTGGAGCGAGATCGACGACCGCCGGACCGCAGCTTCTGTGTCTTCTGCGGAGCCAGCGCGCCGGCCACCAGATGCTCGTAGGCGGCCCGCCAGACCGCACAGGGCGACTTCTGCTGGCGCCACCTGCTCGAACATTCGGGGCAGTTGCCCTTCTCGTCCGGCTCGTGCGCCTCCAGCAGGGTCCGCCAACCGTCGGTCAGCCGGGGCAGCTCGGAGCGCGCCACGGACAGTAGAGACTGGGCATCGGCACGACTGGCCAGCTCGGAGAGCATGTCCAGTCGCTCCCACACCGCGTTGCGCAGGACCTGCCCTAGTTTCTCGTCCACCGAATCGTCACCGTTGCCTTTCCGCCTGCTCGGCGGCTTGCCTCAGAGCCATGCTCAGTTCGGTCAGTTCGCCGGCCGAAAACGTCGCCGTTTCGCCTGGCGGACCGACGAGCACGACCCTGTCGTGGTCGACGAACACCGTGAGGAACCGGGTGCGGCTTGCCGCGTCCTGGCAGGGTATCCGCCATTCTCGCGGTCGCGCCCGCTGTTCGTCGAGACTCACACTCGTGTGGGTGCCGCCGGTGGCGCGCCGGTCCGGACCCGGCGCGGCCGCGGGCTGGCCGGGGGCCAGGATCGTCGCGGGTTGTGGCAGGTCCATCGTCGTCGCTCCCTTCCTGGGCACGCGAGTCATCGTCACATGTCGGGATCTCAGATTGGGGCATGTCAGGGCCCTGAGTGGCGGCACAGCGCCGGCCGGCCGACACCCCACGCCGAGCGGTCAAGCGGACTTCGGTTCGGCCGATCAGGCTACGAGCGCCATACTTCTCTGATCAGGTCCACTGCCCTTAGTCTTCGTCTGACGCCCAACGGACTGTGAGGGGGCGCAATTGAATAACATCGCCGCGCAGGGTTTACTTGTTACACCCGACACGTGGGAAACGCGCGAGATGCGAGACGCGCTTGCCGCCAGGGACATCAGTTTGGTGTACCGGCTGCTGCGGATGCAGGGCGTGTCTCAGCGGCACATAGCCGCGAAAACCGGCCAGTCACAGTCCGAGGTCTCGGAGATCCTCAAGGGTCGCCAGGTGATGGCCTACGACGTGTTGGCCAGGATTGCCGACGGTCTACAGATCCCGAGGGGCTACATGGGCCTCGCGTACGACACGGCCACTCAGGTCCGGGTCGCCACGACGAGGAAGGACCCGCAGGAAGAGGTGGACGAGTCGGTGAAGCGGCGCAGGTTCCTCGCGCACGCCGCGGCCGTTACCGTGGGGGCAGCGTCTATGGGCCCCGAGACGGAGTCCTGGGTCGCCTCCCCGACCCGGGCGCCCGCCCCCGGGCAGATCGGGTTGACCGATGTTCGGCAGATCGAGGCCGCGACCAAGGCGCTGCGCGCGCTGGACTACCAGTACGGCGGCGGCTTCTGCCGGGACGCGGTGGTCGCGCAGTTGTCCTGGGGCCAGCAGTTGCTCGGCTCCCGGTCGACCGACCAGGTGCGCACCCGGCTCTATGTCGCACTGGCCGACCTACACAACCTGGCCGGTTGGACGTCCTTCGACACCGGCCTCGTGGACGTCGCGCGCACGCATTTCGGACACGCCCTGGAGCTCGCGCGGGCGGGCCAGAACGACCCCCTGGTGGCCAACATCCTCTATCGGATGGGCCGCGTGTATCTGCACGATGACAATCCCCACGACGCGCTGAAGCTGTTCCAGCTCGGCCAGATCGCGGCCCAGGAGGCCGGTTCCGAGCTGGCGGTCGCGGTGCTCTGTGCGAACGAGGCATGGGCGTACGCGGCACTGGGCGACGAGACGCAGGCACTCAAGCTGATCAATCGGACCAGGTCCGAGTTCGACCGCGCGGACACTCAGAACGCCGAGACCTGGGTCAAGTTCTTCCAGGAACCCGATCTGCACGCGATGGTCGGCACGGTGCACAGCGTGCTGGCGCTGAAGGTCGACAAGAAACACACCCGATACGCGATCCCGGCACTGAGCAAGGCACTGGCCGCATACGGCGACGACATGGCCCGCAGCAAGGCGTTCAACCTGGCCATGCTCGCCACCAACCACATGCTGGAGGGCGACGTCGACCATGGCGCCCGGGTCGGTCGGCAGGCCGTCGAACTCGCCCAGCAGATCAGCACGGTGCGCACCAAGTCCCGCATCCGGCCGCTGAAGCGGGAGGCGGACAAGCGCAGCAACAACGCCGACGCACGGACGCTGTCCGAGCGGATCGCGAAATTCCTGTCCAGCTGATCTCGTCGCGCTCCGCGACGGGTTATCCGATTCCAGGTGTCCGACACGACGATGATGACCACGTCAACGGCGGTTGCGACCCCCAACGAGGGCCGGTTCACCAGGGAGAAACTGGTCGGCGTGCTGGCCGAGGTGTGTTCTCGCGCCGGCTACGACCATCGCGGCGCGAAACTCCTGAAGTTCACCGCGAACGCGGTTTTCCAACTGGCCGGACAGCCGGTTGTGGTGCGTATCGCCGGTTCGTCGGCGCTGCGCCACCGGGTACGCAAGGTGGTCCGAGTGGCCAACTGGCTGGCCGAGCATGACGTGCCCGCGGTGCGCCTGGTCCCGAACATCCCTCAGCCCGTCGTCGTCGGCGACTACCTCGCCACGGTCTGGCGGCAGGTGCCCGATGGCGGCCGTCGGCCGAACGGGCGGGACCTGGGAAGGCTGCTGCGCCGGGTGCATTCCCTGCCAGCGCCGGCCGGTCTGCCGGAATGGGCGCCGCTGGATGATGTTCGGCGGCGGCTGGGCGACGCTGAGGAGCTTTCCGGCGCGGACCGGGTGTTCCTCCAGGATCGCTGCGACGTACTCACCGAACGGCTCGCCGCACTGCGGTTCCCGCTCGGCGCATGCGTCGTACACGGCGATGCTCACCTGGGAAATCTCATCGGTAGTCCGACCGGACCGGTGCTGTGCGACTTCGACTCGACCTGTCTCGGCCCGCCGGAGTGGGATCTCACCCCGCTGCCGGTCGGTCTGTCCCGGTTTGGCGGTTCCCCGCAGGCATACCGGCAGCTCGTCGAGACCTACGGGTTTGACGTGACCCGGTGGTCTGGCTATCCCGTGCTGCGCGACGTGCGTGAACTCAAGCTCGCGACCAGCGTGCTGCCGATCCTGCGCAGCCATCCCGGCGTCCGTGGCGAGCTGCACCGCCGGCTGGCCAGCATGCGATCCGGCGACGCGGCCGTCTGGTCCCGTTACCGCTGATTTGGCTACTGCTCGGTAAGCTGCGGCCATCGGTGCTGGCGATGGAGGCAGACATGCGGATCAGCGGAACGACCGCGATCGTGACGGGTGCGGCTTCGGGCCTGGGCGGTGCCACGGCAGCAGCCCTGGCCAAGCAGGGCGCCCATGTGTTCGGGCTGGATCTCCCGGCCGCGATCGAGAGGGCCGCCGCCAGCGCGCCGGACGGCATCACCTTCGTGCCGACCGATGTCACCAGCGCTGAGCAGGTCGACGCCGCGGTGCACAGCGCCGCCGAGTCCGGTTCACCGCTGCGGATCGTGGTCAACTGCGCCGGGATCGGCACCGCCGGCCGGATTCTGGGCAAGAAGGGCCCGCACGACCTGGACGTCTACCGCAGGACCATCGAGATCAACCTGATCGGCTCGTTCAACGTGCTGCGGCTGGCGGCCGAGGCGATCGCCGCGACCGAACCACTGGACGACGGCCAGCGCGGAGTCGCGGTGAACACCGCGTCGGTGGCCGCGTTCGACGGTCAGGTCGGACAGGCGGCGTACGCCTCGTCGAAGGGCGGGATCGCCGCTCTGACCCTGCCGGCGGCCCGGGACCTGGCGCAGTACGGAATCCGGGTGATGACGATCGCGCCCGGGATCGTGGACACACCGATGCTCGCCGGTGTGACCGAGGAGTTCCGCGCCACTCTGGCCGAGGGCGTGCCGTTCCCGAAGCGGCTGGCCCGGCCGGACGAGTACGCGCAGCTCGCCGTCTCGATCATCGAGCACGACTACCTGAACGGCGAGGTCATCCGCATGGATGGGGCGCTGCGGATGCCGCCCCGTTGAGCAGGTCGCCGAGGTAGGGCACCTCGATCTTGGCCGCCGAGGACATCCACTCACGCAACGCCCTGGTCGCCTGCACGTCGTCCTCGTTGTAGGCGAGAAGCCGGCGGCGCTGGTCGAGTTTCGGCTCGTCGCCGTCCATCCCGACCGCGTCCCGGTACCAGCGCATCGAGTTCTCGCCGCTGGCATGCGGGTCGCGCCAGGAGAAGCCGGCGATCGGGGCGAGGACCTTGAGTCCCTTGCCGCGGGCGCAGAGGAAGTTGCGGGAGACGACCCGGAACAGGTCCACCCACTCGTCCGAGTCGATGAACTCCTGGACCTCGGCGCGGCTCGGTACGCCGGGAAGGCCGGCGAACCGGTCGGCGGAGGCGAGCAGCCAGCGGTTCTCGGCGAGTTCGTTGTAGCAGTACGCCCGGAAGACCAGGCCCTGCCGCCGGGCGCGGGCGCGCACCTCGCGCAGCATTTCCCAGAAATGCGCGAAGGAGCGCGCCTCGTCCGTGGTGGGTACCGGGCGCCAGGTGGCGAACGCCCGGTATCGGCGTTCCAGCCCAATGTCCACACCGGACAGCAGTGAGCCCCACAGATAGGCACCGGAGTCGCCGAAGCTCTCCATGTCGACGTCGAGTTCGACGTCGCCGCGCGGCACGGGCACGTCCTCCACCCGGCGGACCATGGTGAGATCGGCCAGCCAGGCGCGGGCCAGTGCGACGGCGTCCGGCATCGGCGTGCTGACGATGGCCGCGGGGGCGGGGTCCCTCGGGTCGAGGGCGGCGAGTTGATCCACCGTGCGAATCCCGGCCTGGCGCAACTGGTTCGCGTCGTCGCCGCGCAGCACCAGGCTGACGTCCCTGGCCGCGTTGAGTTCGGCACCGCAGACCGGCCACCAGGGGCAACTTCGACAGTCCAGCACCCGCGAGGGTTGGGCGAGAGCCTGCGCACCGGTCGCGGCGGCGGTCGCGACCGCCAGCCGGTCGGCGAACCGGCTTTCGTACTCGGCCAGCGCCGTGCGACCACCCGGCCAGGTGGGCGCCTCCAGATCGTGCCAGAGCACGAGATCGGCGTCCGCGCCGATCACGCCGCCGGTGACCCGGCCCGGCGGGCCGAACCCGCAGGCACGCAGCAGCAGCACGGCGTGCGCGAGCCGAAGCTGGTCGCGCGGTTGCGAACGGGCCTTGTGCATCGAGTCGATCCGGCTGGCACCGGTGAGCTCGGCGAGTGTGCCGGTGCGGGCACCGCTGCCCGGATCAACGATCTTGTGTCGCACGATCAGCAACGGCCGGTAGCCGATCCGGCCATCCGTGCCGTCCACCCGCAGTAACACGTCGATGCGACCACGCCGGCCACCGGCCCGGTCAATCGGCAACCGAGCATTGCCGATCAGCCGGACGCCGGCTCGCATCGCGGCGAGGGTGGCGTTTTCCATATCGGCGGCGGTGGCGTCGGACTCGGCGCGGATGGTGAGCCAGTCGGAGCCGAACAACTCGGCCAGCGTGGCGCTCACCTGCTGCCGGTGCGTCGCCGCGTCCGCCTGCCGCTGGTCCGCCGCGGGGTCGGCGGGCGCCTGCGGCGCGTGCCGCATCGACGGGTCGTGCTCCAGGTGCACCCGACGCCGGCAACGCGTAACCACTCCAGCATCGAGCAGCACCGTTTGCTTCACGATCCACCACTCTAAGCACAAGGACCGACAACTCTGCGCGGCCGGGGGGCGAACTTTCGGCGCACGATCGAGCGAATCGGGACGAAAGCGACCGGATGACCGGAATGACCGGCGATGACCGTATGTGTTTCGTACCACTGGATTCACCCACTCAGACGAATCCGTGACGTGTCAGCCTGGGCGGCTTAGGCTCTTTGACCATGACCGGCCCGTCAAAGGCGACCAGGGGCTCGTTGCGCGTGTTGCGCGGCACGCTGTGCGCGGTCGCCGCGGCCGGTCTCGCGGTGTCGGCCCACGCGATGGGTGGCGGCGGCCTGCCGGATGCCGGCATCACCGTCGTCCTTGTCCTCGTGGTGGCCGCGATGGGCATCGCACTGGCGCGCCGCAGGCTGGGCCGGGTCACCACGGTGGCGGTGTTGGGTGCCAGCCAGTTGACCATGCACCTGGTGCTGACCGCCGCCGCTCCCTCGGGCGGCATGACCGACATGCCGGGCATGACAGGCGATACCGCCGATCCGGTTCCGATGATCGCCTGGCATGTGGTCGCCGTGCTGATCACCGCGGCCGTCCTCAGCAGGGCGGACGCCGCGATCTTCGCGTTGGTCGCCGTCCTGTCGATGTTGTTGCCCCGGAGGCTTCCACCGGCATCGCCGCCGTCGGCGCGGTCCGGGACGCGGTCGGTGTTGCCGGCCGGCGTCCCCAGCGATCCGGTGCGCGAGGTCCTGCTGCGCCGGGTGAACGCTCGCCGCGGCCCGCCGCGCGTCCGCTGGGAGTGACCGCACCCGTTCCACTGCCTGTCACTCCACCCGCGCAGTGATCCCCCATCCGGACTCCATGCCGGCCCGGTACGGGTCTGGCGTGGCCAGAACGTGGAGAAAACCGCATATGGCGATCCGTCGCAACATCATCCGAGCGGCAGTGACGGCCGGCGTGACCGGCGTTCTCGTCCTGCTCGGCACGGGTGTCGCGTCCGCACATGTCACCGTGACCAGCCCGGACCAGCCGGTGGCCGGCGGTGACGCGCTGATCGTGGTGCGCGCACCCGACGAGGACGACACGGCCAGCGTCGACAAGGTCGAGCTGGACCTGCCGCGAGACACCCCGCTGTCCAACGCCTCACCCGAGCCGGTGCCGGGGTGGAACGTCCAGGTCAACATGGTGAATCTGAAAACCCCGGTGAAGATGGCCAACGACACGGTCACCGAGGCGGTGTCGTCGATCGTGTGGACGGCGCAACCGGGTCAGGGCACTCCGGCGAACGACTTCCAGGAGTTCTCCTTCTGGGCGGAGGACCTGCCCACCAACACATCCAAACTGGTGTTCACCGCCGTACAGACCTACGGCAACGGCAGAGTGGTGACCTGGAACCAACCGACCCAGCCCGGTGGCCAGGAACCGGACAACCCGGCGCCGCAACTGGCCTACGTGTCGTCCGCCGGCTCCGATTCGATGGCCGGGATGAGCGGTTCGGACAGCGTGGCCCGGTGGCTGGGCGGTGCCGGCATCGTGGTGGCGGCCGTGGCGCTCGGCTTCGGGCTCGGCGCCTGGACGAGGTCACGGCGGCCCGGCCCGGCGGGGAAGACGCGGCCGGCCGCTGGAGGGGAGGAGGCGAAGGGATGAGACGAGTCCTGCTGACCGGGGTGCTCGCCGTACTCGCGGTACTGGGCCTGGCGACGCCGGCGTTCGCACACAATGTGCTGGTCGGCAGCACCCCGGCGCAGGGCGCGGTGTTGGCGACCGGGCCGAGCGTGGTCCGGTTCGACTTCAACGCGCCGGTGCGGAACGGCCCGAACTACATCACGGTGACCGGACCCGGCGACACCCGATGGGAACGGACCGAGAACGCCACGGTTGACGGCAACTCGGTGTCCACCGCGGTGGCCCCGCTCGGCCCGGCCGGCGTCTACACCGCCGAGTACCGGATCATCTCGGCCGACGGTCACCCGGTCAGCGGCTCGATCACGTTCACCCTCGCCCAGGCGGGCAATGGCACACCGGTGAACGTGGCGAATGCCGGTCAGGCCGCGAACTCGTCCTCCGGTGGTGGTGTGCCGATCTGGGTGTGGCTGCTGGTCGCGGCCGTCGTCCTGGTGGCGGGCGTGATCGTCACACTGCGGTTGACCCGCGGCGCCGGCGCGGACCAGGGCAGGCGGGGCAACGGATGACGATGCCGGCGTGAGGATCAGCGGGGTGAGAACCAGCCGAGTGCGAACCAACCGTGCGGTGTCGCACGAGTGGCGAGCGCTGATCGGTATCGCCGCCGGCGCCCCGGTCGGCGTGCTGGTCGGCCTCGCCCTCACCACGCTCATCCTGCCGGCCGGCATCGCACCGCCACGGCCGGTGGTGACCCTCGGGTTGCCGATCGCGCGGCTGATCATGGACCTGGCGGCGCTGACCACCGTCGGGCTGGCCATCGTGCCCTGGTTGATCTCGGTGGACACCTCACCGCGCGGCCTGACGATTCTGGTGGCGGCGCGCCGGATCAGCGCGCTGAGCGCGGCGGTGTGGGCGATCGCCGCGCTCACCTCGCTGCTGTTGGAAACGGCCGACGAATACGCCGGGGTGCCGATCACCTTTCGGGTGATCGGCCAGTACATCGAGGACATCGGCTCCGGCCAGGCCGAGGTCACGGTGGCCGGTGCCGCGCTGCTGTCGGTACTGCTGGCCGTGCTGTCGATCCCCGACGGCGAGCGGGTACCGCCCGAGCTGCGGCTCGCCGTGACACTGTTCGGGCTGCTCCCGATGGCCGTCACCGGCCATGCCGCCGACGCCGGTGCGGGCCTGCGGTACGTCACGATGATCTCGATGGCGCTGCATGTCGTGGCGGCCGTGGCGTGGACCGGTGGGCTGCTGGCCACCGTGCTGTTGGCGATGCGGGATCGCGAGATCCTGGCGACCGCGCTGCCGCAGTACTCGAAGATCGCCACCGTCTGTGTGTTGGTGGTGCCGGTGACCGGGCTGGTCAACGGGCTGGTCGAGCTCTACGACACACCCGGTGTGGTCTGGTATCTGGCGCTGTTCACCACCGGCTACGGACAGATCATGCTGCTCAAGGGCGTGTGCCTGGTGATCGCGGCGCTGCTCGGCGCGCATATCCGGTTCAGGCTGCTACCGGCGATCCGGCGGCGCGCTCGGACGGCCGTGTTGCGCTGGGCGAGTCTGGAACTGACCGTGATGGCGGTGGCGTTCGGTCTGGCCGCCGTGCTGGTGCGGGCTCCGGTGATCACCGGAACATGAGACGGGACAGGACACGGCACATGACAGCGCGCCGGATGGGCTCAGTCCAGTTCGGTGAACTGCGCCGCGGACGGGTTGTTGCGCGGACGGCGAAGCTGCTCCAGCTTGAGCACCGTGTGCTGGCAGCGCCGCTCCAACTCGCGGCGGTCGATCCAACCCGCCGCGTAGTACCGATAGGCCTGGGCCAGCATGACCAGTTCGGCAAGATAGTTGGCGCGCCGACGACGGCTGCGCTCGGACAGGTTGACCATGAGGGGCAGTTGGCTGTCCACCACCTGGTCCAGCGTGGCCGCCGCGCGCAACGCCCGTTGGGTGCGCCAGCCACCGAGCAGTCCTCGCAGGCCGTTCACGCGTCGCCAACCTCTCACTTGAAACTCACGACCGGCTCCACCGATTCGGTGAAAGCCCGTCAACCTCTGCTGCTACCGCTTTCGCGGATTGGTGCTGAGACGTTACCTGCGAGGGACAGTCCATCATCCCTCGCGGTGGTCGCTGTATCGCCCAAACAGGTCGGGTTTCGTGACTGTCAGTATCCTACGGTAACGGAACGTATCAACGCTGAGTGCTTGTCCGACGTGATCCTAATGCCGTGCGAGAGGCTGGCGACATGCTGGAAACCCAATCCGAGCTTGATGATCTCCAGGACCTGTTGGACAGCTCGCTGGCCAGCGCAACGGAGCACCTACGGTCGATCGTGACGCCGGGCGAACGAACGCTGACCGCGCGCCAGACGGCGGATGTCCTCACCGGGATGCGCACGCTGTCCATCGCGACCGTGACCGCCCACGGCGAGCCGAGGATCAGCGCGGTCGATGGTCACCTCCTTCATGGCAGATGGGTGTTCGGCACCTCGTCGTCCGCCGCCAAGGCACGACATCTGGCGGCGCGGCCGGCGGTCAGCGTGTCGCATCTGCGCGGCGAGGAATTGGGGGTTTTCACGCATGGCTACGCCGAACTGCTGAATCCGGTCGATGGCGAGGCGGATCCGTGGTGGTCCTGGGTGCTGCCGCATCTCGCCGCCTACTACGGGCAGTCACCGCTGGACTGGGGCGGCGTCAGTTACTACCGACTGCGACCAACCTGGATGGTGGTGTTCGCCAGCGACCCGGCGGCTCTGCTCGGTCACTGATCCTGCCGGGCGTGCGTCGCCGTCTCCGACCTGTGCCGGTGCGGCAGCGTGACGACCAACCTGGCCACGAAGAGCCCGGCGACCACGATCACGCCCGCGAGTTCCAGCCACATGGAGCACTTCCTCTCCGCTGGTGCCGTCGGGAGCGTGCGGCACGCACGGACCCGACACAAGGAAGACGCCCGACACCGCGGCCAGGTTCATCCGTTCGGGGTCATTGATCGGCGAGCCGCGGCTATTCTGACGCCGTGACCACACCGGATGGCAGTCCAGCGCCCCCAGCCCGGCCTGCCACCGGTGCCGAGCGGCGCGGTTCGTTAGGCCGGTCCAACGGTGTGTCGCCGGACAAACCGTCGCTTGCCTCATCGGCGGGATCATCCGGGCAGCAGCCTGAACTGCCTCCGCTGCACGAGTCCTGGCTGCCCCGCGAACATCCCCTGCACCGCCCCCGGCATGGTCGTCGGCAGCGCTCCGCGTTGGTCTCCGCGTTCGTCTTCTTCCTTGTTCCCGCCATCGCGTTCGTCTTCGGCGTGCGGCCGCAGCAGATCGAGAACCGCCCGCTGACCAGCTTCCCGAGCCTGGCGCGCGGCTGGGGCTTCTTCACCGGCCTGTCCCAGTGGGCGACGGACAACCTGCCGCTGCGCGACACGGCCGTCGGCGCGGAAAGCCAGCTCAGCCAGGGTGTTTTCGGTGAGGTGCCGGCGTTCTCCAGCGGCGGGCAGTCCGCCTCGGACAGTGGGCCGGGGCCGTTGGCCTCTCCGCCGTCCACCGGATCCACCGGATCCACCGGTCAGTCCACCAGCCAGAACGGTGGCTTTCCCCAGGTGATCGCGGGCGGTAACGGCTGGCTCTACTACGGAGTGGACATTCAGTCCAAGTGCCAGCCGTGGCAGCCGCTGGCCAACACCATGTCCGATCTGTCCCGGTTGCGGTCCGCCGTCGAGGCCTCCGGCCGGCAGTTCGTGCTGGTGGTCGCGCCGGACAAGAGCACCGTGCTGCCGGGCAACCTGCCCTCGAACTACGTCGGCAAGCAGTGCGCCGAGCAGGCCGGCGAACAGTTCTGGACGGACGTGACCAGCTCGGATGTTGGGGCGTTGGATCTGCGCGCGCGGTTGAGTTCCACCTATCAGCTGGATGGTGTGCCGACCTACTACAAGCTGGACACGCACTGGACGAACGCCGGCGCACTGATCATGCTGCGGGCCGTCGCCGAACAGATTCAGCCGGGGATCAGTGCGACCTGGCGCGTCGTGCCCGCGTCGACGAAGACCGGCCCCTCGGACCTGCCGAGGCTGGAGGGCCAGTCCGCTACCAACAACGGGCAGCTGTACTTCGTGTCCCCCAACGGAAAGCTCTACCGCAATGGTCCCGACTCGGCCGCCTTCGACGATCCGTTGACCGTGCATGAACCCGCCGTGACCGGCATGATCAACACTCCGGTCACGATCGTCGGTGACTCGTTTCTCTACCCGACGACCCGATACATGCCCGCGTTGTTTGGTGATGTGACAGAGATCGCCTACGACTCCATGGCCAGTGACCCGGCGAAGGTGGACCAGACGCTGGTCGGTGCCCATGTCGTGGTGTTCGAGGTGGTCGAACGCAATCTCACGTCGGGCACCGCGCCTTTCCTGCAACCGTCGGTTATCAACGGGATCAGCACGTTCTTGGCGGCACATCCGGTGCGCTAGGGTTGCGGCGTCTTGGCATCAACTTTGTTTAATCGCCGGTGCGACGGGGTCTCGGTGTGCACAATGCGGATCGTGCCGTCCGATGCCAGCGTGTGCGGTCGGCCACCCATGACTGACTTCTTCCCCATGAGGGGGTGCTGACTTGAGCTGGCAGGACGACCTGCGGCGGTTGGATGAGGATCTGTCGGCCGGGCGAGTCACCGCGGAGGAGTACCGGTTCCGTCGTGACTCGCTGCTTGCCCAGAGCGCGTCCGGTTTCGGTGGGGCGCCCGACGCCAGCGGCGCGGGCCAGGCTCCCGCCGCCTGGTCGCAGACTCCGCCGCAGCAGCAGGATCTCGAGCCGGGGCAGCAGCCGCCAGCAGGGCAGCAGCCGCCGGCGGGCGGCGACCGGACGCAGGTCGTGCAGCCGGCCAGCCCGCCCGCCGGTTTCCCGGCGCAGGGTGGCGGATCGCAGAACGGCCCGGAGCGCACCCAGATCGTCCGCGGTGTCGGTGCGCCGGGACAGCCCGGGCAGACCGGCCAGTCGGCACAGCAGGGTTCCTGGGGCGGGCCGCAGGGCGGTCAGGGCGAGTGGGGATCGTCCGGTGAGTGGGGACAGCAGAGCGGCTGGAGTGACAGCGGCGGGAACGAACCGCTGTGGGGTGGCGCCGATCTGTCCACACTGTCCGGTGGCACCCCGGCCGGATCCGGTTTCGCCCAGGGCCCGGAGGTCTTCTCGGACGGCGGAGGCAAGAAGTCCAAGAAGATCTGGGCGATCCTCGGCATCGTCGCTCTGGTGATCGTCATCATCGGTGCGGTCTTCTTGTTCAAGCCGTCCTCGAACGGTGGCGGTTCCAACCAGGCCACCGGTACTCCCACCACGACGACCACACCGACAACGACCACCCCCACCGGTCCGGTGGGCAAGCTGCCCGGCACCACCGTGCCGAACTCGGTGACCTCGTTCAACGACGCCATGGCCGCCGGCTTCCTCGCCAAGGAGGAGGTGAGCGCGTTCCAGAGCGCCTCACCGACGACGGCATACATGGGCCAGTCCAACCACAACAACCTCCAGATCGTTGTGCTGATCGTCAAGGAGGACAGCGCCAGCGACGCGAACTCGGTGGCCAGCAAGCTGTCCCAGATCGAAACCTCCTACGGCCTGCAGCCGAATCCGAATCCGCCCGCCGGGGTGTATCTGGGCAGCACGACCATCGCCCAGGGTCCGTTGCTGCGTGCCGAGTACGCCAGCGGTTCGAATGTGGTGCGGATCGAGGTCAAGGGTCTGAACCCGACGACCGACATCGCGAGCGCGACCCAGGACATGAACACCGTCCTGCAGGCGCAGTTGGCCAAGCTGCCGGCCAATGGCTGAGGCATCCGCACCAGGGCGGCCGGTGCGGATGGTCGCGGGCACGATCGTGTCGCGCGGCTATCTGCCGGCCGCCCGGGTACTGACCGAGACGTATCTGCGGCATCACCCCGAATCCGGCGTGCGCATCCTGTTGCTCGACGCGACCGACGAGGACATGGCCGCGCTGCCGGCCCTGCCCGGTGATGTCGAGATCATCCGGCCGGACCGGCTCGACCTGCCGCTGGACGAGTTCTACCGGATGGCGGCCGCCTACACGGTGACGGAGCTGGCCACCGCGCTGAAGCCGTCGCTGTTGCGCTACCTGCTGCGGCAGGCGCCGGTGGCCGTCTACCTGGACCCGGACATCCAGGTGTTCGCGCCCTTCGACGAGGTGGCCGAGCTGGCGCAGCGGCATGGCATCGTGCTGACGCCGCATGTCACCGAGCCGATGCCACGCGACGGGTTGCGGCCGACCGAGGCGGACATCATGGCATCCGGGGTGTTCAACCTCGGTTTCGTCGCCGTTTCCTCGGCGGCCCAGCCGTTTCTGGACTTCTGGGCGGAGCGGCTACGGCAGGACGCGCTGGTCGCGCCCGCCGAACAGATGTTCACCGACCAGCGGTGGGTGGACAATGTTCCCGCATTGTTCAACCATTTCGTCCTTTCCGACCCCGGTTTCAACGTCGCCTACTGGAATGTTTACCAGCGGCCGATCGTCCGCGCGGACGGACCGGACGCGCTCACCGCGGCCGGAAAACCGCTGCGGTTCTTCCATTTCAGCGGCTTCCGGCCGGAGAAGCCATGGCTGATGTCCACGCACTTCTCCGACCGGCCCAGGGTTCTGCTGTCCGAACATCCGGAACTGGCCAGGCTGTGCGCGGACTACCGGGAGAGGCTGCTGGCCGCCGGGTACGGCAGCAGCCTGGACGCGGTGCCCTACCGCTTCAACACCCTGCCGGATGGCACGAAGCTGTCCGGCCCCATGCGTCGCACCTACCGTGACGCATGGGTGGCCGCCGAGCGCAAGGGCGAACAACTGCCACCCAGCCCGTTCGCGCCGGGTGGCGCCGAGCCGTTCCTGGAATGGGCGGCGCGGCCGGCCGATCCGGCCCAGCGGGCCGCCGGCAGCACCACCTGGGCGATGGCCGTCTGGCAGGCCCGCGCCGATCTCCAGCAGGCCTACCCCGAACCGCTGGGCGCCGATGCCGAGGGATACCGCGCCTGGTGTGCGTCCTCCGGCCTGGCCGAGGGAGAGTTGCATCCGCGCGCGGTGCCCGGCCCGCCGCCCAGTCGTGCCGTCCCGGTGTCCGACGAACCCGGTATCAACCTGCTCGGCTACCTCAGCGCCGAACTCGGCGTCGGTGAGATGGGCCGGATCGCGCGTGACGCCGCCACCCTGGCCGGTCTGCCGGTGGCAACGGTCGTCGAGGAGAACATGGTGGCGAACCGGACCGAACATCCGGTGCCCGTCGCGCGGAACCTGCCGCCGAAGTTCCCGATCACGCTGCTGTGCGTGAACGCCGACATGACCGAGCCGACCGTCGGATTGTATCCGGAGCTGATCAACGACCGGTACGTGATCGGCCTGTGGTCCTGGGAGCTGTCGGTGTTCCCGGAGTGGATGCACGCGGCCTTCGCGCACGTCGACGAGGTGTGGACGATCAGCGAGTTCTGCCGGGCCGCGATCGCCGCCGAGGCTCCGGTGCCGGTGCGGACGTTCCCGGTTCCGGTCCGCGACCCGTACGCCGCCACCGGCCGGCCGGAGGTGCGGCGGGAACCGGGGCGGCCCACCACGTTCCTGTTCGCGTTCGACTACAACAGCCTGTTCGAACGGAAGAACCCACTCGCGGCGGTCCGGGCCTTCCTCGCCGCGTTCGGTGATCGGACCGACGTCAGGCTGGTCATCAAGTCGATCAATGGCGAGGATCATCCGGCCGACCGCGAACGTTTGCGGCTCGCGGTATCCGGAGACGCCCGGATCGAGTTGATCGAGCGGTACCTCAGCAACACCGAGATCGGCGAGCTGTTCGGGTCCGCCGACTGTTACGTGTCGCTGCACCGCAGCGAGGGCTTCGGTCTCACGGTGGCCGAGGCCATGTCGCGCGGCCTGCCGGTGATCGCGACCGACTACGGCGGCAGCGCCGCGGTGCTGACCGGCGAAACAGGCTGGCCGATCGGCTACACGCTGATCCCGGTGGGACCGGGCAGTTATCCGTATCCGCCGGGCGCCGAATGGGCCGACCCCGATCTGGACGCCGCCGCGGCCGCGATGCGGGCGGTGGCCGACGACCCGGTGGCCGCGCGGGAGCGTGGCGAGGCCGCTCGTCGGCATGTGCTGGCCACGCGCTCGTTCGCCGCCGCCGGTGAATGGGTGGCTCGTCAGGTCGCGCAGGCCCGCCAGGCCTGGCAGCGCCCCCGAATGAAAGCGCCGCGGGATGATCCCGCGGACCCGCGTCGGGCCCTGAGCACCGCCCGCGAGGCGCTGCTCTGGCGGCCGGACGTGCATGCGCCGAGCAGGCTGCCGTTCGCGTCGGCACTGCGCGGCGCCGTGCTGCGGGCCATCGACCACTACGACTTTCACCAGCGAACAGTGCTCGGCGCGGTGGTGGACTCGGTCGAGGATGGCATCGGGCGGCTGTACGGCACGATCGGCGAGGTCCAGCGGCAACAGGACGAGTCGGCCGCGGACATCCGTGCGTCCGAGGCCGAGGCCCTCACCCAGGAACGGGCGGTGGCCGCGTTGACGGCCAGGTTGGACGACCTGGAGACGAGGCTCGCCGCGCACACCGCCGAGGGCGACCGGATGGCCGCGCGGTTGGACGATCAACAGGACCGGATCACCGGTCTGCGCAACGAAACCCAACGGATCGGGGCGCGCGCCGAGGAGACCGCACGGCGGGCTCGGGCACTGGATGTGGCGGTGATCGGACACCACGAGCGGTTGGCCGCGCCGCCGGCCGCCGGCCGCACCGCGCTGGTGCCCTCGGATGTGGGCATGCTCGGGCTGCCCGCCGATGACCGGGTTGTGTTGCCCTGGCTGCGTTACTACGCGTGCTGGGAGCCGGAGGAGTCGCAACTGGTCGACCATCTACTCGCGCCCGGCGACGGGTTCGTGGACATCGGCGCGCATGTTGGCTACTTCACGCTGCGGGCACTGCGGCGCGTTGGCCCGTCCGGCGCGGTTTTCGCCGTGGAGCCCTGGGCGCCCGCCCGGGAATTGTTGTCCTACAACGTTCGTGCGAACCTGTCGGACGACCTGGGCAAGGCACTGACCGTGGTGCCGGCGGCCGCCTGGGACGCGGCGGAGGGGCTGCGGCTGCGCGCCGTCGAGCCGGGCAACAGCGGTGATCACCGGGTGAGCGTCGCCGGCCAGGGCGAGCTGGTGGACGGCGTCCGGTTGGACGAACTCGCGCCGCTGCGGGAGCGGCGGATCCGGATGGTCAAATGCGACGCCCAGGGTCAGGACCATCGCGCACTGGCCGGGTTGGCGGCGGTGTTGCGCAGGGACCGGCCGCATGTGTTGTGCGAGTTCTGGCCGGCCGCGATCACGGCCAGCGGTGGTGATCCCGTTGCGGTGCTCCGGCGGTACCGCGGGTGGCACTACGACCTGCTGCCGGTCACCGAATCGCTGGTCCGCGACGTACAGGCCGGACGACCGGTCGAGGCTCCTGACGGCGAAGACTGGGAACTGGTTCGCGGCGCCGAGCGCGAGTCGACCGGGTTCCTGACGCTGTGGCTGCGTCCTAACGAGAATGCCGCCGACAACTCCGGGGAGGCTGACAGCGGGGAGTAATTAGCCACCAAGACTTGGGTAGCCGCGCCGGCGCCCGTTAAAGTCAGCGGTTGACTCGACAGCGCCGGACTGGGGCGCGCTGCGAGAGTGGAGGGAGGGGAGCCGCCACGAGCACCGACATCACCGCGTCCAAGAAGTGTGCCGCGACGGCACCTCCCGCCGAGGTCACCATGGAGATACCACTCGTGATCTCCGGCGTGATCCCGGTCGAGAGCCCTGTCTCGACTCCGACCGAGACAGCTCAGACCTCGGCTCACACCTTGCCTCGCACCTCAGCCCAGGCCTCCGCGCGAACCTCGGCGCAAACCTCGGACGAAATCGGCATCGACGACCCCGCCGAGATCACGGCCGTGCTACCGCCGGTGCGCGAGCGGCCCAGGCGGTTCGTGTTCCTGGATGTGTTACGCGCGTCCGCCGTGTGTCTGGTGGTGTACAGCCACCTGGTCGGCGTGTGGCTGGACGATCACCATGTCCGATCCGCGACAGAAGGCATCGTCACCGCGTTCGTGGAACATCCGCTGTTACTCGCCCAGCACCTCGGCAATCTCGGCGTGGTGCTGTTCTTCCTGGTCAGCGGTTTCGTTGTGACACACACCGGACTGACCGAGGGTTTCCGGGAATTCGCGGTGAAGCGGCTGCTGCGGATCTACCCGATGTTGGTCGTGGCGGTCCTGATCGCCGGTGGCCTGTTCGCGGCGGGCCTGCATCCGTTGACGACCGGCCAGCCGACCACGGTCACCCCGATGACCCTGCTCACCAACGCGACACTGGCCAACTACGTCACGGTGCCCGAGGTGGTGCTGCTCGCGGTCGGTTGGTCGTTGATCGTCGAGATGCTGTTCTACCTGCTGCTGCTGGTGATCCTGCCGGTTCTGCGGTGGCAGGCCTGGCTGGGCATCGTGGTGGAACTGGCGGTGATCGCGGCCGTGTTGGGCACCGCGCACGAAGCCGGCCAGTCGTATTTCCTGCTGGCGGTGAGCATGTCGTACCTGCCGGCGCTGGTGATCGGGCAGGTCGCGTGGGCCATGTGGAGTCGTCGGGTGCCCCGGTGGGCGGGGGTGATCTTCGGCGCGATCGCGTGGATGATGTACCTGTGGGCCGGTGCGAATGACATGGGCAGGCTGGACGGCGCGTATGACCACACCCTCGCGCTCGGGCTCGGTGTATTCGTGGTAGGGCTTTTGGCCGAACGCAGACTACGGCCCAATTCCTGGGTCAGCTATCTCGCCGAGCGTAGTTATTCGCTTTATCTGCTGCACGGTCTGCTCGGTTTCGCCCTGATGGATCTGCTGTATCCGAGGGCACCCTTTCTGGTGGTGCTGCTGGCCGGGATCGCGGCCACCGGACTGGCGGCCGAGGGGGCATACCGCTGGGTGGAACGCCCGTGCATGCGGTTCGCTCGCTTTCTGGGCCGGCGTTGGAGTCCGCGATGAGCCCGAGGACCAGCGGACAGATCAACGGAAAGCAGCCAACCGCGGGACGTGGCGGTCGGATCGTGTTCGTCGACATCGGCCGGGGCATTGGCGCGCTGTTGGTGGTGTACAGCCATATCACGGTGTTGTGGGGAACCTGGGAGCACCACATCTCACTGCCCATTCTGAACATGATCGACTCGGTGACCCGCTATCCGCTGGGACTGACCGAACAGGGCATCGGCCAGATCGCCGTGCCGTTCTTCTTTCTGGTCAGCGGGTTCGTGGTGACGCCTATCGCGCTGCATGACGGGCATACCCGGTTCTTCATCAAGCGGGTCACCCGGGTGTATCCCACGATGGCGGTCGCGGTGGGGATAGCCGCCCTGATGTTCGTGCTGGGCCAGCATCCGTTGCACAATTCTGGGCTGCCCGTGGTCAACATGTCGACGGTGCTGGCCAATATCGCGATGACGAACTATTTCACGGTGCCGCAGAACGTCATGGTCCTCGCCGCCTGGACACTGGTGGTCGAGGTGTTGTACTACCTGCTGCTCCTGCTGATCATGCCGCTGCTGCGCCGGGTGACCTGGTACGCGATCTGCGTGGAACTGACCGTGGTCGCGCTGATCGTGATCATGAACCGGGCGTTCGGCCCGAACTTCTTCCTGTTCGCGGTGTCCGTTTCGTTCCTGCCGATCATCCTCATCGGACAGATTATCTGGGCGGCGCACGCCAGGCGGATTCCGGTGTGGGCGGCCGTTGTTTTCACGGTGCTGGCCTGGGCGATCTTCGTGACCGCCGACATGTTGCACATGGGCCGGATCAACGATTCCTACGATCTCGCGCTCGGGTACGCGCTGTTGTTGTTCTGCGCCGGGCTGCTGGCCGAACCGAAGCTGCGGACCCTTCGCTGGGCGGCCTACCTGTCCGAGCGCAGCTACTCGATCTACCTGCTGCACGGCGTCATACTGTTCCCGTTCCTGGACCAACTATCCCGGTTCATGCCGGTGCTGGTCGCGTTGCCGGTGGGGCTGCTCGCGACACTGGCCGTGGTGGAGGTGACCTACCGGCTGGTGGAGCACCCCAGTCATCGGTTGGGCTCGCTGCTGGCCCGGAAGATTCCCCGACGCCGGCCGCATGTCGTCGAGACCCCGGTGGTGCCCGTCATCGAGGTCCCCGTGCCGTCGGACAATGAGCAGACCGTCAGCATCGCCGCCGTCGAGTCCTTCCCGCGGGCCGGCTGACCGTCAGTCGGGCTGGAGCACGGCCGCCATCCGCGTGCTGAGCGCGGCGAAGTCGTTACCGACCGGAGCGCTCGGCGCGCCGGTCGGGGCCGACACGCTGATCACCACCGTCCACCGTCCCGAGTCATAGAGACCTCGCATGACCAACTGGTCGGGAAGGGTGGCGCCGACGACCAGAACCGTCGGCGGCACGCCGTAAACGCGTTCCGGGGTCAGGCCCAGCGCACGCTGGTAGTTCCGCACCCGGGCGAGCGTGCCGGCCGGATCGACGGTCGGAATGGCCACCACGGCGATGTTCTCCTGGCCGTTCACGCTCGATGTGATCACGACCTGCTCGCTGCCGGCGCCGATGAGCGCCTCGGAGTCGGCCGAGGAACAGATACCCAGCGGCACGGCGTTCGCGGTCGGCACCGCGCCGTCGACGACCGCGGTGCCGGGCAGCGCGGGCAACCGACCGAGCACGTCGGCCACCGCGGGCGGCTCATCGGAGCCCGGCGCGGGCTCGCCGGTGATCGTGCGGTGCTGGCCACCGAACCATCCGGCGGCCGCCGCGGCGAGCAGCACGACGACGACCAACAGCGCGACGACCAACAGCGCGACGACCAACACGACCACCGGCGATCGCGCGAAGCGTCGTCCAACCGGTGGCATCGCGGATGCCGGTGATTCGGGTGGTGCCTCGGGTGGAAGCGGTGCTGGTGACGGAGACGCCGCAGGAGGCGGTGCTGGTGACTGAAACGGCGCGGGAGGTGGCTGCGCCGGCACGGGCTCGGATGGTGCTGGTGCCGCGGCGGATCGCCGAGCGGCCGGCGGGCGTGAATCCGAGGCCGCCTCCGCGAGAACGTCGTCCACCCGCCGCCGATGTTCGTCAGGGTTGATGCGACCGCTCGCCAGATCGGCATCGAGCCGCCGAAGATCCTCCTGCCACGTCATGCTCGGCAGCTCACAGTCGACGTCGCGGTATCTCCTTACGCACGTCTTACAGCACGGGACCTCGTCGTGGTGCGCCGTACAGTGGACCCATGGCATGGTTCGGACGGGATTCCGCGACGATGGTAAGTCCCTCGGACGCCCTTCCAGGACGCTCCGAGCCCCTCTCCATATCCGAACACCACGCGGTGTTCCCGGATCGGCGAATCGTCCCACCCTTCCCGGCGGGGCTGCGCACCGCGGTATTCGCGATGGGCTGCTTCTGGGGTGCCGAACAGCGGTTCTGGCAGACGACCGGGGTGTGGTCGACGGCGGTCGGCTATGCCGGCGGCCACACGCCGAACCCGACGTACCAGGAGGTCTGCACCGGCCAGACCGGGCACGCCGAATCCGTCCTGGCGGTGTTCGACCCGACGGTGATCTCGTATTCGGCGCTGCTGAAGGTGTTCTGGGAGAACCACGATCCGACGCAGGGCATGCGGCAGGGCGCCGACGCCGGAACGCAGTACCGATCCGCCATCTTCTGGGCGGACGAGGAACAGCGGGTCGCAGCCGACGCCAGCGTGGGCCCGTTCCAGGCCGAGCTGAATCGTGCCGGATACGGCACGATCACGACGGAACTGGCTCCGCTCAAGGCGTTCTACTACGCCGAGGACTACCACCAGCAGTATCTGTACAAGAACCCCGACGGCTACTGCGGTCTCGGCGGCACCGGGGTGTCCTGCCCGGTCGGCCTGTACACCGGTAAGGCGTAACCCAAACCGGGCCGCGATTTCAGCCCTGGATCTCGCTGGCCGCCTCGGCGAGCCACTCGGCCACGTCGGCCGGTGTCGCGTCGGCCGGCCAGCGATGATTGGTGATGTCTGTCGACACGGCCGAGAGCACCTCGGCCGTGAGTCGTCTGACCAGGTCGATCGAGGTCTGTTCGGCCGCGCCGGTGAGGTGGCGGACCAGGCCGACCCGGGCCTGGAACGTGGTGATCGTGCCCTGCCTCGGTCGGGTCATACGGCCAGTATCGATTGGCTAGCGGTTCCGCGCTCCGCAATGTGGACACGGATCCTGTTTGGGTGAATGCCCGCAATGCGGGCAGTTCGACGTGTCCTTGCGTCGTTTGGTCATCGGTTCACAAACGAATGTCACTGTCGGCCCTTCGATGAGGATCTCGTACCGAAACAGGACACGGCCATGCCACGGTGTCATGCCGGTTATGTTCGGTGCGCGACCAGGAGACCACACCGTGCCACGCGACGCACCTCTTGCGGCGTCACCGAAAAAGGTCAATCAAGGAACTGGAGCGGACGACGGGACTCGAACCCGCGACCCTCACCTTGGCAAGGTGATGCGCTACCAACTGCGCTACATCCGCATGTCCGGTCGGATGCCCAGCATCCGCATCGGATTACGTCATGGTAGCCGATCGTGTCAGGGTGTGGCGATGGAGGCGCCCCTCGGACCGGCCGCGCGGCTGAACAATCGATCGATCTCCGCGATCCGGGTGGCCGGCATCCGCCACTCCCACAGTGGTCGCACCCGCTCGACGATGTCCGGGCCCAGCCAGGCGGCGATGTCCTCGCGCAGCTCCCACTCGTCGAAGACCAGCTCGTAGAAGCTCACGATGGCGGCGTTGGCGAGGAACTGGCCCGGCTGGTCGAAGCACCAGCGGACGAACCCATAGATGCGGGTCAGCGAGTCCTGGTCACGGGTCCGATGCGCCTCCCAGACCAGGGGCAGCAGCTCGCCGAGGAAGACATGGCAGGACCAGTCGTCGTCAAAGGCCGGCTTCAGCGCGGGCAGCAACTCGGCTGCTTTGCTCTTCCACTCGGCCACCGTTCAGACAGTACCCAGGTCAACGTGGGTTCTTGTGGCGTGCCACTGTTCGACGCCGGTCCGTGACATCTTCGATACAGAAGGTCACTAATCGTGATGGACAGTCCCCGATTCGGAGTCGGTTGTGGCATGGTTCAAGAGATCCGCTGACGCGCGTCTGACGGGGGCGAGACAACGATGACCATGGTCGGGGTGGCCGGCGATTCGCGACCCGATGAGCACGATGAGCATGACGAACCGGCGGTTGTCGCTGGTGAACCAGCCGATACCGACCGCACGGACACCGACCGCACGGACGACCGTGCGCTGTTGGGCCGGCTGCGGGGCGGCGATGAAACGGCCTTCGGCGAGCTGTTCGCCCGGCATGGGGCGGCGGTGCGCGGGTTCGCCCTGCGCTACGCCACCAGGCGTGCCGACGCCGAGGACCTGGCCGCCGAGGCCTTCTTCCGGGTGCTGCTGGCCATCCGGCACGGCCACGGGCCGGACGACAACATGCGTGGCTACCTGCTGACCGTGGTGCGTCGGGTGGCGGCGGAGGTGAAGCTGCATCGCCATGACGTGCCGACGCCGGACGAGGCGCTCAACCGGGTTCCCGAACCCGAGGTCGACCGGGCGGCCAGCCATGCCGAGGCCAACCTGATCGCCCACGCGTTCGCCACCCTGCCGCAGCGCTGGCGCAGCGTGCTGTGGCAGGTGGAGGTGCAGGGCGCGCGACCGGCGGAGGTCGCCGACCGGTTCGGTCTGTCCGTGAACGCGACGGCGGCGCTGGCCAGGAGGGCTCGGGTGGGGCTGCGGGCGGCCTACCTCCAGGCGCATGTGGCGGCACCGACCGGGCCGGCCACCTGCCGGACGATCGTCGACAAGCTCGGCGCGTACACCGCCGGCAGCCTCCGCGGCCGGTCCGCCCGGTTGGTCCGTGGCCATCTGGCCACCTGTGATTCTTGTCGCGCCCTGCACGACGAACTCGCCGATGTGTGTGCCGGCCTACGCCGGTATGCGGGCCAGCTCGGCCCGGCCGCCATCGGTGCCGCGTCGTTGCCCTCGCACGGCCTGCTCGCGCACCATCTGGCCGGCCTGGCCGGCAAGGTCGCCGCGTTCGGCGCGCGGATCAAGCTGGCCGCCGCGGTCGCGTCGGTGGCCGTGATCGGTGGGGTCGGGGTGGCCGTGCTGCCGCTCACGATCCACTCACTGCCCAGCGACTACGCCGACGGTCCGGTGTTGTCCGTGTTGCCGCCCACCGCGCTGTCGGCTCCGCTGTTGTCCACCGGAGGCGCGACGACCCTCGTTCCCGATCAGTCGCCACCGGCGCTGTCCGGGCCGCCGACACAGTCCCACTCCGCCCGGGCCACCCGGCCCGCATCCGCGCCGGCCCCGGCTCCGCACGGCGGCGGCGTACCGGCCGGAAACTCAGCGCCCGCCGGCCCCGTGCACACCCAACCGGGACTGCCGGCGTTCGCGTGGGGCGGTGCCCCGAACGTCCACGCTCCCGCGGGACACGGCGGTGTCGCGGGCGGCGTCGCGGACGGCGTCAGTACCGCCGCGCGGCCGGGTGGCGGTTACCAACTGCATTCCGGTCCGGTGCGGCCCACGGCGGGGCGGACGGCTGGACAGCCGGCACAGCCGCGCGGTGTGTCGTACTCGTCCTGCGGGCAGGTCGCGTCCAACGGCGCGTTGATCGGGATCACGTTGCTGCCGGGCGGCACAATAGGTCGGGTCCTGGGCCTGCCGGTCGGATGAGATGTTGGACGTGACCATGCCTCGGTATCGTGGCGGTATCACCGACCCCGGTGAACAACACAACCGCGTGGTTTGTCGCAGGAGGCGGCGATGACTCGGCTCGTACGAGGTGCCGATGGTCGCATGTGGACGCTCCGGAGCCGGATGGAGTGGAGCACACCGGCCACCGTCGACGACTTCGAACGAGACGTCTCGGCCGGCTGGGGTGCCGCGCTGGGGCTGTTGGCGGTGTTGTTGTTGCTGGTGATCGTGCTGCTGGCGTGGAAGCCGGCCGGCGTGGTCATCCCCATGTGGCTCATCGTGATCCTGGCGTTGGTGCTGCTGTTCTTCCCGGTCCGATGGGCGTTGCGGCGGCCGTGGCTGCTGGTCGCGAACACCCCCGGCAACGATGAGGATCAGCCGGCCGAGCGGTGGACCGGGACGGTGCGCGGGATCATCCGCATCCACCAGATGACCTCGAAGACCGCCCGGGACATCGAGGTGTACTCATCGCCCGACTCGGACGGTCCGCTGCACCCGGTCGACTAACCGGCGGAACCGGGCGAGACTGGCCAGGTGCCTGAACTGCCCGAGGTTGAAGCACTCGCGGCGCATCTGCGCACGCATGCGGTCGGCCGGGCGATCACCCGGGTCGACATCGCGTCGCTGTCGGTGCTCAAGACGGTCAGCCCGCCCTGGACGGAGCTGGTCGGCCGGACGGTGACGGCCGCCGGCCGTCGTGGCAAGTACCTCTACTTGACCTGCGGGCGGCAGCCGGGCGGGGATGTGGGCGACGCGCGGCCCGACGAGTTGTACCTGGTCACGCACCTGGCCCGGGCGGGCTGGCTGCGTTGGCTGGAGGTGCCCGCCGCGGCGCCGCCCCGCCCCGGACGCGGGCCGCTGGCGTTGCGCGTGCATCTCGGCCCACCGGGCCAGGGACCGGGATTCGATCTCACCGAGGCGGGTACCAAGAAGGACCTGGCGGTGTGGATCGTGACGAGTCTCACCGAGGTACCGGGGATCGCGCGGCTCGGGCCCGACGCGCTGTCGCTGAGTCGCGACGAACTGGCCGACCTGCTCGCCGGCCACACCGAGCGATTGAAGAAGCTGCTCACCGACCAGTCGGTGATCGCCGGCATCGGCAACGCCTATTCCGACGAGATCCTGCACGTGGCGAGGCTGTCACCGTTCGCCACCAGTGGCCGGCTTTCCGCCACGGCCCTCGACACGCTGGACGCGGCGATCGGCTCGGTGCTGACCGATGCCGTCGCCCGATCCGTCGGGCAGCATGCCGCGCTGCTCAAGGGGGAGAAGCGGTCCGGGCTGCGGGTACATGGCCGGACCGGCCTGCCCTGTCCGGTCTGCGGGGATACCGTTCGTGAGGTCGCTTACGCCGACCGGTCGTTCCAGTACTGCGCCACCTGTCAGACCGGCGGAAAGCCGCTGGCAGATCGCCGACTGTCACGGTTGCTGAAATAGTCCCGGCCGGCCCTGATCCGTGATCGGGCACAGGTACCCTTGCCACTACCCATTGTCACAGCGGAGCATGAGGGCGTGGCACACCTGTTCGACGATCGATTTTTCGGGATCGTTGTCGCCATCATCGCCGTCGCGGTGCTCATCGTCGTCCTGCTGACCCGCGGCCGGCACGGCCGGGCGTCGGTCGAGGACGCCACACTCGCCGCCCTGCAACGCATTTCCAAGGCCACTCCGGACCTCCGTGAGGGCCTGACCCAGGAGGCCGCCGACCGGGCCACCCCGCACCTGCGGGAATTGCTGCACTGCGTCGCGGTGGGCATCACCGACGCCAACGGCACACTGCTTTCCTGGGACGGCGAGGCCAACGAGCACTACCGGGATCTGCAGGAGGCCATCAGCCGGTCCATCGCCACCTACCGGCGCGAGCATGTCGACCATGACTCGTTGCCCTGCCGGCGGCACGGCAACTGCCCGATGCGCGCGGCGGTGATCGTGCCGCTGATCGTGGAGGGCAGTGTCGAGGGCACGCTCGTCGTGGTGGGCTGGAATCGCGGCCGAACCCTGCTGCGGATGGCCGACGAGGTCGCCCGGTTCGTGCGCGTCCAGTTGGAACTGGCCAAACTGGACGAGTCACGCCAGCAGTTGGCGCAGGCCGAGGTGCGGGCGCTGCGCGCGCAGATCTCGCCGCATTTCATCTACAACGCGTTGAACACCATTTCCTCGATGGTGCGCACCGATCCGGAACGCGCCCGCGAGTTGCTCCAGGACTTCGCGGACTTCACTCGCTATTCGTTCCGCACCAGCGGAATGTTCACCACCCTGGCCGACGAACTGCGCAATGTGGACCGCTATCTGACGCTGGAGGCCGCCCGCTACGGGCCGGACCGGCTGGCCGTGCGGCTGAAGATCGCCCCCGAGGTCATGTCGGTGACCGTGCCGTTCCTGGTGTTGCAGCCACTGGTGGAGAACGCGGTCCGGCATGGCCTGGCGAACAAGCCCGGCGGTGGCACCGTCACCGTGATCGCCCAGGACAACGGCGCCGAGGCGCTGATCACCGTCGAGGATGACGGCATCGGGATGGATCCGGACGAGCTGGCCAACCTGCGGGACACCCACCGCACCGGCGCGCATGTCGGCATCGGCAACATCAACCAGCGGATGCGCTCGGCCTACGGCGAGGAGTACGCGCTGATCGTGGAGACCGCGCCGGGCGCCGGCATGAAGGTCATCCTGCGGGTGCCGAAGTTCAGCCCGAACGCCCGACCGGTGCTGCCCGGCTATGCCAGTGCCTCCACCGGTGCTCCCGCTGGTGTCCCCGCCGAGAGGGTGGTGCGGAAGACCGTGGCCAAGGCTGTCGACAGGGCTGGCGACGACACCGCGGACGACAGTGTGGACAGCGCGGAGAAGGGCACCGCGGACACGGGCGCGGCGGGCAAGAGCGCTGTGGAAACCGACGGCCACCGCGCCGACGAATCCGCCGAAACGCCCACCGCCGCCGGAGCCGGCGGCCGGGAGTGACCGGCGTACGTAGGCTCGTGCCATGACAGATGCCAGGACTCTCACCGATCGGTTGTCCGATCGGCTGAACGCCGCGTTGCCGGCGCTGGCCCAGCGGGCCGACCGCCGGCCCGTCGTGGCGGTGGTCAAGCTGCACGGCGTGATCACGCCCACCATGACGCCGTTCGGCCGCGGCACGCTCAGCCTCAACACCGTCGAGAGCGCGCTGACCAAGGCGTTCCGCCACGATCACCTGGCCGCGGTGGCGCTGGTGATCAACTCGCCGGGCGGCTCCGCGGCGCAGTCCGCCCTGATCGCCGACCGGATTCGCGGTCTGGCCGCCGAGCATCCGGTGCCGGTGTTGGCGTTCTGTGAGGATGTCGCGGCATCCGGCGGGTACTGGCTGGCCTGCGCGGCGGACGAGATCTACGCGCACGGCACCTCGCTGGTCGGGTCGATCGGCGTGGTGTCCTCGGGCTTCGGCCTGGTCGGCCTGTTGGAGCGGCTCGGCGTGGAGCGCCGGGTGCACACCGCCGGCGACCGCAAGGTGCGGCTGGACCCGTTCCGTCCGGAGCAGCCCGAGGACGTGGCCTGGCTGACCGACGTACAGGCAGACCTGCACCAGCAGTTCATCGGCTGGGTGCGGGAGCGCCGTGGCGACAAGCTGACCGGCTCCGACGGGGACCTGTTCTCCGGCGAGGCGTGGACCGGCTCGCAGGCGATCGGTCTCGGGCTGATCGACGGACTCGGTACCATGCGCCAGGTGCTGCACGAGCGGTTCCCGGACGCCCATCCGGTCGTGATGGAGCCACGCCGATCGTTGCTGGCCCGGCTGGGTGCGGGCGGTCCCGGTGCCCGGCTCGGCACGCGTGCTCCGGCCGACCATCTGCTGGCCGCCTTGGATGCGCTCGAACAGCGGGCACTATGGTCTCGGTTTGGGCTGTAACCCGTGACAGAGGCGGGACTCACCTGATCGTGGGTCTCTCGGCGGTGGACACGAAGGCACTCGACTAGGCAAGATTCGCGTCACAGTGAGTACCCACGACGGCACCACAGGGCTGGTCGTGCTGGCCGTGGATGACGAGCCGCACGGCCTTGACGAGTTGTGCCACATCCTGCGTGAACACCCGGACATCCGGCGTGCCCTGAAGGCCGCGGACGCGGCCGAGGCGCTGCGGGTGGTCGGCGGGGCCGATCCGGAGGTGGCACAACGCAAGCGCGCCCGGCAGTCGCCGGTCGACGCGGCGTTCATCGACATCAGCATGCCCGGCCTGTCCGGTGTCGAACTGGCAAGGGTGTTCACCGCCCTCAAACCAGCGCCGGCGATCGTGTTCGTCACCGGCACCAGCGAACAGGCGGTGGACGCGTTCGACATCGGCGCGGTCGACTACATCCTCAAGCCGTTGAGTCCGGACCGGGTGAAGCTGGCGGTGGACCGGGTGCTCGCCAAACTCGGCCCGCGCGCGGCGGCACCGATCATCACCGAACCGGCCGATGACGAGGTGATCCCGGTCGAACTCGCCGGGGTGACCAAGTTGGTGCCACGCTCGGCGGTGCGCTGGGTGGAGGCGCAGGGTGACTACGCCCGGCTGCACACGGCGGACGGTTCGCACCTGGTGCGCATTCCGTTGGCGCAGTTGGAGGAGAACTGGGGCGACGCGGGTTTCGTCCGCATCCACCGGTCGTACCTTGTCGCGGTGCCGCTGATCACCGAACTGCGGATGGGCGCCTCCGGATACACCGTGGTGATCGGTGAGAACGAGAAGGAACTGCCGGTCAGCCGGCGGCACACCCGCCAGTTGAAGGACCGGCTGGTGCGCTCACCGAAGAACTCCTGGGGGAACGGCGGATGAGCGGCAACGGACCGGGCGCGGACAGCCCGGGGCCACCTCGGCCGCCGAACAACGATCCGTGGCCGCCGGTGTCCACGCGGCCCGCCCGGCGGCGCCGGGTGGTGCTGGCCGATCCGCAGCACCCGGTCACCGTGGTCCGCACCATCGTCGAAATCCAGGAACAGACCAGTGTCGGCGAGGTCTTGGTGCGCAACCTGGTCCGTGCCCAGTTCCGGTTGGCGATCGGCCTGTCGGTGGCGGTGTCGGTGCTGCTCGTCGGCCTGCCGCTGGCGTATTTCCTGTCGCCGGAATTCGCGCGCCTGACGGTGTTCGGCGTCCGGTTGTCCTGGTTGTTGTTGGGAGTCGTACCCTTCCCGCTGCTGTTCGGCGCCGGCTACTGGTTCAACCGGCTGGCCGAACGCAACGAACGGGATTTCGTCAACATGGTGGAAAGCTGACCCGTTGGACCTGAACCCGTGGGCGATCGCGACTATCGCGGTGGTGGCCGCCGTCACCTTCTACCTTGGGTTCCACAGTTCGCGACTGGCCAACACCACACCGGACTTCCTGCTCGCCCGGCGGCTGGTGCGGTCCCGCCGCAACGCCGCCGCCCTCGCCGGCGACTACCTGTCGGCGTCCTCGTTCCTCGGCATCGCCGGGCTGATCATGCAGAGTGGCGTCGACGCGCTCTGGTACTCGGTCGGCTGCGTCGCGGGCTACCTGGCCCTGCTGCTGTTCGTGGCGGCGCCGCTGCGCCGCTCGGGTGCCTACACGCTGCCGGACTTCGCCGAGATCCGGTTGGGGTCGATGGGACTGCGCCGGCTGTGCACCGCGTTCACCGTCTTCCTGGTGGCGTTCTACCTGCTGCCGCAGTTGCAGGGCGCGGGCCTGACGTTGGCCACCGTCATGCCGGTGCCGAGCTGGCTCGGCGAGGCCGTGGTGGTCGTGTTGGTGACCATCAACGTGCTGGGCGGCGGGATGCGCGCGGTCACCGTGGTCCAGGCCTTCCAGTACTGGGTCAAGCTGTTCGCCATCGCGGCCCCCACCTTCGTACTGATCGCGGTGATCGCGCAGGGCAATGTGCCGTCGACGTCGGTCAGCGCGCCGCCGATGTTCTCGCGGGACACCACGGTGTCCGTACACACCACCGTCGAGCTGAGCGCCGGCGCCCCGGTGCGGGTGCGGGCGCACGGCACCGTGGATGACGCGGCGGTCGACGGCACCACGTTCTTCTGGCCGGCGAACACCAGCCACACGGTGGACGCCGGCACGACCCTGGACTTCCCGGCCGGCACGGTGGTGCCGGTGGTCACCGGCGAGGCACGCGACAACGGCCCGTGGCTGACCCCGGAGTCCGGCGGCACCACCGGGCTGCTCGGCACGTACTCGATGCTGATCGCGTTGTGCCTGGGCGCGATGGGCCTGCCGCATGTGCTGGTCCGCTTCTACACCAACCCCAGCGGCCGGTCGGCCCGCCGCAGCACCCTGCACGTGCTGTTGCTACTGGGGCTGTTCTACCTGTTCCCGACGATCCTCGGCGCGATGTCCCGGTTGTACGTTCCCGAGCTGCTGGTCACCGGCCAGACCAACGCGTCAATCCTGCTGTTGCCGCAGAAGCTGCTGCCCGGCGCGGCCGGCCAGATACTCGGCGCGATCCTGGTTGCCGGCGCCTTCACCGCGTTCCTGTCCACCTCGTCGGGCCTGCTGACAGCGGTGGCCGGGGTGCTGTCCACCGATCTGCTGCCCGGCCGGGTGCGGGATTTCCGCTGGGCGACCGTGCTGAGCTGCCTGGTTCCGATGGCCCTGGCCATCGTGTTGCCCGCGGAGAACCTCGCGCTGACGATCGGCCTGGCGTTCACCCTGGCCGCGTCGACGTTCGGACCGGTGTTGCTGGCCGGCATCTGGTGGCGCGGCCTGACCTGGGTGGGCGCCGCGGCCGGCATCGTGGTGGGCGGCGGCCTGGTGATCGCCGCGCTGGTGCTCAACGTCATCAGCCAGTTCACCGGCCGGTGGGCTCCGCCGCTGCTCGTGCAGCCGGCGCTGATCACCGTGCCGACCGCGTTCCTGGTGGTGTTCCTGGTCAGCAAGGCAACCGCCCGGCACCGGCCCAGGGACGTCAACCGGCTGCTGCTGCGGATGCACGCGCCGGACACCCTCGGGTTCTTCCAGGACCGCGACGGCACCGAACCAGATTCCGGGCCGGATCCGGGCGACCGGCCCAACCTGGCCAATGGCAAGCACAGCCGGTCAACCTAGGATCGAGGCATGACTGGGCCGCGCCAGGTGCCAACCGTGACGGTCGCCGAACTCGGTGATCCGCTACCCGAGCGGGCCGTGCTGCTCGACGTCCGCGAAGCCGACGAATGGGCCGCCGGGCACGCTCCCGGCGCACTGCACATCCCCATGGGCGAGGTGCCCACCCGGCTGCGCGAACTGCCCGCCGACTCGCAGCTCTACGTTGTCTGCGCGGTCGGCGGCCGGTCGGCGCGGGTGACCGCCTACCTCAACGCCAACGGCTGGGACGCGTTGAACGTCGAGGGTGGCATGCGGTCCTGGGAACAGCACCGGCGTCCGCTGGTCGCCGAGGGTGGCGCCGCGCCGAGGGTGCTCTGAGCACGGCATGACGTACATGGGTCGGGGCCGGAGGGTGAACTGGGTGGCGAGCCGGCCGCCCGGCGTCGAGACACCAAGGCAGGACCCACGACAGGCCGACTACGCCGGTCCGCCCGCCTACCAGGCGATTCCCAGGTGGGGACTTCCCCGGCTGGCGTGGCGCCGGCCGACGGTGGTTCCCGGTGGCACCGGTGCGCCACCGCGCCGGATCACCGGACTGGCCCGGCAGGCACGGCTCGCCGTGTCGGCCTGTGCGCTGCTCGCGTTGGCCGACCTGCTCGCCGGCGGTGGCGAGATCTGGCGTTTCACGCTTCTGGTGATCGGCCAGGACAATGCCCTCTCGCCGGACGTGGTGACCGTGTCGGACGCGCTGGTCAACACCGGCGCGGTGCTCGCCATGGTGACCGGGCTGGTGGCGCTGGTGTTGGTCGTCCGGTGGCTGCTGACGGCCCGGTCCGCCGCGGCCCGGGCGACCGGGCTCCGGCCGGCCCGCGGCGACGGCCAGGCACTGGCCGGGGTGTTGATCCCCGGCTGGAACCTGGTGATGGCCGGGTCGATCGCGGCCGAACTGGAACATGCCGCACAGGGTGGTTCCGGCGGCGGCAGTGGTTCGGGCGGAACTGACGGCTCCGGACGAGTACGGCCGTCACCGCCGGTGCTGGCCTGGTGGATGACCTTTGTGCTGGGCGAACTGCTGGCCATCACCACCATGATCTGGGGGCTGTGGACCGGCGTGGCCGCCCTGGCGTACGGCGTGCTCTGGCATGCCGCCACCGATCTGGTCGCGGCGGCGGTGGCGGTGCTGACCGGATGGCTGGTGGCGTCGATCACCCGGTTGCTCGCCCCGGCTGGCCTGGCTTCGTTTCCGTTCTGGCGAGTGGTCCGCATCGACACCGCCACCGACACCGCCACCGACACGGCCGCCGGTGACACCGACACAGCCGGTGGCGCCGCCGGCGACGGACGGGCGCCCGCCCGGCGCCCGAGGCCGACGGGTGCGGTTCGGTAGCGGCGGTGACGAATTCCGAATGGCCCATGGTGGTCGCGCACCGCGGTGCGTCCCTCGATCGGGCCGAACACACCCTCGCCGCCTACGAACTCGCGCTGCGCCAGGGGGCCGACGGCCTGGAATGCGATGTCCGGCTGACCAGGGACGGGCAGCTGGTCTGCGTGCATGATCGCAGGGTCGACCGGACCTCGGACGGCCACGGCGTGGTCAGCGCCCGAACCCTGGCCTCACTGTCCACATTCGACTATGGCGGCTGGCATGACGAGCCGCTGCGCTCGGCGGACGAACTGGTGCGGGTTCGCCGGGCAAAGCCCTCCGCCGCGCGCGACCGGCGCGGCCTGCTGACCCTGGACGGACTGCTCGGCCTGGTGCGCGACACCGCGCCAGACACCACCCTGTTCGTGGAAACCAAGCATCCGGTCCGGTATGCCGGTCTGGTGGAGGTCAGGCTGGTCGCGGCCCTGGCCCGGCATGGGCTGGCCCGTCCGGCGCGTCGGCGGGAGTCCCGGATCGTCGTGATGTCCTTCTCCAGCGCGGCGATGCGCCGAATCCGCGAGCACGCCCCGATGCTGCCGACCGTCCTGCTGATGGGCCGGGTGCCCAGGGAACGGCGGGACGGTTCGCTGCCGCCGTGGGCAGACATCGCCGGTCCGGGCATCGATCTGCTGCGCGACGATCCGGGCTATGTGAAGCGGGCCCGCGGGTACGGGCACGGTGTCTACAGCTGGACGGTGGACGACCCCGGCGACGTGGATTACTGCCGTGACCTGGGAGTGCGCTACCTGGCCACCAATGTCCCTGCCGATGCCCGCGCGCGGCTGGGAAACGCCACCGGCGAGTAGCCTGCCCCGGTACACGCGCGACATGAACGAGCCGCGGAGGAGCATGGTGTCCAGGCGGGCAGCGGTGAAGCGACGCACGGTGTCCCAGGAGTCCACGGGGGAGACGCCGGCCGGTGCCGTCGGTCCCCGGCAGCCCTGCCCCTGCGGCTCGGGCCGGCGCTACAAGGCCTGCCACGGCGCGGCCGGCGGGCCGGCCGAGGTGATGGTGTTGCGGCCGTTCGAGGGGCTGGCCGGTGAGCCGGAGCTGATCGCGTTGCGCGAGTTCGTGCCCTCCGCCACCGTGCGGCTTCCGTTGCTGGGACAGCCATCCCGCGATGTCGTGCTTGGCACGGTGCTGCCGATGGCGGCGGCCGCGGTGGTCCGCGCGGACGGGCTGGGCATGGTCGGCATGCAGGTACAGACCAGGTCCACCGATCTCGGCCGCGACGTGGCCCGCGCCATCCGTTGGGTGCTGGCGGCGAAACCCGGCGACGCGCTGATCACGCTCCCTGCCGAGCCGGCCGACCGGGCGCTGAACGCGGACAAGCTGGCCGACCTGCTGGACCCGGCCGACCCGCTGGAGCCCGAACTGCACACCGACTTCCAGTGGTGGTTGCCCGAGGACGCCGAGGGCGGCCAGCCCGCCGAGACGTCCAGCGAGGTGGCGCTCTCGCTGGAGCGAGCCAATGCGGCGATCATGCCGACCGCTCGACTGACCGGTGCCGATGTTCGTGCCGCCTACTGGGTGGACGCTGGCGAGAAGGCGCATCTGCGCTGGGTGCGGCCGGAGCCCGAGGAGACGTTGCTGGCGGCCCTGGCCCGACTCGCCGTGCGCGGCGAACTGGATCTCGGCGAGGGTTCCCGGTACGCGGGATCGTTCCGGGCTCATGGCCTGCTGGTGCCCGTCTGGGACCTGGACCGGGAGATGCATGCCCGGGAGTGGGAGGAGCCGGCCCAGCTGTTCGCACGGCGGTTGGCCGACACCCTGGCCGACTCGGGCGATCTCCCGTTGACCGAGGCCGAGCGCCGGGCGCGGGACGGACTGCGCGGCCGTCAGATCACCCTGCGGTAGCCCTCCGTCCACCGCGCGTCCACCGTTCTCCGGCAGTTGTCCCCAGGAATCCACATGTTGTGCACAGGCATCTGTGGATAACCGTGCCCAGATTCAAGCTCTCAGTAGGAGTAACTCTCAATAGGAGCTATCCTGCGGACGTGAGCGAGGTGGACCCGGCCCGGCTGGGCGATGAGTTGATGTCCACCACCGCGGCGTTGCGCCGAGTCATCCGTCGGCGGCTGCGCCCGGTGGTGCCCAGTCCCGCGATGCGTGGCGCCCAGATCGAGGTGCTGCGTGAGGTCGAGAAGCATCCCGGCATCGGTGTCGCCGCGGTGGCCCGCGAACTGCGGTTGGCCGCGAACTCGGTGAGCACCCTGGTCAATCAGCTCGCCGACGCCGGAATGCTGGTCCGCGAGACCGATCCGGACGATCGCCGGGCGATCAGGCTGCATCTCACGCCGGTCGCCAGCGGCTTCCTGACCGACTGGCGGCGGGCCCGCAGCGCACTGGTCGGCGAGGGGGTGGCCGGGCTCTCCAGCGCCGAACAGGAGGCCATCGGCCGTGCGCTGCCCGCGCTGCGGACCCTCCTGAACCACATCGAGTCGACCGACTCCACGGCCGCCGAATCCTCGGGCACCGCCGAGCGGTCCACAGCGGTACGGGAAGACACGGGAGGCGGGCGAGCATGACCGAACAGGCATCGGCGGAGGCACTACGGCCGGCCGGTGGCCCGCCCGGGCCACTGGCCGTGCGATGCGTCAGTCTCCGGCACTCGTTCGGCGACACGGTCGCGGTCGACGGCATCGACCTGGACGTGCCGGCCGGCACGGTGTTCGGGCTGCTTGGGCCGAACGGTGCCGGCAAGACCACGACGATCCGGTTGATCACCACGCTGCTGCCCACCGCACCGGGCACGATCGAGGTGTTCGGCGTGGACGTGGCCCATCACAAGATCGACGTGCGGCGGCTGATCGGTTACGTGCCGCAGTCGCTGTCCGCCGACGCCGACCTGACCGGCCGGGAGAACGTCGCGTTGTTCGCCCGGCTGTTCGACGTCCGCCGCGCGCGGCGAAAGGCCAATGTGGACACCGCGCTGGCCGCCGTCGGCCTGTCCGATGTGGCCAACCGGCGGGCCAAGACGTATTCCGGTGGCATGATCCGCCGGCTGGAGCTGGCTCAGGCACTGGTCAGCTCGCCCAGGCTGCTGGTGCTCGACGAACCCACCATCGGCCTGGACCCGATCGCCCGGGCCAGCGTCTGGGAGCGGATCACCGAGGTGCGCGACACCACCGGGATGACCGTTCTGGTCACCACGCACTACATGGACGAGGCCGATCAGCACTGTGACCGGATCGCGCTGATGCATCGCGGCCGGATCCGGGCGAACGGCACACCCGCCGAGCTGAAGGCCAGGGTCGGGCCGGACGCCACGCTCGACGACGTGTTCCGCTCGATGACCGGAGACGATCTCGATCGCGATCACGACGGCCATATCGACGGCCATATCAACGGCGATATCAACGCTGACACCGGAGAGGGGATTCGGCATGTCCGCACGGCTCGACGTACCGCTCGCCGGCTCGGCTGAGAACCGCTCGGTTGGCCTGATCCCGCTGGCGGTGTCCCGGATCGGCACGATGTGCCTGGTCGAGTTGCAGAAACTGCGGCATGACCGCACGGAGCTGATGACCCGGGCGATCCAGCCGGCGCTGTGGCTGCTGATCTTCGGTGAGACCTTCACCCGCATCCACGCGATTCCCACCGGGAACGTGCCGTACCTGGACTACCTGGCGCCGGGCATCCTCGCCCAGTCGGCACTGTTCATCGCGATCTTCTACGGCATCCAGATCATCTGGGAACGGGATGCCGGGGTGCTGGCCAAGCTGCTGGTCACGCCGACCCCGCGGGTCGCGCTGGTGGCGGCCAAGGCGTTCGCCGCCGGAGTGCGGGCGCTGGTGCAGGCACTGGTCGTGCTGGTGCTGGCCGCGTTGCTGGGTGTCGGCCTGACCGCCAACCCGCTGAAACTGATCGGCATGGCCGTCGTGGTCGTGCTCGGCTCGGCCTTCTTCTGCTGCCTGTCCATCACGATCGCCGGCCTGGTGTTGTCCCGGGACCGGCTGATGGGGATCGGCCAGGCGATCACCATGCCGTTGTTCTTCGGCTCCAACGCGCTCTACCCGATCAGCGTGATGCCGGGTTGGCTGCGGGTGATCAACCGGGTCAACCCGCTCGGCTACGAGGTGGACGCGTTGCGCGGGCTGCTGATCGGCACTCCGGCCAATCTCGGCCTGGACTTCGGTGTGTTGGTGTTGGCCAGCGTCGTGATGATCAGCATCGCCTCCGCGCTGCTGGCCCGGTTGGCCCGCTAGAGCCAGCTCAGATGTGGCGCGAGCAGCGCGTAACCGACGAAGGACACGATGTCCAGAATCGCGTGCGCGGTGATCAGTGCCCACAACCGGTTGGTGCGTTGCCACACGCGGCCGAACACCAGGCCCATCACGAGGTTCCCCACGGCCTGGCCGAATCCCTGGTAGAGGTGGTAGGAGCCGCGCAGCAAAGCCGATGCCAGCAGTGATCGGTTCTCGCCCCAGCCAAGCTGGCGCAGCCGGCTGAGCAGGTAGCCGACCACCACGGTCTCCTCGGCCCAGCCGTTGGCGACGGCCGCGACCAGTAGTACCGGTATCCGCCACCAGGCGTCGGTGAGCGTGGACGGCGCCACGTCGAGGTTGGCACCCAGCACGCGGGCACCCAGGTAGAACGGCAGCCCGGCCAGTCCGATCAGGGCGGCCAGGCCCACCCCGCCGAGCAGATCGCGGCCGGGCCGGTCGCGATCCAGGCCGATGCGGACCGGGCCGATCCCGGCTCGCCACAACAGGTACAGCCCGAGCGCTCCCCAGGCCAGCAGCTGGACCACGCTGGTCAGTTGGAAGAACAGGTCCAGCAGGCTGACCGAGCTGCGCGGGGCGTTGATGGCGACATGCTGTTGGTTCAGCGGTGTCGCGGCCAGCAGCGCGTTGGCGAGGTCCAGTGCGGCAACCAGACCGGCCAGGCCGAACGTGACGGCCAGCATGACGCCGAGTTCGATCCGCACCGCCCGGCGGGCCGGTGGTTCGACGATCGGCGCGAGATAGTTCGGCGAGTCGGATGCCAGCGGCGTTTCGGGCACCAGCCAGGCACGCAGGCGGTTCGGCACCCGGCGACGTTACCGCGCGCCCGCGACTCCACCCGCCGCGCTGCCGTCCTGGCTGGCCAGGAACGGGCAGCCGACCATCCTGCGCAGTTCGACGCCAACGTCCTCGGTGGTGGCGGCCGGTTTCGTGAACGGCAGCCGGACGTCGTGATCGGCGTCCGGCAGTTCCACCCGCAGCCGCAGGCCGAAGCGGTCGAGCCCGAGCGGACGGACGTTGCCGCCGCGCAGCTTCGCCGGCAGCAACCGGGTCAGCAGGCCCACGACGTCCCGATGGGCGATCTCCAGATGGCGCAGCCACTGGTCCTCGTACAGGCAGAACGGGTCCGGGCGGGCCGCGGCGAACTCGGCCGGACGCAGTGACTGGCTGCCCTCGCTGTCGGCGAGCACCAGCGACGCCGGATTGAGCCGCAGCACCGTCATGCCGTGGCCGGCATCCAGCAGCCGGCAGTCGGGGTTCTCCTCGGCGATCGACAGGACCTCCCGACGGGCCCGGACGCCGTCCAGCACACGCAACCAGCCGGTGATCCACAGCAGGCCGCGCACGGGCTCGCGCAGCCGTACCGGCGCCCGGTCGGCAAGTTCGATCATGGTGGGTCGCTCGGTGCGTTCCGCCCGTGCGGTCTCCGCGACCAACGGGTGCCAGTCGGCGAGCAGCATGGTGACCGCACCATCGGAGTGCACGTGGTGCATATGGGGTTCGACACGCTCGCCCGCACCATCGGCCCAGCCCTTGTCACAGCCCCTGTCGCAGCCGTTGTCGCGGCGAGCGTCCCGGCCGCCAGCCCGCAACATCACCGTGGCCCGCCCGCCTCGGCAGGCGATCGTCTTGGCTCGCTCGGCGGAGGGTGGAATCGGTGGTTTGCGGCTTGCCTGGCGCACCTGTCACCTCCTGGTTAGGTAAGGCTAACCTTACTGGCGCGGACAGGCAATGTACTGGGAGTTGGCCCACATCGGTGTCGGGACACGGCATTACCTGCCGCCAAGACCTGAATACCCATAGTAACGCCGGCGGCGTGCGGCCGGCTCAGTTTCCGGTGCAGGTCACCTAGGTAAGGGGGATCGTCAAGGTGGTGTTCTTGCCACCGTTAGCGTGTCCCCTGTGTCTAGCGCTGTCGAACTCCGTGCGCCAGGTCCCTTCGGCACCCCACCCCTGCTGGCGAGGCTGGTGGACGACGCGGCGCTGTTCCCGCCCAGCGATGTCGCGACCGCCGACGCGGTCCGCCGTCACCTGGCCGAACGCTCCGGCGACCGCGCCGGTGTGCTGGGACTGTTCCTCTGCCCGGCTTCCAAACTGCCCGAGGTGATCACCGAGCTGGTGCGTGCCCGGCCGAGCAAGCCGGTGCCGCTGTCTCTGGTGGTCGACACCGGGCTGGGCGGAGTGCCCAAGGCCGTGTCGATCGTGGAGTCCCGCACCGAACTGCTCACGCTGCGTATGGTCGAGATGCCGGCCCCGTCGGACGTGGACGACGTGTGGCTGGAGCGGGTCGCGGAGTTCGTGCCCGAGGACGTGGTCCGGGTGGTCGAGCCGCGCTGGGGCGGCGCGGACTGGCTGGCGGGCGTGCGCCGGGTGGCCGAGCGCGGCTACTGGCTGAGACTCCGCTGCCGTGGCCGGGCCGTCGACGCCGTGCCGAGCGTGGCCGAGGTCGCGGACTTCCTGGCCGTGCTGGCGGACTCCGGCACGTCGTTCAAGGCCACCGGTGGGCTGTCCAGCGCGGTCCGGCACACCACCGAGGCCGGGGTGACCCACCACGGCCTGGTCAATCTGCTGGTGGCCACCGCTCGGGCGCTGTCCGGCAAGGACGTCCGGACGGCGTTGGGCTCCGAGGACGGTCCGGCACTGGCCAGTGAGGCCGCCGCGCTGTCGGACGAGGCCGCCCGCGCGGTGCGCGCGGTCTTCGCGTCCTACGGATCGTCCTCGTTGGCCGAACCGGTCGCGGCTCTGGAAAGCCTCGGCCTTCTGTAGAGCCTCGGCCTTCTGTGGGACCTGCTCCATACTCTTCCGGGTGATCAATGCACGGCCGGCCCCCGTTGCGGCTCATCCACAACATCCACCCGGAAGGCCAGCGACGATGGTCATCCGTGCACAGCCCAGACCACGACTACCCACAGTTTGTCCCCAGAGTTATCCACAGGGGTGGATAACTCTCTGATGTTTAGTGGATCACTCAAGAAGCGGTGACGCAGACATCATTGGAACAATCCGCACACCTACGCGGTTGACGCTGACGAAAGTTGAGTGAAAAAGGCTCAACTTGAGTTGGAGTTGGCCCGGAGACAGGAGGTGCCGGAGTGCGAGCTCCCGTTGTCCCGGCCATGTGTCGGCGTCAACTATGGTGACGAGCGTGTCGCGTATCGGCTATTTCGGGCCGCAGGGAACGTTCACTGAGCAGGCGGCACGCGGACTGGTCGACACGAGCGACGGCTCGATCGTGGACCGTGCCGGGTGCGAACTGATAGCCCTGGACACCGTGCCGGCCACCTTGGCGGCCGTCCGGGCCGGCGAGGTGGACGTGGGTTGTGTGCCCGTGGAGAACTCGGTCGAGGGTGCGGTGACCGCGACGATGGACGCGCTCGCCGTCGGTGATCCGCTGGTCGCGGTCGCCGAGACGGTGCTGCCCGTCCGGTTCACCGTGCTGGTTCGTCCGGGTGCCGGTGCCGCCGATATCCGGACCGTCGCGAGCCATCCGCACGCCCTGGCCCAGGTCCGCCAGTGGCTGGCGGATCATCTGCCGGACGCCGACGTGCTGGTCGCCAGGTCGACCGCCGCGGCGGCGGTCGGGGTGACCAAGGGCGAGTTCGATGCCGCCGTGACCGCGCCGGTCGCCGCCGAGCGCTACCCGTTGGATCTGTACGCGGCCGACGTCGCCGACGTCGAGGACGCGGCCACCCGTTTCCTGCTGGTGCGCCGGCCGGGCAGGTTGCCCAGGCCCACCGGCGCGGATCGCACCTCACTGATCGCGGTGACCGCCGACCGGACCGGCGCGCTCGCCGAAGTGCTTGTCGAACTGGCCCAGCGGGAGATCAATCTGACCAGGATCGAGTCCCGGCCGACGAAGAGCCGGCTCGGTGAATACCGGTTCTTCCTTGACTTGGAGGGGCATGTGGCCGAGGCACGGGTCGGTGACGCGCTCGCCGCGCTGCGCCGCCGCTGCCGCTCGGTGCGCTTCCTCGGGTCGTATCCGAAGGCGGTGGGGGGACCGACGGCCCCGGTCGCGGGGGCTCGGGACGAGGACTTCGCCGTGGCCAGCGAGTGGCTGCGCGCGGTACGCGACGGGGAGCGGGCGTGACCAATCTGAAAATCGTGCTCGCCAGACATGGCGAGACCCAGTCCAATGTGCGGATGGCGCTGGACTCGGCGCCGCCCGGGCCGCCGTTGACGCGACTGGGGCGCCAGCAGGCCGCCCAACTGGCGCGATCCCTGGCCGGTGAGCCGGTGGTCGCGGTGTACGCGAGTACCGCGATCCGCGCCCAGCAGACGGCCGAACCGGTCGCGACCACGCATGGGCTCGGCGTCCAGGTGGTCGACGGTGTGCAGGAGGTCTTCGTCGGCGAACTGGACAACCGCACCGACGAGACCTCGGTGCGCGCGTTCTACGACGTGTTCTCCCGGTGGGCCGGCGGTGAGCTGAGCGTGCCGATGCCCGGTGGGGAATGCGCCACCGAGGTCATCGAGCGGTATCACACGGTGCTGA
Organism: Pseudonocardiaceae bacterium; assembly: GCA_036384655.1. Lineage (GTDB taxonomy): Bacteria > Actinomycetota > Actinomycetes > Mycobacteriales > Pseudonocardiaceae > DASVLX01. The sequence goes on from DASVLX010000297.1 coordinate 50,134, forward strand.
AGGACATCCGCGACCGGCATTCACATGGTGTGGTCGTGGTGCTCAGCCACGGCGCGGCGATCCGGCTGGTGACGCCGACCCTGGCGACGAACGTGCCGATGAGTGTGGTCCGGCATGCCCTGATACCCAACACCGGCCGAGTGGTGCTGGATGATGACCCGGACTCGCCGACCGGCTGGCGCTGTCAGGAATGGACCGGTCTGAGCCTGGCCTGACCGGCGCCGATCAGCCCCAGCCGAGTTCGTCCAGACGGTCGTCGTCCAGGCCGAAGTGGTGGCCGATCTCGTGCAGCACGGTCACCCGGACCTGCGCCACGACATCCGCGTCGGTCCGGCAGATGCGCAGGATCGGTAGGCGATAGATGGTGATCCGGTCGGGCAGCACGCCGGAGTAGTACGAGGTGCGCTCGGTCAGTGCCACCCCGTGGTACAGGCCGAGCAGATGCGGGTTGTCCGGATGAATGTCCTCGACGAGCACCACGACATTGCTCATCGCCTCGACGAACCGAGGCGGGATGGTGTCCAGCGCGTCGGCCACCAGTTCCTCGAACCGGTCCATGGACATGTCCACCGGCATGGCGCGATCACCCGCCACCCGCGCTGCTGACGGCGGCGCCGGACGGACTGGCCGAGCCCGCACCGCCGCCGATGCCACGGATCGAGTTGGTCACCGGCGCCAGCGCCTGACCGCTCGGCGCCAACTGGCCAACCTCGCAGTTCACCCGGTAGGAGCCCACGTTCCAACTGTCCTGGCTGAGGGTCTCCCAGGTCAGCGTCAATCCGAAGCTCGTCAGGTTCGCGCCGCCGGTGTAGCTGGACGCCAGTGGGGTACACAGCGAGGCCAGTGCGTTCTGCTGGTCGTCGGTGGACGGATAACCGTTCGGGAACCGGTCGTGCAGGTTGACGATGCCGACGATCTCGTAGGCGTGTGGGTTGCCGCAGTCGACCGGTCCGCCGGCCGAGCCGTTGACCAGCCCCAGGCAGGTGCCCACCGGGAACACATTGGACTGGTCGGCACCCTTGGCGGGCCCGGTGAAGGACACCAGACCGGTGAGCGTCGCGATCTCGACTCCGCAGTGCAGGCCGCGGTTGCCGGCGGCCCACTGGGTGTCGGTGGGTTTCAGCGCGCCCACGACGAAGCGGCCGTTCGGGTCCAGCTTGCCCAGGTAGCTCTTCACACTCGCGCCGCAGTCCTGTTGAGTGACCTTCTGCCAGGTCTGGGTGTCCGGGAACGGGGTACCGGTCGGATACCCGGAGGACAGATCGGCGCTGCCTGTGACCTCGAACACGTGGGGCTGATCGCAGTCCACCTCGTGCAGGTCCCCGGCGTCGCTCTCCGTCCACATGAGACATTCACCAGGCACGGCGGACGCGGCGACGCTGGCCGGATCGGTCGCCTGACCGGTGACGAGTAAGCCGAGCGGCCACCCCAACGCGATGGTGCCGCCCAGCACGATCAGCGCACCAACGAAGGCTCCCGCCAGGTATCGTCGAGTGCCGCCATCCGTGGCCGATGGGCGCAGCCAGGCGAAAGTACTGGACATCGCGTCCATCATGCCCCGATCATCGGGCTGATCAGGGCGCGGGTCAGGCGTTTTGCGTCTGGTTTGTGCCAGGCTGGGCGGCGTGAGTCGGCGGGACCGAAGGGGGACCGAGTGAGCGGCGATCTGACCGGTGAGGACGCGGGGAACGGAAAATACTCACTGCCAACACCCGACCTCAGCGCGTTCGGCGAGGGATCCACGGCGACGGCCGTCGCTCCGCCCTTCACACCACCGCCCGGTGCGCCACCCTTCGGGCCGCGCGACAGGGTTCGGTTCCAGGATCCGGCGACCACTCGGCCGCGACCGCCCAGCGTCGCCGAGCAGCGCGCTCAGCAACAGTTCCAGGCCGCCGAGGCCGCCGCCGCGGAGGAACGCGACGACACGGCACGCCGGTCTCGGGCCAAGCGGCGTCTGCTGCGCAACGGCGCCATTCTGGTCGCGGTGGTCCTGGTGATCGGCGTCCTGGCCTGGTTGCAGTACGGACAGTCGACGACCGAGCGGTGCGTCAGCGTGTCCGGCAGCTCCGACACGGTCGCCGACTACCAGTACTGCGACGCCTCCTATGTGACCAGCCACGGTGGCTACACCCACGACGGCCTGCTGTTCGTGCCCATCCCGGGTGGTGGCTACCAGCAGTACCGCCCGTACTACGGCGGCAACGTCAGTGGCAACACGGTCAGCGGCGGCAGCTACTCCGCGCCCAGCCACGGAACAATCAAGACCACCGGGGGCAACACCGTCGAGCGCGGCGGGTTCGGTGTTTCCGGCAACAGTGTTTCCGGCAACAGTGGCGGCAGCGACAGCGGCAACAGTAAGGGCAAGAGCGGCAGCAGCGGTAGCAAGGGCAAGAGCGGTGGCAGCGGCGGACACAGCGGCCACCACTAGGCTCGGCCGTTTCCGGTCAACGGCACGGCCCGGGCATGACGCTGGCAGGGCACAGCCCTTTCACGCAACCGAACCGCCGCTGTGACCAGGAAACGTCGCTGATCGCTTACGCTCGCTTACGCCAACTTCACCGCATCAATCGTCATCGTCTAGGAGACGCGCATGCGCCGGGAAGCTTCACGGCCTCGGATGGATTGGTGGCGGATCATCGAGGACCAGGGCGTTGTCGCCGGGGCACCGGGCGGCCGGCCGCGCTGGGATGAGTCCGCGCACTACGTGCTTGAGCCGGGGGAGGTCGAGTCGCTGCGGGCGGACACCGAACTGCTGCACTCGATGTGCCTTGAGGCCGTCGACACGGTGATCACCACCGAGCGGTTCAGCGACTTCGGCGTGCCGGAGTGGGTGTGGCCGGCGATCGTGGAGTCCTGGAAACGTCGTGATCCGCAGCTGTGCGGACGCTTCGACCTGCGCTACGACGGCAGCGGCCCGGCCAAGCTGTTGGAGTACGACGCCGACACGCCCCGCGGGTTGGTGGAGGCGGCGGTGGCGCAGTGGTGGTGGCGGGCCACCGTGTTCCCCAACGGTAGCCAGTGGAACGACATTCACCAGCGGCTCACCGAGCGGTGGACCGAGCTCGTCCGGCAACTGCCCACTCCCAGCGTGCACTTCACCTGGTCCGGCGCCGACCCCACCGGCGCGGACCGGTCCGTGATCAGCTACCTGGGCGATGTCGCGGCGGACGTCGGCTGTGACGCGGTGGCGCTGGCCATCGAGGACGTCGGCTGGGACAAGGCACTGAACCGCTTCGTGGACTTGGAGAACGAACCGATCGGCACGATCGCCAAGCTGTACCCGTGGGAGTGGTTGGTGGGCGACCGGTTCGGCCAACGGGCCATCGACGCGCTGCCGGACACCCTGTGGATCGAGCCGCTGTGGAAGTCGTTGCTGTCCAACAAGGCGCTGCTCGCGGTGCTCTGGGAGATGCACCCCGGGCACCCGAACCTGCTGCCCACCTACCTGGACCAGCCCGGCATGCTCACCGAGTACGTGCGTAAGCCCAAGCTGGGCCGGGACGGCGCCAACATCGAGATCGTCGCGCCGGGCTATGAGACTCACACCGGCGGCGTCTACGGCCGGGAGGGCCAGGTCTGCCAGCTGTTCGACCCGCTGCCCGAGTTCGACGGCCGCCGGCCGGTGATCGGCGTGTGGATGGTCGGCGATCACGCGGCCGGGCTGGGCATCCAGGAGTCCGGTCTGGTCACCGACGAGAACTCGGTGTTCGTGCCACACCGCGTCGAGTCCTGACCGACCGCCGGTCGAACGCCGGCGGGCAGCGCGCCGAACGCGGTTTACCGCGCTCCCCGCACGGCCTCGGACCCGACCCATTAGGCTCAAATGCCGTGATCGAGCTGAGGACACTGCGCGAGAATCCGGACGTGGCGCGCGCATCGCAGCGCGCCCGTGGCGAGGACGAGACGCTGGTCGACGCGCTGCTGTCCGCCGACGAACGGCGCCGGGCCGCGGTGGCCCGCGGCGACGCGTTGCGCGCCGAGCAGCGGCAGTTCGGCAAGCGGGTCGGAGCCGCCAAGGGCGACGATCGGGCCGTGTTAATCGCCAAGGGCAAGGAGCTGGCCTCCGAGGTCAAGGCCGCGGAGGCGGAACAGGCCGCCGCGGAGGCCGAGCTGACCGAGGCGCAGATGCGGATGTCCAACATCGTGGAGCCGGACACTCCGCCCGGCGGTGAGGACGACTTCGTCGTGCTCAAGCATGTTGGCACGCCGCCCACCTTCGACTTCACCCCGCGCGACCACGTCGAGCTGGGCGAACTGCTCGGTGCGATCGACACCGAGCGGGGCGCCAAGGTCTCCGGGGCACGGTTCTACTTCCTCACCGGTGTTGGCGCGCAACTGCAGTTGGCGTTGCTGAACATGGCCATCGCCCAGGCCGCCGAGGCCGGGTTCATCCCGGTGATCACGCCGACCCTGGTGCGGCCGGAGATCATGGCCGGCACCGGGTTCCTGGGCGCGCACGACGCCGAGGTGTACCGGCTGCGCGACGACGACCTGTACCTGGTCGGCACCTCCGAGGTGGCGCTGGCCGGCTTCCATTCGGATGAGATCCTGGACCTGTCGGCGGGGCCGCGCCGGTACGCCGGCTGGTCGTCCTGCTTCCGCCGGGAGGCCGGCTCCTACGGCAAGGACACCCGCGGCATCATCCGGGTGCACCAGTTCGACAAGGTCGAGATGTTCTCCTACTGCCCGCCCGAGCAGGCCCACGAGGAGCACCTGCGGCTGCTGGCCTGGGAGGAGCGGATGCTCGCCAAGGTCGAGGTGCCGTACCGGGTGATCGACGTCGCGGCCGGCGATCTCGGCTCCAGCGCGGCCCGCAAGTACGACTGCGAAGCCTGGGTGCCGACCCAGAACACCTACCGGGAGCTGACCTCCACGTCGAACTGCACCACGTTCCAGGCCCGCCGGCTGAACGTGCGGTACCGGGACGCGGACGGCCGGCCGCAGTACTCGGCCACCCTGAACGGCACGCTCGCCACCACCCGGTGGCTGGTGGCGATCCTGGAGAACCACCAGCAGGCGGACGGCTCGGTGCGGGTGCCCGAGGCGATGCGGCCGTTCCTGGGCGGGCGCGAGGTGCTGACCCCGGTCAACGCCTGATCCGGATCAACGGCCGACCGTCTCGGCCAGCCGGTCGGCGACATATCGGGCGATCTCCAGCGAGCTGGTGGCGCCGGGTGATGGCGCGTTGAGTACATGCGCCTGGCCGGGCGCGCACTGGATGAGGAAGTCGTCGACCAGCGAGCCGTCCGGGCGCAGTGCCTGCGCACGCACCCCGGCGCCGGCGCGCCGCAGATCGTCCGGCCCGATCGCCGGCACCAGTTTCGCCACGCTGGCGGCGAACCGGCGGCGGGACAGTGAACGCAGTACCTCGGCCACGCCGGTGCGAGCGTACCTGCGACCCAACCGCCAGATGCCCGGAAAGCGTGCCACGTCAAGGAGGTCCGCGGCGGACAGCTCGGACCACCGGTAGCCCTCCCGGCTCAGCGCGAGCACCGCGTTCGGGCCGGCATGCACGGTGCCGTCGAGCATGCGGGTCAGGTGCACGCCGAGGAACGGCAGGCCCGCGTCCGGCACCGGATAGATCAGGCCGCGCACCAGCGACCGGGCCTGCTCGCGCAGTTCGTAGTACTCGCCACGGAACGGCACGATCCGCGCCTCGGGACGCAGTCCGGCCAGCTCCGCCACCCGATCGGCCTGCAGCCCGGCGCAGTTGACCAGCGCGTCCGCCCGGAGCACCCCGTCCGGCGTGGCGAGTTCCACCCGGTGGTTCCCGATGCGGGCCGGCCGGATACCCAGCACCGGGGTGCGGAGCCGCAGGTCGGCGCCGGCGTCCCGCAGGTCGCCGGCCAACGCCGCACACACGGCGGGAAAGTCGATGACCGCGGTGGTCGACACGCGCAGCGCGGCGACGCAGCGGACCTCCGGTTCGTACTCCCTGGCCTGCGCGGACGAGACATTCCGGACCGGCACGCCGTTGGCGGCAGCACGGTCCGCCAGCGTCGCCAGCGCGGGCAGCTCCGCCTCGGACGCGGCCACCACGAGCTTGCCGCACACCTCCACCGGCAGGCCGTGCTCGCGGGCGAACCGCACCATCGACGCGTTGCCGGCGGCGGAGGCACGCGCCTTCAACGAGCCGGGCCGGTAGTAGAGGCCGGCATGAGCGACATTGCTGTTGTGCCCGCTCTGGTGCGCGGCCCACCGATTCTCCTTCTCGCAGACCGTGACCGCGTTGCCGCGCGCGACGAGTTCGCGGGCCACCGCCAGGCCGACGATGCCGCCGCCGATCACCACGACCCGGTTCGCGAGTCGTTCCTTCCCGGCCATCAGAACCACCGCTCCAGCACCGCGGCGACGCCGTCGGCGTCATTGGCCGCGGTGACCTCGTCGGCGATGGCGAGCACGTCCGGATGGGCGTTGGCGACGGCCACGCCGTGCCCGGCCCACCGCAGCATCGGTACGTCGTTGGGCATGTCACCGAAGGCGACCGCGTCGTGCGCGGCCACGCCGAGTTGGTCGGCGAGCCGCGCCAGCCCGGTTCCCTTGTCGACGCCGGCGGCGGCGATCTCGATCAGGCCGTAGCCGGTCGAGAACGTCACGTCCACCTCGTCGCCGACCACGCCGCGCACCACCTCGGCCAGTGCGTCGCTGGTCATGTCCGGGTGCCGGACCAACAGCTTCACCGCGGGAAGGCCGACCAGTTCGGCCATGGTCGCGGGGCGGCCGGGATCACTGGGCCACGGGTGCAGGTAGTTCTCCCCGGTATGGAACTCGTAGCCGTCCAGCGCGAGTGCCGAGTCGCCCACCCGTTCCACCGCCACGCCACAGTCCGGAATGACGTTGGTGATCGCTTGAACTGTCTCGGCAAGCAACGCGGGGTTGAGTTGTTGCAGATTCGTCACCCGATCGGCACCTATGTCGTAGAGCACCGCACCGTTGGAGCACACCGCCCATCCGGTGCTGCCGACCGCCCGCGCGACCACCGGGATCCACCGCGGTGGTCGGCCCGTGACCAGGACGAACGGGGTGCCGCCGGCGATCACGCCGGCGACCGCGTTGACGGTGCGGGCGGACACCTGCTCACCGGGCCCGAGCAGGGTGCCGTCCACGTCGGATGCCACCAGACGAGGAGTTTCCACACAACTATCCTGCCGGTTCACCCGAAGGGCTGACTCGTGTGCACGGCTGCCGCTACGTTGGCGCAATGCGCGTCGGGATTGTGATCTTGCCGGAATATCGATGGTGGATAGCCCGGCCCAAGTGGGAGGCAGTCGAGGAGTACGGATTCGACCACGCCTGGACGTATGACCACATCGGCTGGGAACCGTTGCTCTCCGAACCCTGGTTCGGTGCCGTGCCGACTCTGGCGGCCGCGACCCAGGTGACCAGTCGCATTCAACTGGGCACCCTGGTCGCCTCGCCGAACTTCCGGCATCCGGTGTCGTTCGTCAGAGAGGTGACCGCCCTGGACGATCTGTCGGACGGCCGGCTGCTGCTGGGCGTCGGTGCCGGAGGCAGTGGCCATGACAGCCGGGTGCTCGGTGGCGACGAGCTCTCGGGCAAGGCGCGGCGCGACCGGCTGGCGGAGTTCCTGCTGTTGCTCGACCGGCTGCTGACCCAGCCGAGTACGACCTGGCAGGGCGAGTACTACGCGGCGGTGGATGCGACCGGCGCGCCCGGCAGCGTGCGCCGGCCGCGAGTGCCGTTCCTGGTGGCGGCGAACTGTCAGCAGTCCCTGGGCCTGGTGGCGAGATACGGCGACGGGTGGGTGACCGCCGGCAGCCAGACCGACAACCTGAACCGATGGTGGGACGGGATCGCCGAGCTGACCCGACAGTTGGAAGACGAACTGGTGTCCGCCGGCCGACACCCGGAGAGCGTGAGCCGTTACCTCAACCTGGACGCGTCACCGGTCTACTCACTGTCGAGCCTGACCCGGTTCACCGACATGGTGGCCCGGGCGGGCGAACTGGGATTCACCGACGTCGTGGCGCACTGGCCTCGCTCGGACGGTGTTTACCGTGGTCAGGAGTCCGTGCTGGAGGAGGTAGCGGAGGTGTTGCCCGCCATCCAGCGCGGATTTGTCGCCTGATCGAGTGAATTGGAGTGACGTCCGTAACATCCGCGTCCCGTTTGACTGGAACTTCCGTCATACCTGTCGTGCCGGCGAAGCGCGGGACACACGGCACATCGATAACGGGTCGTGCCGGACGTGAGGGGCAGCGTCCGGCACGACCCGTTAGTCATGACTCGTCGATCATGAAACCGCGAACAACGCCCGCCGAGTGGCGAACCCGCTGGTCCTCGCCATCTTCCTGGGCCAATCGGACGCCGCTGCCATGACCCCCGGTGACGTCGGTACGCTGAGACGCCGTGAGCTTCGCAGGCTATGACCTGATTGTTGTCGGATCCGGATTCTTCGGACTCACCGTCGCCGAGCGCGCAGCCACGCAGCTGAACAAGCGCGTGCTGATCCTGGAGCGCCGGTCACATCTCGGTGGGAACGCCTACTCCGAGCCCGAACCGGAAACCGGCATTGAAATCCATCGTTACGGTGCGCACCTGTTCCACACCTCCAACAAGCGGGTGTGGAACTACGTGAACCAGTTCACCGACTTCACCAACTACCAACACCGCGTCTTCACCATCTTCCGTGGCCGTGTTTACCCGATGCCGGTGAACCTGGCCACGATCTGCGAATACTTCGGTAAGTACCTGACTCCGGACCAGGCCCGGGCGCTGGTTGCCGAACAGGCCGCCGAGATCGACTCGAAGGACGCGCAGAACTTCGAGGAAAAGGCGATCTCGCTGGTCGGCCGGCCGTTGTACGAGGCGTTCTTCCGTGGTTACACCGCCAAGCAGTGGCAGACCGACCCGAGGGAACTGCCCGGCGCCACGGTGACCCGGCTGCCGGTCCGCTACAACTTCAACAACCGCTACTTCAACGACACCTACGAGGGTCTGCCGGTCGACGGCTACACCGCCTGGCTGACCAGGATGGCCGACCACCCCAACATCGAGGTGCGGACCAACGTCGACTTCTTCGATGTGCGCGCCGACCTGCCGGCCGGCACCCCGGTCATCTTCACCGGCCCACTGGACAAGTACTTCGACTACCGCGAGGGCGAGCTGGGCTGGCGCACCCTGGACTTCAAGCAGGAGGTGCTCCGCGACACCGGCGACTTCCAGGGCACCCCGGTGATGAACTACGCCGACGAGGACGTGCCCTTCACCCGGATTCACGAGTTCAAGCACTTCCACCCGGAGCGCGCGGACCGCTACCCGGCGGACAAGACCGTCATCGTGCGGGAGTACTCGCGGTCCGCCCAGTCCGGCGACGAGCCGTACTACCCCATCAACACCCCCGCCGACCGGGCGAAGCTGGAGAAGTACCGTGAGCTGGCCAGGCAGGAGGCCCGCGAGCGCAATGTGCTGTTCGGCGGCAGGCTGGGCACCTACAAGTACCTCGACATGCACATGGCCATCGGATCGGCACTGAGCATGTTCGACAACAAGATCGCGCCACACCTCACCGAGGGGCGCCCGTTGGACGGGTCATTTGACGAATGAGCGAACTGCTGTCCGAACCAACTGACGGCCGGGCCGCCACCGAGGAGGACTCGGACGCCGGGTCCGGATATCCCGCCAACCCGGAAACCGCCGTCCTGCTGGGTGTCCAGCGAGTGCTCGCGAAGCCGCCGGTGGTGCGCACCGCCCGCGCCATGTCGCTGTTCGGTGAGCATGCCCTGGGCTGGCTGGCGCTGGGGCTGATCGGCTCGCTGGTGGACCGGAAGCGGCGTGCCGAGTGGCTGGGCGCGGCCGCCGGCGTGGCCTTCGCGCACGGCGCGTCCATCGCGGTCAAGCGGGTCGTACGTCGGCCGCGTCCCGACCATCCGGACATTCAGGTCCTGGTGGGCACGCCGAGCCGACTGAGCTTCCCCTCCTCGCACGCGACGTCCACGACGGCAGCGGCGATACTGTACGGGGGATTGACCGGACAGAAGGCCGCCGGCGTGGTCGTGCCTCCGATGTTGGTCAGCCGACTGGTCCTGGGTGTGCACTACCCCACCGATGTTTTGGCCGGTTCGGCACTGGGCGCTGTTATCGGCGGCGGGGTTCTCCGCTGGCTGCGGCGCAAACGATGAACAAGCGATAAGTCGAGAGCGGTCCGCAGAGGGCTGGCAGGAGGACACAGTGGTCGTGACGAGCGAGACGGTGGTCGGACAGGAGGCCGTAGTCCATCGGACACCGGTCTCCCTGGTGACCGGGTTGATCCGGACCGCACGGCCCAAGCAGTGGGTGAAGAACGTGCTGGTCCTGCTGGCGCCCTTCACCGCGGCGCGGATCGGCGAGCCCAGCGTGCTGATCTCGGCCGCCATCGCGTTTGTGACATTCTGCCTGGCGGCCTCCGCGATCTACCTGATCAACGACGCCAAGGACGTTGCCGCCGACCGGGCGCATCCCAAGAAGCGTTTCCGGCCCATCGCCGCCGGCATCGTGCCGGTTCCGGCGGCGGTGAGCACCGCCGTGGTGCTGATGGTCGGTGCCCTGGTGCTTGCCGGCGTGCACGCCTGGCAGCTGGCTGTGGTCATCGCGGTCTACGAGGCCGTGCAGCTCGGCTACTGCTACGGGCTGAAGCACCAGCCGGTGGTCGACCTGTGCATCGTGGCATCCGGCTTCCTGCTGCGCGCCATCGCCGGTGGCGCCTCCGCGGGCATCGCGCTGTCCCCGTGGTTCCTGCTGACCATCGCGTTCGGCTCGCTGTTCATGGTCGCCGGCAAGCGGTACGCCGAGATCAAGCTGTTCGAGCAGACCGGCGCGGAGATCCGCAAGTCGCTGCGCAACTACTCGGCCAGCTACCTGCGGTTCGTCTGGGCCAGTTCGGTTGCCGTGGTCATCATGGCCTACGCACTGTGGTCGTTCCAGGCTCGGCACAACGTGTGGTCGGAGATCTCCGTGGTGCCGTTCGTGATCGCGCTGCTGCGGTACGCGGTGGACGTGGACGGCGGCAAGGCGGGCGCGCCGGACGAGATCGTGCTCAAGGACCGCGTGCTGCAGGCACTCGGGGTCCTCTGGGTCGCCACCATGGCCGTGTCCTTCTACGTCTGATCCGGTCTCGTCCCCAGCACGACGAGAAAGTCCATCCCGACCCGGTCGGGATGGGCTTCTCTCATGTCTGTGTCTTATGTCTGTGTCGTCCCTGTGCTGTGTCGTGGCCATGCTCACGGCCGTGAGACCACAGGCTGACCCAGTGTCCTGATCCGGAGTAGTTCTGCCAGGGGTCTTCTCAAGAGGTGCGCACGACGACCGTGTACGGGCCGACCTGGCGGCTGGTGAAGTGCGAGTCCTGGAACTCCCTGGTCGAGAACAGCACGGTGTCACCCTCGACGTTGCCCGCCGCCGGGAACACATCCCGGGTGATGGTGGTCTGCAGGACGCCCTCCGGCTTGGTGGTGAACACGAACACCGTCGGCGGTTCATACGGGCTGGCGTTCAGCTCGGCCAGCAGCCGTGCCGGGTTGCCCGCCGCGGCCCACTGCCTGATGAGCGCGTTGCGCTGCTCATAGGCGCCCAGCGGATCGGCGTAGTGCGGGGTCGAAGCCTGGAAGAGCCAGTACGGCGTGGTGCTGTTCATCAGGACCTGGTTGGACAGCACCACGAGCTGGTCGGGCTTCTTCCCGGTGAGCTGCTGGATGGTGTTGGACAGCTGCGGTACCCAGTAGTCGGCGTCCTTGGGACTGGCCTTGCCCAGCGCGGTGACGCCGGTCGGGTAGTAGTCGTTGAACGCGTTGGAGTCCGGGGTGATCAGCCCCGGTGTGCCCTGGACCAGCCAGAGCAGCACCACGTAGGACAGCGTGATGCCGAGCACCCGGATCTCGATCCGGCGCCGGGACCGCCAGCGGCGGTTCGCCCAGCGAGCCAGTTCGAGGGCGCCGAACAGGCCGGCCGCGCCGAGCGAGACCGCCAGAATGTTGTAGATCCGGAACGCCAGCAGCGTGGTCTGCAGCGCCAGCAGCGCGAAGGACAGCAGGTACCAGAGGTATCCGACGCCAACGATGGTGCCCAGCGCCACCGCGATCGGACTGCGGCGCGCGGCGAACACGATCCAGCAGGTGCCGAGCAGGCACAACGCGCCGGCCACCGAGGCATCCAACATCGGGGTGGGCACCGTCGCACCGGACTCCGGCAGGTACCGGGCCGCCGTGTTGTAGCCGTGCTGTCCGGACAGCACCGCCAGCAGGTACGGCGTCCACACGATGAGCAGCACCGGAACGGCCACCAGACCGGTCAGTACCAGCCGCGACAGCACCCGGCCGATCAGCGCACCGACACTCGGCGTGTCCGCCGCCCGCCGCCGTGCCGCGAGCAGCACGGCCAAGGCACCGAGCACCACCAGCACCAGGGCGAAGAAGAACAGGTAGAGCGTGTAGAGGATGCCGTAGACGCCCAGGCCGATGCCGAGCGCGACCACCATGGCCCCGCCGCCACCACGCACCCCGGCAGGTCGGCTGGCGATCCGCCACAACATCCGCCAGCCCAGCACGGCCAGCGGCGGAATGGTGGCGGTGATCAGCCAGGAGTACGGCTCGTCGACCGCGATCGTCAGGCCGATCGCGGTCGTCAACAGCGCCAGCAGGAACGCGGTCGGCCGGCGGACCACCAGCGACCAGACCGCGAACACCACCCCGGCGGTGACCGCGAGGGTGAGGATCGCCCACGGCTTGTAGGCGGCCCAGGCCGGCTGACCGATCAGGTTCGCGAACCGGCCACCCAGCCAGAACCAGGCACCCGGATAGAACGGCGCGACGCCTCGGTAGGTGAAGTCCGCCAGCGCCGGCGAGTCGGCCATCCGGGTCAGGTACTCGGTGCGGAACGTCTGGTCGATGGACAGCCCGCCGACGTACAGCCGGGTGCCCTGCAGCATGAACGACACGACCAGGGTCGGCGTGACGGACAGCAGCGCCCAGCTCAGCGCGGTCGCCCAGCGCGGCCATCGGCTCCGCACCAGGCTCCACAGCGCGAGACCGAGAGCCACCAGGACCAGTCCGGAGACTCCCAGCGCGATCGCGTCATTGGGCACGAACGTGGGCCGGGAGGCATGCGTGTGGCTGATCACGAACTGCAGGGCCACCGACAGCAGGGCGGTGAGCAGCGCGCCGACCACGATCTCCAGCGCCGCCCAGCCGAGCCTGCGGCCGGTGGGCAGCGTGGGCAGCGATATCCCGTCACCGGCCGCGTCAGTACTGGCGGCGGCCGGCCCGGTGGTTGACCCGGCGGCTGGCTCGTCCCGCCCGAGTCCGTCGGGGCTGGCCAACGTCCGGGTCATCACCGGCCGCCTAGACGGGCAGCCGGCGGAAGATCGCGCGCGGCAGATGCCGCAGCACGAACATGACCCAGCGCAGCGTGGCCGGCGCCCACACCACCTCGGCGCCGGTGCGGACCGCGGTCACGATCACCTCGGCGACCTGGTCCGGGGTCTGGGACAGCGGCGCGGCCGACAGGCCCTCGGTCATCCGGCTCTTCACGAAGCCGGGCCGGATGACGCTGACCCGAACACCGTACGGCCGCAGCGCCTCGGTCAGGCCGCTGTAGAAGGCGTCCAGGCCGGCCTTGGTCGAGCCGTACACGAAGTTCGACCGCCGGGCCCGCTCGCCGGCCACCGACGAGATCGCCACCAGCGAACCGTGGCCCTGCCGCTTCAGCCTGTCGGCCAGTGCGACGCCGACCGTCACCGCGCCGACGTAGTTGGCCTCGGCCAACTCGCGGGCCGCGGACACGTCGGTCCAGGCCTTCTCCTGGTCGCCGAGGACACCGAAGGCGACCACGGTGACGTCGATGTCGCCGTCCGCGAACGCCTTCTCGATGACCTCCTGGTGGGTTTCGGGGGCACGCGCGTCGAACGGCAGCACGCTCACCGTGCAACCGGTGGCACGCAGTTGTTCGGCGGCGGCGGACAACCGCTCGCTGGGCCGGCCGGCGAGCACGACCCGGAGCGGCCGGTTCGCCACGTAGCGGCGGGCGACGGCGAGCCCGATCTCGGACGTGCCGCCGAGCAGGAGCAGGGACTGGGGATTGCCTACGGCGTCGATCACAGTTGCAGCCTTCGGGACATGTCGGACGCGAACATTCCAGCAGGATCGACCGAGGCGCGCACCTTGCGCCACTCGTCGATCCGGGGGTACATCTGCTGCACCGCCTCGGCGGTGGTGCGCGACTCCTTGGCCAGGTAGAGCCGGCCACCGGCGGCCAGCACCACCTCGTCCAGCCGGTCACACAGCTGGGACAGACCACGCTTGACGGGCATGTCCACCGCGAGCGTCCAGCCCGGGGTGGGGAACGACATCGGCGCGCGGTTGCCGGGGCCGAACCGCTTGAGCACGTTCAGCGCGGATACGTGGCCGGACTCGGCGATCATCGCGACGGTGTCGCGCACCACGTCCGCCCGGTCCGGCGGCACGACGTACTGGTACTGCAGGAAACCGCGCGGGCCGTAGCCGCGGTTCCACTCACCGACGATGTCCAGCGGGTGCAGGAAACCGGTGATGTTCTGGATCACGCCGGCCCTGGTCGGCGACTTCCGGTACCAGACCTCGTTGAACAGCTTGGTCGTCGCCCTGTTCAGCATGCCCGGCGGGAAGACGTCCGGCACGGTCAGCAGCTGCGGGGCGTCGAACTTCAGCGGCTCGGCGCGCAGCTTCTTCGGCAGGTCGTCCAGGGTCGCGTGATTACCGAACATGATGTAACCGCGGCCGAGATGCTCACCGGTCGTCACCGCGTCGAACCAGGCCACCGTCTCGGTGTACTTGTGATCGTTCTCCTCCTGGGAGGCGATCAGCTCGTCCAGGTTGTCGGTCCGCACGAAGTCGACCTTGAAGTAGGCCGTCTCCACGCGGTTGAGGCTCAGTGTGGCGGACAACACCACGCCGGTCAGGCCCATGCCGCCGACGGTCGCCCAGAACAGTTCCGACTCCGGCCCCTCCGGGGTCAGCGTGTGCACCTCGCCGTCGGCGGTGACCAGCTCGATACCGAGGACGTGGTTGCCGAAGCTGCCCTCGACGTGGTGCGCCTTGCCGTGGACGTCGGAGCCGATCGCGCCGCCCACGGTGACCTGGCGGGTGCCCGGCAGCACCGGCAGCCACAGCCCGTAGGGCAGCAGCCGGCGCATCAGGGTGTCGAGGCTGACGCCGGCCTCGGCGGTGACGACGGCAGCGTCGACGTCGATATGGATGATCTTGTTGAGCGAGGTCATGTCGATGACCACGCCACCGGCGTTCTGCGCCGGATCGCCGTAGGACCGCCCCAGGCCGCGGGCGAGTACGCCGCGTTCGCCGGCGGATCGCACCGCGTCGATGACGTCGTCCGGACCGGCCGGCCTGATCACGTGCGCCATCGATGGCGCCGTTCGGCCCCAACCGTGCAGTGACCGCAATTCGCGCTCGGCAGGCTTCACTCGGGTGAGAGTAGCCGGGTAACCGTGCAGTGTCCGTGCCGACCCAGTCGGCACGGAAATCCGGGCCTTCCTAGACTCACTCATGAGCAATCTGCTCGGAAGTCTGGCCAGATCAAATGGAGTGATCAGGTGACCGTGGCGGAAGCGGAGGTGTCCCGTCCGGGACTGGTCAGTCAGATGTACAGGTTCGTCATCATCGGCGTGGTGGCGGCGGGCATCGACTACGGCACCTACGACCTGCTGCTGCACCTCGGAGTTCCCCCATACGTGTCAAAGGGATGCAGCTTCATCCTCGGCACCACCTTCTCCTACCTGGCCAACAAGAAGTGGACGTTCAACGCGCGTGGTGGCGCCGGCCAGGCATCCAAGTTCGCGATGTTGTACGTGATCACGTTCTTCGTCAATGTCGGGGTCAACCAGCTCGGCCTGCTGGTCTTCGCCCACTTCGGCTGGCGGTTCGTGGTTTCCTGGGTGCTCGCCCAGGGTGCCGCCACCGTCATCAACTTCGTGTTGTTGCGCCTCGTCGTGTTCCGCGACTGAGATCGGCTTCCCGGCGTCCGATTCGGACGTTCACGGCGAATGCCGCGATCGCTCAACGAGCGTGTTTCCGCTGGTTACCAGTACCGTTGAGTGGACAGTCCACGTCAGCACTCCACATCGGCATATCGGTACGCGAATAGATCACGCGGCTCGATATCGCCTGACCGGGGACGGTACTGATGTCAGAGATCAATCCCGCGAGAAACGGTTCCGCGAATCCCAGTTCGGCGGCCACCACCGGAACGACGACGGGCGTGGCCAACGACACGCCCGAAAGCGTGCCCGGCGACATGACCAGCGGATTGAGCAGCCGCATGAGCGGTGGCGCCGCCGAGCCGGTCGTGCCGGCACCGGCCGCGCCGCGCGAGTCACCGATCCAGCAGCGGTCCGCGACGGCGGCACGGCTGGTGGTTGGCCGGGGCCTGTTCGGCGGACCGGCTCCGCTGGTGCCCGACGATCTGTACACCAGGATCGTGTCGGGCCTGGCCGACCGGCGGCGACACGAACTGATCCTGCAGCCGCGCGCCGAGGCGGACACGAACACCTACTTCGGCCGGTTTCCGGCCAGCTGGTGGCAGCGCTGGACGGTCTGCACCGAGGTCCAGCTGAGCTGCGTCGCCGGCGGCTCCGGCGAGGTGGCGCTGATGGCCTCGGATGCCAACGGTGAGGAGCGGGTGGTCGCGGCCCAGCGCCTGGAAAACGCCCCGGCGCGGACCGTCCGGCTGTCCGCGCCGATCGACCGGTTCGCCGACGGCGGCGGGATGTGGCTGCGGGCGCGCAGCCACGGCGACCCGCTGACCGTCACCGACCTGAACTGGACGGTGGCCGGACCGGACCGGCCGCGGTCCGCTGTGCTGGTCATCTGCACCTGCAACCGGCCCGAGGACTGCCTCAACACGCTCACCGCGCTGGCCGGTGACCCGGCCGCGCTGACCCTGGTGGACACCATCTACGTGGCCGACCAGGGCGGCGACGCGGTGTGCGACCGGCCGAGGTTCGCCGAGGTGTCCGCCGCGCTCGGCGACAAGCTGCGCTACCTGCGCCAGCCGAACCTGGGTGGCGCAGGCGGGTTCACCCGTGGGCTCTACGAGGCCGCCACCCGTCCAGAGCAGACCAATGTGCTGTTCATGGACGACGACGTGCTCTGCGACCCGGAGATCGTGATCCGGCTGACCGCGTTCGCCAACCGGACCATCACGCCGACGATCGTCGGTGGCCAGATGCTGTACCTGCTGCACCCGCGCAACCTGCACGTGGGCGCCGAGTACGCCGATCTGGAGGATCTGGCGCCCGGACTGGTCGTCCCGCGCGCGCCACACGACATGGACCTCACCGGCGAGAACAACGAGGGCCGGCGAAACGTGCAGGACCGGCGGGTCGACCCCGGCTACAACGGCTGGTGGGCCTGCCTCATCCCGGCCGAGATCGTCGAGGCGGTCGGGTACCCGTTGCCGCTGTTCTTCCAGTGGGACGACGTGGAGTACGGCTACCGGGCGGCCCAGCACGGGTTCGGCACGGTCACCCTGCCCGGCGCCGGCCTGTGGCATGCCGACTTCCACTGGAAGGACTGGGACGAGTGGCACCGGTACTTCAACATCCGTAACTCGTTGATCACCGCCGCGCTGCACAGCAGGTTCCGGCCGCTGCGGGTGGGCCGGGTGCTGAGCGCGCAGCTGGTCCGCTACCTGGTCAGCATGCAGTACGGGCTGGCCGCCACCACGATCAAGGCAATCGACGACTTCCTCGCCGGTCCGGACATCCTGGCCGACGGCGGTATCGCGGCGATGGCCGAGATCCGCCGGCTACGGGACCGGTACCCGGAGACGAAGCTGCGTCGCTTCACCGAACTACCCGACCGACCCGAACTGCGACCGGGCCATATCCCGATGATCCAGGCCGCGCCGAGGCCCAGCCGCCGGCGCGCGGTGCTGGCCAAACGACTCGTCTACCAGTTGCTCGGCCGGTCGGCGTACCAGGCGGGCACGGTGTCGGCGGGCGACTCCTACTGGTGGCACGTCTCACTGTTCGACACCGCGGTGGTGACCGACGCGTCGCAGCAGGGCGTGCGGATTCGGCAACGCGATCGTGATCTCGCCATCGATCTGGGCCGACAGGCCGCCGCCACACTGCGTCGGTTCCTCCGCGAGGCCCGGGCGGCGCAGGCCGCCTATCGTGCCGCCCTGCCCACCCTGGTCAGCCGGGACAACTGGACCAGGCTGTACCAGCGCTCCGCCTGATTCATCCACTTGATTCGGCCCCGCATGATTCGGCAACGCGGATTTCCACTAGTCTCCATTCGCCACTCGCTATTCCTGAGATAGCGCCACCGCAACCGCTGGCTGGCCGGATCATGTGCCGGACCCGCCAGGGAGGAACTACGTCTCATGGCGAACAGGACGACGGCACAGTCCGAGAAGCATGCCGATTTCAACGCCCAGTTGGAAGAACTGATCTCGCCGAACAGTCCGTCGTCCGGCGCGCTGTTGCAGCGGGTGATCGCGCCCCGCGCCGGCGACCCGATGGACGTGCGCGCGCTCTACCTGGACGAGGACAAGGGCAACCGGCAGCGTTCTCGGGCCACCCGGCGCACCATCCTGGAGATCCCCGGCGACTCCGAGGTGTCCTTCGCCTCCTACTTCAACGCGTTCCCGGCCAGCTACTGGCGTCGCTGGACCACCCTGGACGAGGTTGAGCTGCGGCTGTACGTGGACAACCGGTGCCGCATCGACATCTACCGGTCCAAGGCCGACGCGACCCAGATCCACGTCACCGGCCAGGTGGTCGAGAAGGCCGGGCCGGTCACCTTCCTGCTGGACCTCAAGCCGTTCGAGGACGGCGGCTGGTACTGGTTCGACGTCACCACCGAGTCGGAGCCGGTCAACCTGATCGACAGCGGCTGGTACGCGACCGTGCCGGCGCCCGGTCGTGGCACCGTGGCGATCGCGATCACCACGTTCAACCGGCCCGACGACTGCGCCGCCGCGCTGCGGACGCTCGGCGAGGACCCGCTGGTGCTGTCCGCCATCGAGGCCGTGACCGTCGCCGACCAGGGCAACCGCAAGGTGCGTGACGCGGCCGGCTTCGCCGCGGCCGCCGAGGCACTGGGTGACCGGCTGCGCATCAAGGACCAGGCCAACCTGGGCGGCAGCGGCGGGTTCGCGCGCGGCATGTACGAGGCGCTGACAGCGACCGACGCCGAGCAGATCCTGCTCATGGACGACGACATCGTGATCGAGCCCGACACCGTGCTGCGCGCCCTGGCGTTCTCCCGGTTCGCCGAGCGCCCGATGGTGGTCGGCGGCCAGATGCTCAACCTCCAGGCACGCTCCCACCTGCACTCGATGGGTGAGGTCGTGGACGGCGGTCGGTTCATGTGGCGGGGTGCGCCGCATGTCACCTACGACCATGACTTCGCCACGTACCCGCTGCGCGACGAGGAGTCCGAGGACCTGCACCGCCGCATCGACGTTGACTACAACGGCTGGTGGATGTGCATGATCCCGCGCTCGGTGGCCGAGGAGGTGGGCCTGCCGCTGCCGCTGTTCATCAAGTGGGATGACACCGAGTACTGCCTGCGGGCGGCCCGCGCCGGTCACCCGACGGTCAGCCTGCCGGGTGTGGCGATCTGGCATATGCCCTGGTCGAACAAGGACGACGCGACCGACTGGCAGGCGTACTTCCACCTGCGCAACCGACTCGTGGTGGCCGCCATGTACGGCTGGTTCGAGCACCCGAAAGCCCTCGTCAAGGACCTGTCCAAGAGCACCCTGAAGCATCTGCTGTCGCTGGAGTACTCGACGGTGGCCCTGCAGGACCGGGCCATCCACGACTTCATGGCCGGTCCGCAGGCGCTGTTCGGGCTGCTGCGGACCGCGCTGCCGGAGGTGCGCAAGCAGCGTGCCGAGTACCCCGACGGCCAGGTGCTGCCGTCCGCGCGGGACCTGCCGCTGCCCTCGATGGACGCGGTCAGCGCGGAGGGATTCCTGCGGCCGCCGGCCGGCAAGATCGCCATCGGCAAGACGCTGGCCGAGAGCCTGTTGCACAACGTGGCGCCGGCGAGGCCGGAGCACCACGAGGTGCCGCAGCTGAACATCGCGGCCCGGGACGCGCGCTGGTTCCTGTTGTCCCGGATCGACGGCGCGACCGTGGCCACCGCGGACGGCCGCGGCGTGACCTACCGCAAGCGTGATCCGCAGGTGTTCTGGAAGCTGCTCAAGCAGGCCGGCGTGAACCACCTGAAGCTGAGCCGGGAGTGGCCGCGGCTGCGCCGCGAGTACCAGGCGGCCCTGAAGAACCTGACCTCGCTGGAGTCGTGGCGCCAGGTGTTCGAGAGCACCTCGCCGGAGGGCTGAGCCTGCCGCGCGGGCCCGTGTGCGACCCCGCGCGGGGCGGGGGGCTTACCTACGTGACGTGCCCGCGACGACCTACGGCGGCAGAGGGCGGTTGGGAGCCGGCCGGTCAGCCGCCGTAGGTTCGCTCCGGCATGCCGTAGACGGGCTGTCCGAGACCCTGGATGTGGTCCACGAGCCCGACGATGACATGCGAGAAGTTCACCGTGACGGCTGTTCCGTTGGCGGCGGTAATGGTCTCGAACTGGCCGCGACGGATCAGGTCGGGGATGCTGGCGGCGATTTTGTCGGTTTCGTCGTCGTCGATCGCGATGAGAAGTGGTTCGGACCCGCTGGTCAGGTGCAACACCAGCGCACTCTTGGGTTGGCTCATGTGTTCCAGCCAACATCATGTTGGGCCACGCGCAATGTGATTTCGCTGCCAGCGCACTGGTTTCCTGATGCTGAGCCGTCGCGAGATCGTTGCTGACGGTGACGATTCTCGGCTTCGGGGGTGACGCCGCTGGGTGGGAAGGAGCAGCGGATACGCTCATGAGCATGACCAAGTGTTTGTCGCCGGTGAGAACATAGCCGGCGTGAGTTCGGTTTCGTCAGGACCCGATCCGCGGTTGATCGCCGCCGCACTGGACTGTTTCCTCAGCTTCGGCGTCCGGAAGACGTCGCTGACCGATGTCGCCGACCGGGCCCACGTGTCGAGAGCGACCGCCTACCGCGTGTTCGGGGACAAGGACGGTCTGGTCCGTGCCGTGGTCGAGGCCGAGGTGACCCGGTTCCTGGAGCGGTTGGACGAAGAGGTGGTGTGGGACGCACCACTGTCCGACGCGCTCGCCCAGGCGATCACCTTCACCCTCGACTACCTGCGCGACCATGCCGTGCTGCAGCGCATCATCAGCCGGGAACCGGAGCAGATCACCGAGGTGGTGGTGCAGCGGCCCGGTGAGACATCGCTGGTCCAGGCGTTCCTGCCGGCCGTGGTGGAGCGGTTCGTGCGAACCCACCACGACGTGCTACGGGTGCCGGTCGACCAGGCCGCCGAGTGGCTGCTGCGGATGGCACTGAGCCTGCTGCTGAACCCCGACACGACGCTGCCCGATCCCAGAGCGGTCGCCGACCTGCTGCTGGCCGGTCTGGTGAGCAACGACGGCAATGACGGCGAGGAAAACCCGCAGGATGAGATGGAGACGCTCCGCCCCCGCGCCGAGGACGAGCGGACCAGGGCGGGTAAGGCCAGTCAGATCGAGGCGGCCGAGCCGACCATCGACGGCTGAACCCAGCCAGCCAGGCTCAACCGCGCCACCTGTGAGCGCTTTCCACTTGCGGTCTACCCGCCGGCCTACTTGCGGAAGAAATGTTCCCGCTGGCCCTGCCTGAGCAGCCGCAGCCATTCGATGAACGCCGCCGGATCGCGGCGCACCCACAGGAAGTACAGGCCGAAGCGGATCACTTCCAGGGCGCCGATCTTCCGCATACCCGGCTGGGACAGCAGGTAGCCGCGGTTGCGGTAGGTGTAGTAGCGCTTGATCGGGTCGCCAGGGTCCTGCGCGTGGAACCGGCCGCCCAACATCGGCTTGAACTCCGCCGAGCCGTCCGGATGCAGATACGAGACCCGCAGGCTGGTGCCGAACGGCAGCCCGGACCGGACCAGGCGGCGGTGCGTCTCGACCTCGTCGCCCCGGAAGAACAGCCGGTAGTCCGGCACGCCGATGACGTCCAGCGTGCTGGCCCGGAACAGTGCGCCGTTGAACAGCGACGCGATGCCCGGCAGGAAGTCGGTGCCCAGTTCCTCCGTGCGTCGCTTCCAGGTCAGCCCACGCCGCAGCGGGAACGCCAGCCGGTCGGGCGTGTCGATGTTGGTCACCATCGGGGAGACCTCGGCCAGGCCGCGGCGGTCCGCCACGTCCAGCAGGGTGGCCAGCACGTTCTCGTCGGCCGGCCGGCCGTCGTCATCGGCCAGCCAGACCCAGTCCGCGCCGAGACTGAGCGCGTGCAGGATGCCCAGTGCGAAGCCGCCGGCACCGCCCAGATTGCGCCGCGACAGTAGATAGGTGCTGGGAATGGAGCATGCCGCGACGACGTCGCGGGCCGGGTCGTCCGGACCGTTGTCCACCACGACCAGGTGGTCCGGTGGCCGTGTCTGGGTGGCGAGCGCCTTCAGCGAGTCGGTGAGCAGCTCCCGGCGGTGCCGGGTGACCACGACGGCCACCACGGAAGGCGACGCCGTCGGCTCGGATTGCGTCATGGTCGGCCTCAGCCCTCTGCTTCGCCTGGAGCAACGGAAACGCGGGTCTTACTGTCCTCGCCGCCGGTGGGCAGCGCGTGCTCGATGCCGAGACGTCGCATCGTCTCGGTGCTCATGTTCTCGTACGGATCGCGGCCCTTGTAGCCGGCGATGACCTCGCGGAGGGAACCGGCAAGCCGGATGCGGCCCTCCTCCATCCACACACCGGTGTCGCACAACTCCATCAGGAACTCGTCGGAGTGACTGGCGAACACCAGGATGCCGGACCGCCTGACCAGGTCGTTGAGCCGGTCGCGCGCCTTGTCCAGGAAGGCCGCGTCGACCGAGCCGATGCCCTCGTCGAGGATCAGGATCTCCGGGTCGATCGAGGTGACGACACCCAGCGCCAGCCGCACCCGCATGCCGGTCGAATAGGTGCGCAGCGGCATCTGCAGGTAGTCGCCGAGCTCGGTGAAGTCGGCGATGTCGTCCACCCGGGTTTCCATCTGCCTGCGGGTCATGCCCAGGTAGAGACCACGGATGATGATGTTGTCCACGCCGGACATCTCCGGGTCCATGCCCACGCCGAGGTCGAAGACCGGGGCTATCTTGCCGACGATCCTGGCCTCGCCGCGGGTCGGCTCGTAGATGCCGGACAGCAGGCGCAGCAGGGTGGACTTGCCGGCGCCGTTGTGGCCGACCAGACCGACCCGATCGCCCTCCCGCAGCGACAGCGTCACGTCCCGCAACGCCTCGATGATCGGCGCCTTCTGAGCGGTGCCGATCCTGCCGCCCACCTTGCCCAACACGGCCTTCTTCAACGACCTCGACTTGGCGTCGAAGATCGGGAAGTCCACCGCGGCGTTCCAGACGTCGATACTGACCATGGTTGGTACGGCCTCACTCAGACCCAGTAGGAAACTCGGGCACGGTAGTTGCGCATCACGATGAGCGCCAGCCCCCAGCCGACGATCGTGATACCTCCCACCACATACCAGCTTGCCGGGGAAATCAGCTGGCCGGTCAGCGGTGCACGGACGACCTGCACGAAGTGGTAGAGGGGATTGAGGTCGAACAGTATCTTCGCCCACTGGCCCTCGCGGCCGACCAGCAGTGAGTCAGGGTTCCACACGATCGGGGTCAGGTAGAACAGCAGGTTGATCAAACTGTTGATGACCTGCGGGATGTCCCGGTAGCGGGTCGAGATGATGCCGCACAGCAGGGCGAGCCACAGCGCGTTCAGCGCGAGCAGCACCAGCCCCGGGATGGCCATGAACCAGCCCCAGTTCAGGCCCGGCTGGCACACTGCCTCGTTGCTGACTCCGCACGGAATGCCGTTCATCGTGTACGGGTGGCTCAACGCACCGAAGAAGATCACCAGCACGATCACGTAGATGATGACGTTGTGCAGGAACATCAGCGCCTGTCGCCACACCGTGCGTAGCGCGTACACCGTCAGCGGCGCGGGTAGGTGCTTGATCAGGCCCTCGTTGGCGATGAAGGTCTCCATGCCATCCGTGATGCAGCCGCTGATGAAGCCCCAGACGATGAATCCGGTGGTCACATAGGGCAGCTGGTACTTGATCGGCACACCCAGCAGCAGGCCGTACAGCAGGCCCAGGCCAGCCGAGGTGACCGCCATCGAGATCGTGATCCAGAGGGGGCCAATCACCGAGCGCCGGTATCGCTGTTTGATGTCCTGCCAGGCAAGATGCGACCACAACTCGCGCTGTCGCACGCCGCGCCGGAGATCGTCGAAAGCCCGCGTGAAACTTCGACTCGGCGTGGTGTGTGGCATCGGTCGCGACCGATCCATCGGCTCCACCGCGCTGGTAGCTTGCACGAACAGTGAGGGTACCGGCGGCCGGTGGATACCGGCGAAGGGGCGCGGGCCCGTTACGGCGCGATGACCCGCAGCGCGACCTGTTCGTTGTCGTATGTGTACGCCTCATAGCGGAACCGGACACCGGTCTCGGCCACATACTCCTGCCAGGCCCGGCATTCGTGATCCGGCCAGCCGGGGTAGTTCAGGAACTCGTCGAACACGATCACGCTGCCGGCCTGTAGCCGTGGTCCGACCAGGCTCAACACGGTGTGCGCCGCGGAGTAGAGGTCGGCGTCGATGTGCAGGAAGTCCACCGGGCCCGCATGCTCGGCGAGGAACCCGGGCAGGCTGTCCTCGAACAGGCCGACCACCAGTTCGGCGCCCGGCACCGACGGCGGTGCGGCCACGTCGAAGGTGCCGGCCGGGAAGCCCGCCCGCCAGTCCTCGGGCAGGCCCTGGAAGGAGTCGAACCCGTAGACCCGCTCGGCGCCGCGGGCCTTGGCGATGATGGTCAGCGTGCTGCCGGTGAACACACCGAACTCCAGCGCCATGCCGCCGGTCGGCGCCAGCGACAGGGCGTGCTCCAGGGTGGCGTGTGGATGGTCGAAACGGCGCGCCGAGACCATGTGCCGGCGGATGAACTCGGCGCTGCCCTGGGCCGCGGTCATGTCACTGGCGAACACGGTGTCCCGCCGGGCCCGGTTCTCGAATTCGGACACCCGCCCGATCACGCGGTCACCGACGCCGTCCAGCTCCGCTCGCAACCGCGGGACCAACTCGTCCCGCAGCGCGGCCCGCAGATCCGCCAGCTCGGCACGCGTCCGGGCGAGGTCGGCCGCCACCGCACCCAGCCGATCGGTCAGAGCGCTGAGCTGCTCGGCCTGTCGTCGCTGGTAGGGCGCGAACACCTCGTCCACGGCGCGCATCAACTTGGCCCGCAGCGTCTGCCGGAACCTGGCTATCGGTGTTGATATCGGTGTTGATATCGGTGTTGACCGGCGAATCCTGTCCACCACCGCACTTCGCGCGAACATGAGTGAACGCCAACGATAGTGCGCCGACCGATGCCGGTGGGCCATTCGCGGTCAGGCGTGTCGGTTCACAAGGGGTGGACCCACGGTTAACCGCCACAGGTCGCCCAATAGCATCTTCGCGTGTTCTCCCGCCAGTCGTCCCCTGTCGTCGCGGTGGTGCCGGCCCGGTCGGGTTCCAAAGGGTTACCGGGCAAGAACGTGGCCCCCGTGGGTGGCCAACCGCTGGTCAGCCGAGCCGTGCTGGCCCTGAAGGCGGCCCGCCGTGTCGACGAGATCATCGTCAGCACCGACGGCGCGGCGATCGCGGTCGCCGCCCGCGCCGCCGGTGCGGTGGTGGTGGAGCGGCCGGCCGACCTCGCCGGTGACACCGCGAGCTCGGAATCCGCCGTGCTGCACGCCCTGGACGCCCGGCTCGCCGCCGGCGCCGCCGACCCGGAGGTCGTGCTGCTGGTCCAGTGCACCTCACCGTTCATCTCGCCGGACACCATCGACGCGACGGTGTCGATGGTGCTGGACGGCCAGCGCGACTGCGCCTTCACCGCCGTGCGCACCCACGAGTTTCTCTGGCGGTTCGGGGTGGACGGCGCCGTCGAGGGCGTCAACCACGATCCGTCGACCCGGCCGCGCCGGCAGGAACGACAGGCCGAGTACCGGGAGACCGGCGCGGTCTACGCGATGCGCACCACCGGACTGCGGCGCGGCAAGCACCGTTTCTTCGGCTCCATCGGCCTGGTCGAGGTGCCGCCGGAGGACGCCATCGAGATCGACTCGGCGGAGGACCTGGCGCTCTCGCGGGCGCTGGCGTCCGGCCGGCCGGACGGCGGCAGGCTGGTCAGCGGCGCGGCCAACCTGGTGGATGTGGACGCCGTGGTGACCGACTTCGACGGCGTGCACACCGACGACCGGGCCGTGGTGCTGCAGGACGGCACCGAGGCGGTGGTGGTGAGCCGGTCCGACGGGGCCGGCGTGGCGCGCCTGGTCGCGGCCGGTGTTCCGGTGATGATCCTGTCCGTGGAGGAGAACCCGGTGGTGGCCGCGCGGGCCGCCAAACTCGGCGTGGCCGTCGCACATGGCGTTGGCGACAAGGCGGATGTGCTTGGTGGTTGGTTGGCCGAGAATGACCTACGCCCGAGCCGGGTGGCCTATCTCGGCAATGATCTCCGCGACCTTCCGTGCCTGCGCATGGTTGGTTGGCCGGTCGCGGTGGCCGACGCACATCCCGAGGTGCGTGCGGCCGCGCGGTTGGTGCTGTCCCGGCCGGGTGGCCACGGCGCGGTCCGCGAACTCGCCGACCTCGTCCTGGCCGCGAGGCAGGCAGCGGACCAGACCGGGAAACGGTCCGGCGAGCACAACGAAGAACAGGCCGACGAACACGCCGCATCCGACAACAGCCCAAGGAGCGCGCAGTGAACGCGACGGAGCCCGTGGTGGCGATCGGCGACCGGTTGGTTGGGCCAGGCCATCCCACCTACACGGTCGGTGAGATCGGCCTCAACCACAACGGCAGCGTGGACATCGCCAAGCAGTTGATCGATGTCGCCGTGTCCGCCGGAGTGGACGCGGTCAAGTTCCAGAAGCGGACCCCGGAGATCTCCACGCCGCCGGAGATGCGTGACGTGCGACGGGAAACGCCCTGGGGCGAGATGAGCTACCTCGAATACCGCCACCGGATCGAGTTCGGGCTGGCGGAGTACGAGGAGATCGACCGGTACTGCAAAGAGGTCGGCATCGCGTGGTTCGCGTCCCCGTGGGACGTGCCCAGCGTCGAGTTCCTGGAGCGCTTCGGGGTGCCCTGTTACAAGGTCGCCTCGGCCTCGCTGACCGACCTCGACCTGCTGCGGGCGCTGCGTGACACCGGCCGGCCGATCATCGCGTCCACCGGCATGTCCACCATGTCCGAGGTCGACGGCGCGGTGTCCCTGCTGGGCACCGAGAGGCTGGTGTTGATGCACACCACCTCCACCTATCCATGCCCGCCGGAGGAGATCAACCTGCGCGGCATCCACACGCTCGCCGAGCGGTTCGGGGTGCCGGTCGGCTACTCGGGTCATGAGCGCGGCCTCCAGGTCTCGGTGGCCGCGGTGGCGCTGGGCGCCTGTGCGGTCGAGCGGCACATCACTCTCGACCGCACCATGTGGGGCTCCGACCAGGCTGCCTCGCTGGAACCGGAGGGACTGCGCAGGCTCATCCGGGACATCCGGATCGTCGAGACCGCACTCGGTGACGGCGTGAAGCGGGTGTTCCCCGGCGAGCAGGCGCCTCGACGTCGGCTGCGGCGGGTGTGATCGGCATGACAGTCACGGTCCCCACCGTCACGCCGCCGATCGCGGAATCGGCCACGCGATCAGTGCTGGCATCCGCGGCCAATACCGGTGTCGATCTCCGGCCGCTGCTGGCGGCCTACGCCCGGCATGACCCGCCCCGCTCGATCGCGGTGATCGGCAATGCCCCGCTGACGCCCAACCCGGACCGGGCGGCCGCCATCGACGACGCCGACCTGGTCATCCGGATGACCACGTTCGCGCTGGACGAGCCCGGTGCGGAGCCGGTCTTCGGCACCCGGACGGACGTGGTGGTGCTGCACCGGGGCACCCTCCCGAGCCCGTACACGTTCGCCGACTACACATCGAGGCTCTACCTGCATATCGAGCCCGGCCGCATGCACTGGGAGCCGGACTTCCGGCCCTACTGGTGGCCGGAGGACCTGGGCCAGGTGCACATCCCCAACTACCAGATCTCGTTGCCGCTGGTGAGGCTGCTCGGCCTGGATCCGGCCCAGGCGACCTGGGCCACCACCGGCACCACCAGTGTCTACCTGGCCACCACGCTGTTCCCGGACGCCGACGTGCGGATCGCCGGCTTCAGCCTGCTGCGCGATACCGAGCAGGAGGTCTTCGAGCACGCCTGGGGCGGATCGGTTCAGGTGACCGCCGAACACCGGCTGAAGGCGGAGTCTGCGCTGCTGCACACCT
Source organism: Pseudonocardiaceae bacterium (assembly GCA_036384655.1). Lineage (GTDB taxonomy): Bacteria > Actinomycetota > Actinomycetes > Mycobacteriales > Pseudonocardiaceae > DASVLX01. Next base: position 78,520 of record DASVLX010000297.1, read on the forward strand.
GGGCCGCCGAGGGAAGGATCACGATCCTGCCATGAATCCCCGATCGAATCCCGGATCGAACCCGGGATCCAATGCCGTCCGCGCGCTGCGGGCGATCGCCGGTGAGGCCGGCCGGCCGGTGCTGCGGCGGCTGTGGGCGCGGGTTGAGGACATCGCCGCACGCCGGGTGGCCGCCGAACTCACCGGGGTCCGCGCCGAACTCGACAACCTGCGTCACGCGCTGGCCGGGCTGCGCGGCGACGTGGATGACCTGCGCGGCCGCATCGAAGAGCTGCGCGGCCGGATGGGACCGGTGGAGACGGAACTGCACCAGATCGGCGTCCAGCAGGGCGCCGCCGAGACGAGGATCAGTGCGCTGGAACGGCCGGCCGTGGCCGGCGCCACGGACCCGGAGTCCGTCGCCCTTGTCGAGGAGATCCGCGCCGAGCACGCCCGGGTGCGGGCCCGGCTGACCGCCATGTCGCACTACGAGGAACGGATCGGCCGGCTTGAGGAGACTCTGCGCCGCCGCGACGGATCCGGTCTTGATGGCGCCACCCTGGACGGCGCGGTGACCGGGATCGGCGGCGAGGCGTAACAGTCCCCGCCACCGATCAACGCGACGGTCGTCGTCCGGGGAGCGGCGGCCGCCTTCCCAACGCGGGCCCTAGAGGTATTGGCCCGAACTACGCAGGTGCGGGGCCTCGTGCTGGGCGTCGGCCCCGGGCGGCAGGGCGCCCGCCCGGCGCATCTGCTCCAGCTGCACACGAGCGGCCATCTGCTGCGCGAACAACGCTGTCTGGATGCCGTGGAACAGGCCCTCCAACCAGCCGACCAGCTGTGCCTGCGCGACGCGGATCTCCGCGTCAGAGGGGGTCTTGTCGTCGCTGAACGGCAGTGACAGGCGCTCCAGTTCCTCGCGCAACTCGGGCGCGAGCCCGTCCTCCAGTTCGCGGATCGACCGCTGGTGGATCTCGCGCAGCCGATTGCGGCTGGCCTCATCCAGCGGTGCGGCCCGCACCTCCTCCAGCAACTGCTTGATCATCGTGCCGACACGCATCACCTTGGCCGGCTGCTCGACAAGCTCCGCCACCTTGTCACCGGTCTCGCCGTCACCCTCGGGAATGCGTGCGGCACCCAACGGTGTGCCGTCGGGCCCGACCACGACGATGTGCGGCGCGCTCCCGGTGTCCGCTGATTCCCTTGGCTCAGTCATGGCATCCATCCTAGGGAGGGAACCCGCGTGACCCTGGCGCGCACCGACTTGCGCGCATCCGTACCGTGTCTGACATGGCGTTGGACGTCGCTCGGATTCGCGGGTTGTTCCCCGCACTGGGCGATGGCTGGATACACCTCGACACGCCTACCGGCATGCAGGTCCCCGACAAGGTGGCGACCGCGGTGTCCATGGCCCTACGGGCCCCGGTGTCCGGACTCGGCGGAGTTTTCCCCGCCTCGCAGCGGGCCGCCGCCCTGGTGGAGGCCGCCCGTCGCGCCATCGCCGATCTGGTGGGCGCCGATCCGGCCGGCGTGGTGCTCGGGCCGAGTTCGGCCGTGCTGCTCAACCGGCTGGCGGAGGTGCTCAGCGTCGGCTGGCTGATCGGCGACGAGGTGGTCGTGTCGCGGCTGGACGATCCAGCGAACACACTGCCCTGGCTGGCCGCCGTGCAGCGCTGCGGCGGCACCGCGCGCTGGGCCGAGGTGGACATCGAGACCTGCGAGCTGCCGGCCTGGCAGTACGACGAGCTGGTGACGCCGCGTACCAAGGTGGTGGCGATCACCGCCGCGTCCGGCACCGTGGGCACCCGGCCCGACCTGCGGCGGATCTCCACGGCCGGCCGGGATGCCGGCGCGCTGGTGGTGGTGGACGCGTCCGCGGCCGCGCCGTTCGTGCCGCTCGACGTGACCATGATGGGCGCCGACATCATCACGGTGTCCGCCAGCGCCTGGGGCGGTCCGCCGCTGGCCGCGATGGCGTTCCGGGACGCGGGGCTGCTGGACCGGGTCGCGTCCCGATCGCTTGATCCGGAGGCGCGCGGGCCGGAACGGCTGGAACTCGGACCGCAGCCGTATCCGCTGCTGGCCGGCCTGGTGGCGTCGGTGGACTATCTCGCCGAGCTCGACGATGCCGCGCTCGGTCCGCGACGTGAGCGGGTGTTGACGTCGATGGGCTCGATCCGGGCGTACCACGCGGACCTGCTCGCCAACCTGATCAGCGAACTACGCGCGCTGCCGAACGTGATGGTGATCGGCGACGCCGTCGACCGGGTGCCCACGCTGGCCTTCGCGTCACTGGGCATGAAGGCGGAGGATGCCGCCGAACAACTGGCCAAGCGCGGTATCTGCGCCTTCGCCGACAGCGGCCGCAACGGTGTGCTGGCCGCGCTCGGGGTCGGCGAAGCCGGTGGTTCGGTGCGCATCGGGCTCGCGCACTACACCACCAGCGCCGAACTGGATCATCTGGTTCGAGCGGTCGCCGACCTCAGTTGACCAACCGGGCCGGACGCCCCGAGGTCAGCGCACCAACAGCAGGATCTTGCCGAACACCCCGCCGGCCTCCAGCGCGCGATGCGCCTCGGCGGCCTTGTCGATCGGCACGGTCGCTCCGACGACGGGCTGGATCTCACCGCTGGCGATCCGCGGCCACAGCCTGTCGCGCATGTCCGCGATGATGACGCCCTTGCCATCCGGGCCGGTGACCGGGCGGGACCGCAGGCTGGTCGCGGTCACGCTGGCACGCTTGTTCAGCAGCTTGCCGAGATTCAGCTCGGCACGGGTGCCACCCTGCATGCCGATCACCATCAGGCGGCCGCCAGTGGCCAGCACGGTGACGTTGCGTTCCAGGTACCTGGCGCCCATGTTGTCCAACACCACGTCGGCACCGCGGCCGTCGGTCGCCTCATGGACCTCGGTCACGAAATCCTGGTTGTGATAGTTGATCGTGATGTCGGCGCCCAGGTCTCGGCAGCGGTCCAGGCGTTCCGGGGATCCGGCGGTCACCGCGACCTGCGCGCCCAGTGCCTTGCCCAGCTGGATGGCGTGGGTGCCGATGCCGCCGGCACCACCGTGCACGAGCAGCACCTCACCCTCGGACAGGTGCGCGAGCATCACGACGTTGCTCCACACCGTGGCGGCGGCCTCGGGTAGTCCGGCGGCCGCCACCAGGTCCACTCCGGCCGGCACCGGCAGCAGCTGCGCGGCCGGCACCACGGCCTGCTCGGCGTAGCCACCGCCGGCCAGTAGTGCGCACACCTGGTCGCCGACTCGCCAGCCCTCGACATCCGCGCCCAGCGCCGCGATGGTGCCGGAGCATTCCAGGCCGATGATGTCGGAGGCGCCCAGCGGCGGCGGATAGTGGCCCTGGCGCTGCACCAGATCGGCGCGGTTGACGCCGGCCGCGACGATGTCGAGCAGCACCTCATCAGGACCGGGTTGGGGATCGGGCACCTCGGTCCACTCCAACACGTCCGGACCGCCGGGCTCTCGAATCGAGATCGCACGCATCTACAGGACGGTAATAGTGTGATCTGGAGCACCTGCGACCGGCAGACGCACAAGCGTGCGGACTACCTCCGGGTTGCTGCGACAGAGGGACAACATAGGTGGGTGCGGCGCCCGAAGACGCCGCACCCGACTCTCCTGTATTACCCGTAAGTTCGCGGAACGCCGTCTCGCGGCATTGGCGTGGAACCACACCCAGAACGCGACGACACGTCCGGTGATGTGAGGTTCAACAGCGTCGATGTGCGACGAGGGACGCCTATAGCGCCTGCGCACTCGAGAAACCGCTTAACCGTTCACAGTCACCGTCAGGCCAGCATCTCCAGGCCCGGCGGTGGGCACGCGGCCGGCAGCGCTCCGCTGGCTACGAAGTGATCCTGCACAGCATCACCTGCCCTTCCCGGCGGACCGGTGGGACCCGTGCTACCGGGGTGGTGCGCGGCGTCCGAACGGTCGCGGTCCACCAGTCAGAATGCCCCCTTCGTCGATCTATTTCAAGCGGTGCGGACCGTTCCGAACTGGATGGATTTCTGGATCGTTCCTATGTGGACTTATGCTCCGGGGGTGTGCGGAAGGTCACGATTCGTGACGCGAGAGTGAGACGGCCGGGGATGGCCCGTGACCGAGCGGGCCACTCCGGTTACCCTTGCGATCGCACCGGGAGACGTGGCAGAGCGGCCGAATGCACTCGCCTTGAAAGCGAGAGACCCGAGAGGGTCCGGGGGTTCAAATCCCTCCGTCTCCGCAGAGGGCAGGCGCCGACACCAGGCGGCTGGCGAGCAGCGTCGCGGTGTGTCGCCACGCTAGCCGTCCGCCGGTGTGCCGGGCTAGACGCTGGTTGGGTATACCTTGTGGTCGCCGTCCCACCAGATCGGGTAGAAGGTGCGCCCAAGGACGATGCCCCACAGCCGCGCCTTGTTGCCGAGCCTGAAGCGAAAGAGCTCCTCCTGCTCACCCAGCCCGATCTCATCGAGGCGGCGTTTCGCCTCAGCGCATATCTCGCCGGCCGGCATGCAGTGATGCTTCCTGTGGCTGCCGCCCTTGCTGTTGAACATCTGAGCCCATATCTCGCGCCACCGAAGCCGCTCCATCTCCTTGAGGAATCTGAGCAGCGCGGCGAGTTCCTCGGGCTTCATCCGCCACGTCCAGGATCCATCGTGATCGTCGTCCATCAGGGTCAAACCCCACAGCGGACGCAGGTCAGCAATCGCGTCATCGGTCACATCGGCGATGCCGCGCAATGCCTTCGGGACATGCCGGTCATCACTGTCGGGTACGAACTCTGGCTGGGCAGCGGTTCGCTTCCGACGTGTGCCGTTCGGAACAACAGCCCTGGTCGCGACCGGCTTTTTTCGGTTCCCCATCAGAGCTGCTGGGCGTCGCTGTCCGCAGCGACGGCCATGTAGTACTCCTGCATGCTCTCCGGAGAGATGGGCGCATTGCTGCGGTCTGTCGGCGCCGCATCGCCTCGGGCCTCGCGCCAAGGGCCTTCGCGATGAGCCATCTCGCCTAGTTGCTGACCGCTGAACCTCGTGTATGCCTTGAGGACGGCGTCGACCGTCTCTCGCTCGGCCAGGGTGAGCTTGTCGGGATCGCCCTTCCACGAGTCCACCGTGAAGCGTCCACGGTGTTGCCGGTAGAGCTCGTAGATCACCGGGCCGTTGATCCACGCCTGGATCTCGGCATCGAACAGCGGTACCTCATCCCACACGAGACTCCACGCCTGGGCGTAGTACGCGAGCTTCTGCAGCTTCATGGTGGACATCGGTCCATGCCGCTTGAGGATGTAAGCGGCAACGTCGTTGACATCGGCCACCAGTCTCACCCCTTGCTCGACGCCGAAGCACTGCTGTAACGCTCCATCACGGATTGTAGCGGGTAGCGGGGACACAACCGTGTCGGTGGATGGGTCGGTAGCCAGGCGGTGAGCGATACGAAACGGCAAGCTGTCAGGTTGCTGAGGATGTGGCTCGGACAGGAGCATCCGGATCTCGCGTCGGCGTTAATGATGGCGTGAGTATCCCACTCGCCGCTCTCCTGACCATGGCGTTCGTCTCGATCGTGCCGTTGGTGCCGACCGAACCAGTGCTGGTCAGTCTCGGCGTGCTCGCGGCCACCAACCACACCACACCGGTCCTGGTGATCGCGGTGGCGTCGATCGGATGCTCGCTGTCCGATCACCTTCTCTACGGCCTCGGCCGCGCGACCAGCGCTCGACTGCTGACCCGGTTGCGCCGCAAGCCGTCGGTCGACGCGGCGGCCAACTGGCTGCAGCGCAATTCGACCCGCTGGGGCTCACCGGTGCTGATCGTCGGCCGTTGGCTGCCTGGGGGCGGCACGGTCGGCTCACTGCTCGCCGGCACGTTGCGCTGGAAGCTGTCCCGATTCACGCCCACATCGCTGGTTGGCTCGACACTGTGGTCGGCCTACGCCGGCATGATCGGATATCTCGGCGGGTCCATCATCGGACAGCCGGTGATCGGCATCCTGGTCTCGTTGGGCGTCGCCGCACTGACCACCACGCTGGGTAGCTTGATCTTGCAGCGGGCCGGACGACACGCCGGACGAACGGACGAACGCCCGGTCGATCCCGCTACGGATCGTCATGGCCCGCAGGCCATCCCGACCGAACTGGTTGGCAGTTCGGCCGGCGGCCTGCGCGGAGTGAGCGCCCAGTTGGGCACTCAGGACGCTGTCTGAGGGTTCAGGCCAGGCTCAGGCCGCCCGCCACCGACGGGCCTCGCGGGCCGGTTCGGCCGGCTCCTGGACCTCCGAGACCAACGGGTATCCGACGGTCTGCTTCGCATACCAACGCTGCTGGCAGATGTCCGAACAGAAGTACTCGGATGGTGACGTCAGGCTCACCCGACCGCATTCGGCGCACTGCCCGCTCATTGGTGTCTCCTATCGTCAAAACCATCACCAGGTTAACCTCGGACGTTAGGAGCACCGTGCAACCAGGATGTTTCACCAGTATGTGGACTTGATGTCGTCGATCTGGTGTGCATCCGATGCGCGGACGGGCCGTCTCGCGGAACCGCTCCGCCGGACGATCGCTACACTGGGCCTCGGACCCCGCGCGGCGTCCATCTCGTGAACCTCCCCAGGGCCGGAAGGCAGCAAGGATAAGCGAGCTCTGGCGGGTGCGCGGGGTCCTTCCTTGTCTTCGAGTCGGTCCTCGTGTTGGTCCTCGTCCTGGTGTCGGGCCCGGCCGGTAGTCTCGGTCTGTGGCGCTCGCCCTGTATCGCAAATATCGGCCGGCGACCTTCGCCGAGGTGGTTGGCCAGGAGCACGTCACCGAGCCGCTGCGCACCGCCCTGGCCGCCAAACGGATCAACCACGCGTACCTCTTCTCGGGCCCGCGCGGCTGTGGCAAGACATCCAGCGCGCGCATCCTGGCCCGGTCGCTGAACTGCGTCCAGGGGCCGACCCCGGATCCCTGCGGCGTCTGCGACTCCTGCGTCGCGCTGGCTCCGGAGGGGCCGGGCAGCGTGGACGTGGTCGAGTTGGACGCGGCCAGCCACGGTGGCGTCGACGATGCCCGCGAACTGCGGGACAAGGCGTTCTACGCGCCCGCGCAGTCCCGCTATCGCGTCTTCATCATCGATGAGGCGCACATGGTCACCACGCAGGGTTTCAACGCCCTGCTCAAGATCGTCGAGGAACCCCCCGACCATCTGGTGTTCATCTTCGCCACCACCGAGCCGGACAAGGTGCTGCCCACCATCCGCTCGCGCACCCACCACTACCCGTTCCGGCTGATCCCACCGGGCGCGATGCGGGCGTTGTTGGAGCGCACCTGCGCCGCTGAGAGCGTGCTGGTCGATCCGGCGGTGTATCCGCTGCTCATCAGGGCCGGCGGCGGTTCGGCGCGGGACACCCTGTCGATCCTCGACCAGTTGCTGGCCGGCGCCGGTCCGGAGGGCGTGACCTACGAGCGGGCGGTCGCGCTGCTCGGTGTGACCGATGTCGGCCTCATCGACGATCTCGTGGACGGCCTCGCGACCGGTGACGGTGCTGCCGTGTACGGCACGATCGACAGGGTGGTGGAGGCCGGCCACGATCCACGCCGGTTCGCCACCGACCTGCTGGACCGGCTGCGTGATCTGGTGCTGCTGCGTGCCGTGCCGACCGCCGCCGACCAGGGCCTGATCGCGGCGCCCGAGGACGAGCTCGCCCGGATGCACGCGCAGACCGATCGGATCGGCATCGCGACGTTGACCCGGTATGCCGAGATCCTGCACGCCGGCCTCATCGAGATGCGCGGCGCGACCGCGCCCCGGTTGCTGGTGGAACTGCTGTGCGCGCGGATGATGCTGCCGGCCGCCTCCGTCACCGACGCCGCCCTGTTGCAACGGCTGGAAACCCTGGAACGCCGGGTCAGCCAGGCGCCCTCGGTCCCCGCCGCGTCGACCGCGCCCACCGTGACGGTCGCCGCGAGCCCGGTGGCTCACACACCCGCCGCCGAGCAGGCATCCGTCCCGCCGGCCGAGCCGCGTCACCGTCCTGCCCAGGCAGCTCCGGCCGCCGAATCGGCACCGGCACCGGCGCCATCACCGGCGGTGCGGCCCCACGAGCGAGCGGCCGCCGAGGAACCCCCCGTCAGGGAGCCCGCCGCCAAGGGACCCGCCACCGAGCAACCGGGAGAACAGCCGGCCGCGCTCGGTGCGAGCGACGACGCGGTCCGGCGGATCTGGCCCGAGCTGCTCAGCCAGGTCGGCAAGCGACACAAGCCGACCCTGATCCTGCTGCGCAACGTGACAGCGGCTGCCGTGCAGGGCAACACGGTGGTGCTGTCCATGCCGACCGGGGGTCTGGCCCGCCAGCTTAGCCATGAGTCGCGGGCCGCGGTGATCCGCGAGGCGTTGGGCCAGCTGCTGCCCGGCGAGTGGGAGGTCCGCTGCGTCGTCAGCGGTGGGGCCGGCCAGGAGGCACCGACCGCTCGGCCGGCCAGGCGACCGGCGTCGCTGAACCGGCCGCGGCACACCACGACGCGGCCCGCCCAGCCACCGGCCGATTCACCGGCACCGGCCGCGTCGCAGGCTCCATCCGCCCAACCCACACCGTCCGCCGGGACCGGCCGCGGCCCG
>DASVLX010000298.1:0-21555 GCA_036384655.1 Pseudonocardiaceae bacterium
CGGATGCACGTGCTGGCCGCCGCGGACCTGGTGCCCGCCGAAGCACAGGACTCGCTGGGCCGGCCACGACCCGATCCCGGGGTGGCCGGCCGGCTGGAGCTGCTGGCCTCGCTGGTGGCGGGCGGCAGTTCGGCGCCGGCGCCGGTGCTGGCCGCCGTCGTCCACGGCGAGCTGCTCACCCTGAAACCGTTTGGGGTCGCCGACGGAGTGGTGGCCCGCGCGGCTGCCCGGCTCACCCTGATCGCCACCGGCCTTGACCCCAAGGGCCTGACCGTGCCGGAGGTCGCCTGCCTGCGGAACGCCGGCCGGTACGCCGCGCTGGCCGATGGTTTCGGCAGCGGCGAGCCGGACGCGGTGGCGGCCTGGCTGGTTTTCTGCTGCCGGACGCTGGCCGACGGCGCTCGCGAGGCGGTCAGCATCGCGGACGCCGTCGCGGCCTGATCGGTTCCGACGGGCGATCGGGCTGGCCGTAACCTCGGGGCATGGCCGAGGACCTGGTGGTGACGGGATCCGTGGTGATCCCGGCGGGCGAACTGCGCGAGCGGTTCTCCCGCTCGTCCGGCCCCGGTGGGCAGGGGGTCAACACGGCGGACAGCCGAGTCGAGCTGTCCTTCGACGTGGCGCGGTCGGTGGCGCTGCCGCGGCGGCTACGGTCCCGTGCGCTGGGCAGGCTGTCCGGGAGGCTGGTGGGCGGCGTCCTGACGATCGCCGCCAGCGAGTACCGCAACCAACTCGCCAACCGGCAGGCCGCCCGGGAGCGGCTCGCAGCGGTGCTGCGGGACGCGCTTCGGCCGCCACCCGCGGTGCGCCGGCCGACCCGGCCAACGCGTGGTTCGGTGGAGCGCCGGTTGGCGGCGAAGAAGCGGCGCGGGGCCATCAAACGCGGTCGACACGGGGAACCGGACTGACGGCGCTGACCAGGGGACTCCGCGTGTTCGCCGCAACTTGTCCACAGGATGTACACATGTGGACGCGCGGGGTTGGGCATGGCTGAATGTGACCGCGGGGCGACCGCGTGATGCGGTGTGCGGTTGTGGTGGCCACCCGCCCGACGGTGACGCGGTTACCAACAAGAGGAGGCAGGCCGAGCGGGTGGTTGACGGTCAGCGTGCCACTCGGGCGCCGGTGTCGCGCGCGGAGCGCGGCGGGTTCACCCTGACGTGTCGCCGGTGGTCCACATGACACGCAGGGTGCGGTCGAGATCGTCGAGGTCGAACAGCACCGCGCGCAGCCGCAGCAGGTCGACGGACACCTCGGGAAAGCTGTACAGCGGCTCCTGCTCGACGTGATAGCTGGTCGGCGGGTAGGGGCCGAGCACCCAGCGCATCACCGTCTGGCATATCGCCGCCGGGTCGTCGCCTCCCAGGTCCGGGAACACCGGATGGAAGAGCTGGACCATGAGGGACTGCTCGGACCCACCGGAGCGCAGCACCGCCCGCATGTCGGCCAGTCGGATGCGCAACTCGCCATGTCGCAGCGTCGCCGTGTTCGGATCGGCGATCGACGGCTGGATGTCGAAGTACTCCCAGAAGTCGTCGTCGGCCGGAGCCGCGGCGAGCACTCGTCGTGCCAGGTCCTCATAGCCGTCCACGCTGTGGATCACCAGTGCGAACGTCTTCGTCAGGCCGGGCATGAACGAGCACCGCAACCGTGGATGCAGTGCGGCGACATGACCACGGGTCTGCTTGAACAGCGAGTCGGCATCCCGTACCGAGATGGCCAGGGCCAACTTGTCACGGATCCCGGCCCACCACGACCAGAACCGCGTGACAGCGGCAGGATCGAGCTCGGGCTCGGTCATACCGCCAGTACATCACTTCGACGCCATCGCAGAACGGAAGGGTTGAGCCGGGGGCTCAACCCTTCCGTTCGCTACTAAGTCAACGATGGTCGTCGTACCCGTCATCCCACGGGTCCTCCAGGCGGTCATCATCCGTCTGGGCGCCCGCGGACGACCCACCTGAAAGCTCGCGCTTCAAGGCATCAAAGTCCGTAGCGGGGGTGCTGTACTTCAGCTCCCGGGCCACCTTCGTCTGCTTGGCCTTGGCTCGGCCGCGCCCCATGGCTCGACCCCCTCGCAGGGACGGGGCGGCCGGGGGAAGGCGGCCCCGTTGATCTCGACAACTACTTCCTGCTAACTACCGTACCGTGCCGATGGGGTTCCGTGCGACGCGGCTGCCCCGGAAAGACGTGACTTCCGCATCAGCGCTGGTGTCGGCGTCACATCCGGTCCGGTCCGGGGCGTCAGCATGACAGGATTCCCGGCGTGCCTCGTCCGTTCGTCGCCTACCTGCGGGTATATGAGCCGCTGTCCGCCTTCACCGCCGAGGTGGCCAGCAGACTTCGGCAGCGTGCCGAAACACGTCCGCTGTCGCGGGCGGCCATGGGCGATCGAGAACGGGAATTGTGGCTTCGATCACAGTCGGCCATCCCGGCTCGGTCACTGCCGGGTGAGCTGGCCAACGGCGTGATCGCGCCCAACGCCCCGATCGACGTGCTGGTGCTCGACCCGTCGGATGTTCCGGTGCATGAGCCGGCCACCGTCGGCCCCGGCCCGCTGCTGTGTCCGCTGGACCTGCGGCTGCGCTCCGCCGCGGCGCTGGCCGGCTTTCTGGGCTCCAACTGGGGCGCGCTGCTCAACGCGGCCGTGGTCGCGCCGGTCGAGGAACTCCTCGCGCATACCTCGGCGGTGATGGCGGAGGAACGCGCGGCGGCCGTGCACGTCATCTCGTCCACCTGGACCGTGCCGCTACCGTGGTTCGCCCTGATCGACCCGGCCGATCGGCGGATGGTGCTCGGCACCCGGGATGATCCGGACCGCCAGGTGCTGTGGCGGGCGGCCATGGCGGACGCCCGCCGCCGGGTCTCCCGCGCGTTCAATCTGACCCGCAACACCCTCGGCGAGGAGGGGCCGGCGGAGCTGATTCGGGACACCGGACGCTGGCTGGAGCAGTTCCACCCGCACAGCGCCATCGAGCTCGACTACGGCGGCCTGGTGCAGTTGCTCAGCGACGAGGAGCTGATCGAGGACACCGCCGCGCAGGATGTACACGACATCCTGGCCGCGATGGACTCCAGTGACGCCGAACGGATCGCGGACCGGTACGCACGCCTGCGGGAGTTCTGGGGCGATCTCGCCGCCCGTGAGCGGGACAACTGAGACCCGGGACAACCATGCCTGGCTGAGGCTGTTGGGGCCCGCCTGGCGCCGATGGGGCGGCCTACTCCGCCCGCTGGGCGCGCTGCGCGTTGAGGAGATCGTCGACGGATGCCGCACGCCGCCGGTACCGGTTGGCGATCTCGTCATTGAGCAGGTCCACCACCGCCTGCACCTCGCGGCGACGCTGGGACACGGACGCTTCCTCGTTGAGGTACGTCACGAGCGCCTGGGCGAGCTTCTCGTCCGGCAGTGCGCCAACGTTGGAGAGATCGACATCCGAGATCAACGCCTCGACATGCCGCCGGTGCGCCTCGGCGCGGGACGGTTCCAGAGTGGAGAAGCGGCCGGGCCCGGAACCATTGCCGGACCGCAGTGTGTTCGAGGCGAGGATGCTCGCCAGCTGGTCGACCACGGTCGTGGAGCTGCCCTCGGCGCGCCGGTGCTGTTCGGCTCGAACGATGTCGATCCGGACGTGCAGCAGCCGCCGCAGGTACGACAGGTCGGTTTCCTCCTGCGCCGCGTCGTCCCGCAGCGCGCGTACCTCATCGAGCGATCGGTCCGCCACGCCCTGGGCGTAGGCAGGATCGAGCACCCGGTCAATGCGACGCCGTCCGCCCAGCCGAACCTCGATCACGCCCCCATCCTGGGGCAGGACCCCCGTCATCGCCAACACCCAATGGTGGGATCCCAGCAAATTTGCTCATGTGGGTTAGGTAGATCCCGGTATTTCACTGGACGGCCGCACGGGAAGGCGTACGTACGCGGAGCAGAACGCGCGCCTCGCCGGCCGGTAGCGGAGGGCGTCCGGACAGCGTCGCGAGTTGGGCCGCCCGGGTGACCAGTTGGGCGTTGTCCCGGACCCGCTCGCCGCGCGCGAAGTTGATCGTGTCCTCCATGCCGACCCGTGTGTGACCGCCGGTCGCCAGCGCGCTCAGCAGCACCGGAATGGTGCCCCGGCCGACTCCGGTGGCGGAGAACGTGGCACCGTCCGGGATCAGGCGCAGTGCCGCGACGAGGGTCTCCGGGTCCGCTGGCATGCCACCTGGCACGCCCATCACCAGGTCGACATGGACATGCCCACCGGCCGGCGGACCGTGCCGGTCCAGCAGCCGGTGCAGCGTCGCGAGCTGACCGAGGTCGAAGATCTCGTACTCCGGCAGGATGCCCCGGTCCCGCATCCGGCCGTGGAGCTCGACGATGAAGTCCCAACGGTTGAGAAACACGTCGGTGCCGAAGTTCACCGTGCCCATCGTGCAGGAGGCGCTGTCGGGCAGGGCGTCGAGCACCCGCAGCCGGTCGGCCTCCGGGTCGGTGACCGCGCCGCCGGTGGACAACTGCACGATCAGGCCGGTGCGCTCCCGCAACGCCGCCACCGTGTCGGTGAGGCGGCCGAGGTCGAGCGTCGGGCGAGCGTCGGCGCCTCGGATGTGCACATGGATCATCGCGGCGCCGGCTCGCTCGCACGCCTGGGCGGTGGCCACCAACTCGTCCAGGGTCACCGGCAGATTCGGGACATCGGTCTTGGCATGTTCCGCGCCGGTGGGTGCGACGGTGATCACCGTGCCGGGCCTGGACGTGCCCGGAGATTGCCCCGGAAATGGTCCCGAAACTGGCGATGACATGCGCCGACAGTAACGCGCCGAGGCCGGCCGGCGGTGCTGGTCGGCCGGCTGCTCAGCCGTGCAACCTGGCGGCGGCATCCCGGCCGGGCGCGGGGGCCTCCGGAGGCACCGAGTCCGGGTCCACCGCCGCCGCGACGACGTGGTCACCGTCGCCGGCCAGCAGCGGGGCGTCGATCGGCGCCGAGCGCTTGAGCAGCGCCAGTGCGATCGGCCCGAGTTCGTGATGCCTGGCCACCGAGCCGACCCGGCCGACCACCCGGTCACCGAGCCGGACGGGCTCGCCGGTCTCCGGCAGTACCTCGGCCGAGCCGTCCAGGTGCAGCAGCACCATCCGGCGCGGCGGCCGGCCCAGGTTGGCGATCTTGGCGACGGTCTCCTGACCGCGGTAGCAGCCCTTGTCCAGGTGCACGGCCGAGCCGACCCAGTTGACCTCATGCGGCACGGTGCGATCGTCGGTGTCCAGGCCCAGTCGCGGTCGCAGGGCCTCGACCCGCAGCCCCTCGTACGCCCAGGTGCCGGCCGGCCGGGCGCCCGCGTCGGTGATCCGGTGCCACCAGGCGGCCAGTTCGGCGCGCGGCACCAACAGGTCCACGGCGTTCCGGCCGGGCCATGGCATCCGGCGCAGATAGCCGCCGGCGTGGCGGAGCGTCTGGTAGGGCCGGCCGGGCGAGGGCGCGCCGATCTTGGCGAGCAGTCCAGGTGTGTCCGGTCCGAGCAGGGTCAGCACCGCGAACTCGGCGGTGGCGTCCCTCGGCTCGACCTTCGACCAGAACCGCATCGAGTCCAGATAGGACAGTAGTGGGGCCACTCGGTCCGTTTCGGTGTCCAGCCACACGACACCGTCGGCATGTGCGGCGATGACGTGGTCCTCGACATGACCATGCGCGTCCAGCACCAGCGCCTCGGTGCCCCATCCCTCGGCCAGCTCGGTGAAATGCTGCGAGGTCAGGGCATGCAACCAGGTCAACCGGTCCGAACCGGGCACGGCGATGACAGCACGATGCGACCGGTCCACCACGACGACCCGGCGGTCGGCGGACCGCTGCTCGGCGAACGGATCGCCGTGATGCCAGGCAACCCCGGCGTCCGGCCAGTCCTCCGGCGGGGCGACCGCGCCTGGCAGATCGAGCAGTGCGGAGGAGGAGGAGGAGGTCATCGGCCCTCCTTCGCCGCGCAGTCCCGGCAGAGACCGGACAACGCCAGATGACTGCCGTCGAGCACGAAACCATGCTCGGCGAGGACCCGCTCGGCCACCGGGGCAAGCAGATCGGTCGGTGTCTCGACCACCTGTCCACACCGGTGGCAAACCAGATGCACATGTTTGTGGTCACGCGCCGAATAGGTCGGCGCGCCGTGACCGAGATGCGTGTGGTTGACCAGACCCAGCTCCTCCAACAGGTCCAGCGCCCGGTACACGGTGGTGATGTTGACGGTTGGCGCGATCCGTTGGACGCGCTGGCAGACCTGCTCGGGGGTGGCATGCCGAAGCTCACGCACGGCGTCGAGGACCAACTGGCGCTGCGGCGTCATGCGCAGTCCCTTGGCGTGCAACGTGCTCCGCAACGCGGCCCGCTGCCCCGCGGTCGTGCCGACGTCTTTCACGTTTCCGATGGTAGGCCGCGCGGGTGCCGCCGCGGCAGTAATGTCTGACCCATGCGCGTACTCGCGATGTTGGACGGCACGCTCGCCGATCCCGATCAGCCGTGGATCCGGGTCGATGATCTCGGCCTGATGCGCGGCGACGGCATCTTCGAGACCGTGCTGGTGGTGGACGGCCGGCCGCGTGAAATCCAGCCGCATCTCGATCGCCTGGCCAGGTCCGCGGCGATGCTCGACCTGCCCCTGCCGGATCAGGACGCCTGGCGGCGGGGCGCGCGGGCGGTGCTGGACAACTGGACCGGCGAGCCCGAGATGGTGCTCAAGATGATCTGCACGCGCGGCATCGAGGGCGGCGACGGCACTCCGACCGCGTTCGTGCTCGGCCTGTCGATCGCGCCGGCCGTGCTGCACAAGCGCGCGGTGGGCGTCGCGGCCGTCCTGCTGGATCGCGGGTACGACACCGGCCTGGCCGAGCGGGCGCCCTGGCTGCTGCTTGGCGCCAAAACGCTGTCGTACGCGGTCAACATGGCCGTGGAGCGGGAGGCCGTGCGGCGCGGTGCCGATGAGGTGATCTTCGTCTCCACCGACGGCTACGTCCTTGAGGGGCCGACGTCGAGCGTGGTCACCGTGCACGGCCGCACGCTGCGCACGCCCCCGCCGCAGATCGGCATCCTGCGCGGCACCACCCAGGGCGCGCTGTTCCGCGCCGCGGAGGGGACCGACTGGTCGACCAAGGTCGAGCCGCTGCGGGTCGACGACCTGTGGTCGGCCGACGCGGTGCTGCTGGCGTCCTCGGTCCGCAAGATCACCCGGGTGCACACCCTGGACGGCAAGGCACTGCCGGACTCGACCGAACGGCACCGCGAGCTGTCCGCGCTCTACGAGTCCCAGTACCGGGCCCAGTGATCAGCCGGGCTGGTCACATCACAGCCCGGACGTGCGGCCGTTGACCGGTCGGAACCGGATCAGCGTTCCCGGCCGGGCCTGCCCCAGCATGGGCAGCACGCGCGGCGACACGACGCCGATCACCGGGTAGCCACCGGTGGTCGGGTGATCGGCGAGGAACACCAGCGGCCGCCCGTTGGCGGGCACCTGCACCGCGCCGGTCACGACGGGCTCGCTGGGCAGTTCCGCGCGGGCGAACGCGCTCACCCGCCGCAGTGCCGGACCGGTCAACCGCAACCCCACTCGGTTGCTCTCGGGCGACGCCCGCCAGCTCCCCTCGGCGAGTTGCCGTGCCGGTGTGCTGAACCAGTCGTCGCGGGGACCGAGCAACACCGGCACGGTCAGGAAGCCCGGCGTCGGTGTTGGGCCCAGTTCATCCACCCGGGCCGGTAGCCCGGCCCGGCACCCCAGGGGCAGCGTGTCGCCCGCTCGTAGCGGCGGTGGCCCGATCCCGGACAGCACATCCGTGGACCGGCTGCCGAGTTCGGGACGGACCGCGAGGCCGCCGCCGACCGCAAGATAGTTGCGCAGCCCGCCGGTTGGCACGCCCAGCGTCAGCACCACGCCCTGGGCAAGGTGCAGCGGTGTGTGCGAGCCCGCCGACCGGCCATCCACCGTTACCGGCACGGCGGGTCCGGTGATCGCGACGGTGCACGAACTTTCGGCGCGCACCGACAGCCCGCCGAACAACGTCTCCACACCGGCGGCCGACTCGGGGTTGCCGACCAGTCGGTTGGCCAGCCGTAGCGCCGGCCCGTCCAGCGCGCCCGAGGGAGGCACGCCCAGGCTGGCGACCCCGGTGCGCCCCAGGTCCTGCACCAGCGCCTGCGGTCCGGTCGCCAGCACGGTGATCGACCGACCGTCATTCGTCGAGAACAGCGCCGTCACCGGATCACCTCGAATCGCACCTGGTCACCGGGCGCGAGCAGTGCCGCGGGTTCTCGGGAGGCGTCGAACAACACGGCGTCGGTGTGTCCGAGAAGCCGCCAACCTCCCGGCGAGGACCGCGGATACACCCCGGTGAACTCGCCGGCCACGCCCACCGCGCCGGCCGGCACGCTGGTCCGTGGCTTGTCCAGTCTCGCCTGCCGCAACGGTTCGGGCAGCCCGACCAGATAGCCGAACCCGGGTGCGAAACCACAGAACGCGACCGAGTAGGTGGCGCTGGCGTGCAGTTCGATCGCCTGGTCGATGGAAAGTCCCGCGGTGCGGGCGACGGTTTCCAGGTCTGGTCCGTCGTACTGCACCGGTATCCGCACCTCACGCGGGTCCCTGCGGGGTTGTCCCGCCAGTTCCGCGGGCAACGCCCGCCGTACCGCGGCCAGCCCACCGGAGCCGGGCCGCACCGCCGCCAGCACCGTTCGCGCCGCCGGCACGAGCTCGACGAGATCGGGGAGTTCGCCGCGTCGCGCGGCGGCGTCGAGCACGGCCCACACTGCATCCACCTCGTCGAGCGAATCAACCTCGATGAGTACCGCGTCAGTCCCGCATTGTCGTAACCGCACCGTCGTAGCCTAGGTCGTTTCCCCGGAGTCCCTGCCGCGTCGACGGCCGTCGGGCCGGACTTCGAGCCGGTGACCGCCGAGGGCGGCCGCGGTGGCGTCCAGCGCGACCTGGGTCGCCGCCAGGTTGCGCTGCGCGACTCCGATGAACAGGCAGTCGATCACGGTCAACTGGGCGATCCGGCTGGCCGTCGCCCCGGACCGGAATGTTGTCTCGCGGGCGGCGGTGGTGAGCACGTGGTCGGCGACCTCGGTGATCGGCGAGCGCGGGAAGTTGGTCAGCGCGATGGTCGTGGCGCCCCGCTGCCTGGCCTGCCGCAGCGCTTCCACGGTGTCGGCGGTCGCGCCGGTGTGCGACACACCGACGGCCACGTCACCGGGGCTCAGTACCGCCGCCGAGGTCAACATGATCTGCGTGTCGCTCCAGGCGAAACACACCCGGCCGATCCGGTGCAGTTTCTGTTGCAGGTCGAGGGCGACGAAGGCGCTCGCGCCCACTCCGTAGGCGTCGACCCTGGGGGCCGCGGCGATGAGGTCGATCGCCCGCGCCAGTTCGGCCATGTCCAGCTGCTCGGCGGTCTCCTCGACCGCGCGGGCGTCGGCGAACGCGATCTTGCCGACCACCTGCGCGAGGTCGTCGTGGGGGTCGATGTCCGCGCCCATGTCGCCGCCCATGACGCGATCCGTGCGAGCGGCGGTCCGCGCGGTGTCGGCGGCAAGCGCGATCCGCAGCTCGGGATAGCCGCCGACGCCGACGGCCTTGCAGAACCGGGTCACCGTGGTCTCACTGGTGCCGGCGGCCTCGGCCACCTCGGTGATACTGCGCCGCGCCACACCGATCGGGTCACCCAGCACGACGCGGGCGACCCGTTGTTCGGCCCGCGCCAGACCGGGCAGCAGCGAACGGATGCGAACCAGGGGACTCGGTTCGACCGGAGTCGCGCTCGTCATGGTGGGAAACTTACTAACCCGTCCGGATGACGGTCAACGCCGAAAGACTGGCGTGCGACGGGAGTTAAGGACGACCCCCGTCAGGGGGAGGGACGGGGGCCGTCGTCGGCTCAGTCCCGGGGGGTTGGACCGAACCTCACCGCTCACTGTAGACCGTCGTCTCGCACGATGCGATGACGGTGCGTTTCGTCGGCGCGCCGTCCGTGGAAACCCGTTCGGGGGTGCCTCGGCTTGGCCGGTTACGCGCCCGTTCGCCGGGCTCCCGCCCGGCTGGTGGTTACCGAGTGTTGCTGGACCGGTGCACCCGCGAGACCCCTTGTATCGGCGTATCTCGTTGGCGTACAAAGGAGTTGCGGATTTCAGATCGGCCAGGGACGCGGCAGAAGAGAAGCGGCGCCCACCCCGAGTGATCTCCGCGCGCGGACCACGGGCACCCACGCGCAGCACGCCGCGGGAGGCTCGTCGGTGCGGGACTGCGTATCGGGACGCCGAGCGCCGAGTCCCGGTGACAACGACATAGGTTGCAGCTTGGTAACCCGTGATACGTCCGCGCAGACGTCCTGAGCGATCCCCGCCCACCGAGTGAGCGGGGATCGCTCACGTCTGCATAGCACTTCTTCGTTCCCGGCCGGACCAGTTGTCCACAGCGGCCGGAACCATCCACAAGTTGATCAACGCCTGTTGTTGCGCGCCAAGGACTTCGCGACTGTGGGAGATGTCCGCGGGGCACCGCGAGGGCAGCTCGATCACGGGATGGATGGGAGTCCGAGATGGCCGGGGAACGACCGCTCGTCATGGTGAGCGACGAGGCACTGTTGGACGAACTGCTGCGGCTGGCGGCGGTCGCCCGGTGCGAGTTGGAACTGGCCCCGGACCCGGTCGCGGCCTTACGGCTGTGGTCCAACGCGCCTCTGGTGCTGCTGGACGAGGCCGCCGCGGCCGAGTGCGTGGCCGCCAACCTGCCGCGCCGCGACGGCGTGTTCGTGGTGTGTTCGGGAGAACCGCCGCCGGATCTCTGGCGGTGCGCGGTCAACCTCGGCGTGCGGCATGTCCTGGAACTGCCGGACGCGTCCGAACGCCTGGTGAACAGGCTGGCCGACACGGTGGAGCGGCCGTCCGTCATCGCGGGCCGGGTGATCGCGGTGTTGGGCGGCCGAGGGGGCGCGGGGGCGTCGGTGCTGGCGGCGGCCGTCGCGCTCGCCGCACTGCACCGCGGCCGGGGAGCCCTGCTCGTCGACTGTGATCCGCTGGGCGGTGGCATCGACCTCCTGCTCGGCATCGAGGGCGTCGAGGGCCTGCGCTGGCCGGGAATCCGGGCCAGCGGCGGCCGGATCGCGATGGAGGCGCTGCGCGAATCGCTGCCCGGCCGGTCCCGTGCCGGCACCCGGTTGACGGTGGTCTCCTGCGGCCGAGACGGTCCGGGACCGTCCGCCGAGGCGCTGGCGGCCGTGATCGACGCCGGCCGGCGTTCCGGCGAAACCGTCGTTTGTGATCTTCCTCGCATGACGACCGACACCGCGCTGGCAGCGCTCGGCGAGACCGACATGGCGGTCGTCGTGGTTCCGGCGGAGGTCCGGGCGGCGGCCGCCGCCCAGCGGGTGGCGGACCTGCTGCGCGACCACCGCGTGGCGGCCCGGCTGGTGGTCCGTGGCCCCGCTCCAGGCGGTCTGTTCGCCGAGGACATCGCCCGAGTTGTCGGCCTGCCCCTGCTGGCCGTCATGCGTCCGGAGTCGGGCTTGGCGAAGCTCCTGGAACGCGGCGGGCTGCACGTCAAGCCCCGTGGGCCGTTGATGGCCGCCGCCAGGACCATCCTCGACGCCGTCGAGGGCGATGACCGGCCGTCCACAGCGGTCGGGGCGGAGCGGACATGACCACCGAACTCGTGGAACGGGTGCGGCGCCGGCTGGTCAGCGCGGGTGCCGCGGTCACCCCGGCACGGGTGGTCGACGCCGTGCGGGCCGAGGCCGGCGGCGTGGTGGGCGATGCCGATCTACTCGGCGCGCTGCGCACCCTGCATCAGGAGTTCGTCGGCGCCGGACCGGTGGAGCCGCTGCTGCGTGATCCGGACACCACCGACGTGCTGGTCACCGGGCCCGACCAGGTGTGGGTCGACGGGGGCCGTGGGCTGCGCCGCGCGCAGGTGCGGTTTCCCGACGAGGAGGCGGTCCGGCGGCTCGCGCAGCGGCTGGCCCTGGCCGCGGGTCGCCGGCTCGACGACGCCCAGCCCTATGTGGACGCGTGGTTACCCGGCAGCGGTCCGCACGGCCGGATCCGGATGCATGCCATCCTGCCGCCCCTCGCGGCGGACGGAACCTGCCTGTCGTTGCGCGTGTTGCGCCCAGCCGACCACGACCTGGTCGCCCTGGTGGAGCTGGGCACGTTCGACGCGGCGATGGCGGAGCTGTTGACCGCCATGGTGCGGGCCCGGTTGGCCTTCCTGGTGGTGGGCGGCACCGGGACCGGCAAGACCACGCTGCTGGCGGCGCTGCTCGGTCAGGTCCAGCCGGAGCACCGGATCATCTGCGTCGAGGAGGCGGGCGAACTGCAGCCGGCGCATCCCCAGGTGGTCAGGCTGGTCGCCAGGCCGGCCAACATCGAGGGCGTCGGCGAAGTGACCGTGCGCGACCTGGTTCGCCAGGCGCTGCGGATGCGGCCCGACCGGCTGGTCGTCGGCGAGGTGCGCGGCGCGGAGGTCTGTGAGTTGCTCGCTGCGCTCAACACCGGCCATGACGGTGGCGCGGGCACCCTGCACGCCAACTCACCCGGCGAGGTGCCGGCGCGGTTGGAGGCGTTGGCGTCTCTCGGTGGGCTGTCCCGGACGGCACTGCACAGCCAACTGGCTCCGGCCGTGCGAGTCGTGCTGCACATGGCCCGGCGTACGGACGGTCGGCGGGTACTGGCCGAGATCGGCGTCCTGGAGTCCGTGTCCGGCATTGTTCGGGTCGTACCGGCATGGCGTCCGGCGGGCCCGCTGCCGGGTTGGCCGCGGCTGATGGCACTACTCGGTGAGCGGCAGGCGGGAGGCGGGGTGGCGTCATGCTGAGCCTCGCTCTGCTGGCGCTCGCGGCGGCGTCGCTGTGCTGGCCCGGCAGTTCGGGCGCCGGCCGGCTGCGGACGCTGGGGCCGGTAGCGGGTCCCCTGCCGCTGGCGGGCTCACGACGGTCGTGCCGTCCGCATCGCTGGATCACCAGGTTCACCGGACCTGCCGCGCTGGGCGGACTCGTCGCGGTGGGCGTGGTGGCCTGGGCGGTGGCCGGAACCGGTGTGGCCATCGCGCTGGCCGTGGCCACCGGCACCATCGCGCTGCGATGGCGCGCCCGGCGGCGGGAACGCGGTCGCCTGGCGTTCGCCACGGACATGGCCAACGCCTTGCGCGCGCTGGTTCTGGAGCTTCGCGCCGGAGCGCATCCGGCGTCAGCGGCCGAAGCCGCCGCGGCGGAGGCACCAGGCCGGGCGGCCGCCGTGCTGGACGTGATCGCGCGGACGGCCCGCCTCGGCGGCGACGTTGGAATGGCGGTCGCGCGGCTGGAAACCACGGACTCCAGAGATGCCGCCGGGGCGGCGGCATGGCGGATGCTCGCCCAACCTCTGGCCAGGGCGTGGTCGCTGGCCGAGCGGCACGGCCTGCCGCTGGCCGACGTGCTCGACTCGGTGCGGACCGACGTGGCCGCGCGGGTCCGGTTCGAGCATCAGGTGCGCGCCAGGATGGCGGGCCCACGGGCCAGCGGGACGATCCTGTCGGTGCTGCCGGTCCTCGGTGTGCTGCTGGGACAGGGAATGGGCGCCGACCCGGTCCGGGTGCTGCTCGCCACGACAATCGGCCACGGGCTGTTGGCCCTCGGCACGGTGCTCGCCTGCTGCGGAGTGCTGTGGATCGGCCGGCTGACATCCCGGGTGACGTCATGAGTGGCCCGGCCATGGTGACGCTGCTGCTGGCGGCCGCCACGCTGGTCGTCCCGGACAGGCCCGCCGCCGTGTCCACCAGGTTGGGCGCTCTGCCGGCACGGATGGCTGTCGTCAGCGACGGCCGCCGGCGTTCGCCACCGGGTCACCGGCTCGGGGGCTGGCCGAAAGCCTGGCTTGATCATTTGCCCGGGCGCCGCGCCGCGCCGGACAGCTTCGCACTGGCTGGCTGCTGGGGACTGCTGGCCGCCTGCCTGCGGGGCGGGCTGCCGGTGGCGCTGTCGGTGCGGCTGGTCGCGCCCGGACTGCCGGAGCCGGCCCGGGAGGCGATGCGGCGCACCGCGGAACTGCTCGCTCTCGGCGCCGATCCGGAACAGGCCTGGCAATCGGCGTTGGCCTGCCCGAGCACCGCGGAGCTCGCCCGGGGAGCGCGGCGAACCGCGCGCTCGGGCGCGGCACTGGCCGGTGTCGCCGAGGCATTGGCGGTCGAGCTGCGGGGTGAGGCGAATGACCGGGCCGAGGCGAGAGCCGAGCGGGCAGCCGTGGCGGTCACGGGTCCGTTGGGGCTGTGTTTCCTGCCCGCCTTTCTCTGCCTCGGCGTGATTCCGGTGGTGGTCGGGCTGGCCACCCGGCTGATGAGTTCGTGGTAACGGCCGCGAATGTTCGAAGAGGACAACAACAGAAAAGGAGAAACACGATGTTCAAGGTGTTGGGAATGGTGTTTCGGCCGTCGTCGCGGCCGAAACACGCGGTCGATTCCGACGACGGGATGTCCACCGTCGAGTACGCCGTGGGAACCATCGCGGCAGCGGCATTGGCCGTTGTGTTGTACGCGGTGGTAACCGGAGACTCGGTGGTGTCCGGGTTGACCGGCCTGGTGCAACGCGCACTGTCGGTGAAGGTCGGATGACCGGGGCCAGCCGGGTGCGTGGCTCACCGATCGTCCGTGACATCGGTGTCGACAGGGCAGTCGACAGGGGTGCCGTCACCGTGGAGGCGGCGATCGCCCTGTGTGGGTTCATCGCCGTGCTGGCGATGATGCTCGCCGGTCTGTCCGCGGTGCTGGCGCAGATCCGGTGCACGGACGCGGCGAGTGAGGCCGCCCGGCTGGCCTCCCGTGGCGATCTGGCGCGTGCTCGTCAGGCCGCCTCCGACCTGGCGCCCTCCGGCGCGACGGTCACCATCACAGGCCAGGACGACACGGTGGTGATCGAGGTCGCGGACGATCCGATTGGTGGTCTGCTGCCCGGAATGGACGTGCGAGCCCGAGCCGTCGCCGTGCGGGAGCCCGATCCCCTCGACGAACCGTCTCGGTCGCCGAGCACGGCGGAAACGACCGGCAGCCCGCCGACCACCACGGAGACACCCGAGGAGACCAGGCTGCCGACCATGCTGCCAACCACGAGCCCGACCGCGAGTTCGACGACGTGGATGACCTCGTCGCCCCAAACGGAAGGTGGCCGGCGGCGAGCGGGAGGTGATCGGCGGTGAGCGGTCGTCCGTGTCCCGATCGTGATCATGGATACGCGACCGTGTGGTCCGTCGGTGGCGTCGCGGTGCTGGTGCTGATCTTCGCCGCGATGCTGGCGATCGGTTCGGCTGTCGCCACCCGGCACCGAGTTGCCAGCGCGGCCGATCTGGCCGCGCTGGCAGCCGCCGAGTCAGTGCCCGACGGCGAGCGGGCCGCCTGCGACCGGGCCCGATGGGTGGCCGACCAGATGCGGGTCCACGTTGATCGCTGCTGGTTGGCTGGCTGGGACGCGCTCGTCGAGGTGAGCGCGCCGCTGCCCGAGCCGTTGGGACGGTTCGGCTCGGCTACCGCCCACGCGCGGGCCGGCCCTGCCGAGGACGCGACCGAGCCGGTGCTCGGCAGCGCTCGGCAGTGGACCGTTCACCAGCGACGAAGCGCCGTCAGACGGTCTGACCACCGGTTGTTCGGGTGTTCAGCGGACGTTGCCGAGCGACGACGAACAGACCCTTCACAGCGCCGGATGTCGCGGTGGCTTCACTCGCCGTGCGATGACGACCGGCCGCCGACAACGGGCTTACCAGGTCGGGCCCGATGCCGTTGAGTGTCATGTGTGCCGCTTGAGAGCAAGTGGTCAGCGGCAAGGACTCGGAAGTAGCGAAGAGAACAGCAAACAGGGGACCGAGAACGAGGAGGCGGAAGTTGATGGATTGGCCGGACGCCTGGCAGGGTGCCTTCCGCGTCGAACTTCGCGCGGAGGCCATCGGTCTCGCGTCGCGTGGATGGCCCGTGTTGCCGGGCACCTATCCGGCCGGTTCCCGATTCACGGGCGGCAGTGGCCGGGCCGCTGGTCTTCGACCGGTGCTCGAGGACTGGGAACAGCACCTCGGCGCCGACGCCGACCAGATCGCTCGGTGGTGGGACCGCGGTCCCTACAACCTGCTGGTGGCCACCGGCTCCAAGCTGGATGCCATCGAGGTGGGGTCTGAGCTGGGTCGCCACACCGCGGCGGTGCTCCGGTCGAATCACCTGTCCGCCCCGATCGCGGTCACGCCGCGGGGACGCTGGTTGTTCCTCACCGCGCACTCCGAGGAGGTTTCGGCCGAACTCACCGGCCTGGACGACCTGATCGTCCACGGCGCCGGCAGTTGGGTGCCGCTGCCTCCGACGGCCTTCCCACAGGGCATCGTGCACTGGCGGGTTCGGCCGGAGGCGTGGGGCTGGGAGCTTCCGCGTCCGCAGGTGATCCAGAACGCCATGATCGCGGCGTTGGTCGGTCTTCGCTCGATCGACGCGGCCCGTTCGGGCTTCGTCGGTGTGGACCGCGCCGCCGCCTAACCAACAGACCAGTCGTGAAGGTGGTTGCGATGTTCGTCTTCCTCGACACCGGCCGTGACGACGGCCGGATCGGTCGAGGTGAGTGCGGACAACACGACCTCCAACACGGCCAGCGCGCCTGCCTTGTCCAGCGGTTCGTTGCCATTCCCGCACTTTGGCGACTGAACGCAGGACGGGCACCCCGCCGAGCACTCACAGGAAAGGATGGCCTCCCGCGTAGCGGCCAACCAGGGGACCAACGCGGCAAAGCCGCGATCGGCGAAACCGGCTCCCCCGGGATGACCATCGTGCACGAACACCGTCGCCTCCCCGGTGTCCGCGTGCCAGGCGATGGATACCCCGCCGATGTCCCAACGGTCGCAGGTCGCGAACAGCGGTAGCAGGCCAATCGCCGCGTGCTCGGCAGCGTGTAGCGCGCCGGGGATGCGTGCCGGAGTCAGCCCGGCACCCCCCGGCGCGCTGCCGCACAACAACTCGTCGGAAACCGTGTACCAGACCGCCCGGGTGCGCAGTGTGCGTGCGGGCAGGTCCAGTGCCACCTGATCGATGACCTCACCAGACGGTCGTCGGCGGAGATAGCCGACCACCTGCGAAGTGACGTCGACGTCACCGAGGCAGCTCGTGACACCGCCGTGGTCGCGGTGTTCCACCTCGCGCACCACGGAGATGTCCACGGTGTCCCTGGGAAAGGTGGTCCAGTCCGGAGCCTCCGCGTGCACCAGCGCGAGTCCGTTGTCCAGATCCAACTCGTCGACCACATAGGACTCGCCCTGGTGCAGGTAGACCGCACCGGGATGCACCGACCAGCAGGCCGCGACGGGATCGACGGTGCCGAGCAGTTTCGCCGTGTCCGCCTCCACCACGGCGACCTGTTCGCCGCCCGCACCGCGGATGTCCACCGTCGCATGCGGCTTCTCGCGCGCCGTCCAGTACCACCCGGTGGGTCGGCGGCGCAGCATCCCGCCGGCGACCAACTCGTCGACGACCGCGTTGCCGGCCGGGCCGGCGAGGTCGGCCACGCAGGCATCGGTCAGCGGCAGCTCGGCCGCCGCGCAGGCCAGATGCGGCCGGAGCACATACGGGTTCGCGGGGTCGAACACACATGCCTCGACCGGACGATCGAGGATCGCGGACGGATGGTGCACAAGGTAGGTGTCGAGTGGGTCATCCCTCGCGACGAATACCACCAGGGCCTCGTCGCCGGAGCGGCCGGCCCGCCCGGCCTGCTGCCAGAACGACGCCAGCGTGCCCGGGAATCCGGCGACCACCACGGCGTCCAGGCCAGTGATGTCCACCCCGAGTTCCAACGCACTGGTGCTGGCGACACCCAGCAGCTCGCCCGAGTCCAGGGCACGTTCCAGTACCCGCCGGTCCTCGGCGAGATAACCGGCCCGATAAGCGGCAACCCGGTCCGCCAGTGAGCCAGGCAACTCGGCGAGCGCGGCGCGGGTCGCCAGGGCGGTCAGTTCGGCACCTCGCCGAGACCGCACGAACGCCAGCGTTCGGGCACCGTCGGTGACCAGCTCGGTCATGATCCTGGCCGCCTCGGCCGGCGCCGATCGGCGCACCGGCGCACCGTTCTCACCGATCAGGTCCGGCAGCAGCGGCGGCTCCCAGAGCGCGATCGTGCGGGCGCCGCGCGGCGAACCGTCCTCGGTCACCGAGACCGTCGGCAGACCGGTGAGCCGGGTCGCGAGTTCCTCCGGCCGTGCCATGGTGGCCGATGCCAGCACGAACACCGGGTTCGCGCCATAGCGCGCGGCCACCCTCCGTAGCCGGCGTAGCAGCAGCGCCACATGCGAGCCGAAAAGTCCTCGGTACGCGTGGCACTCGTCGACCACCACGAACGACAACCGGCGGAACAGCCGGGTCCAGCGCTGGTGCCGCGGCAGGATGCCGCGATGCAGCATGTCCGGGTTGGTGAACACCCACCGGCTGTGCGCGCGCACCCAGTCCCGCTCGGCCATCGGCGTGTCGCCGTCGTAACTGGCGGCCCGCACGCTGGCCAGCTCGCCCTCGGCGGTCAGTCGCGAAACGGCGCGAAGTTGGTCCGCACCCAGTGCCTTGGTCGGCGCGATGTACAGCGCCGTGGCCCGCGGATCGGACAGCAGAGCAGAGAGCACGGGCAGCTGGTAGGCCAGCGACTTGCCGGAGCCGGTTCCGGTCGCGATCACCACATGCTTTCCGGCGTGCGCGAGGTTCGCCGCCTCGATCTGGTGAGTCCACGGCCGGCACACCCCACCCGCCTCGACCGCGCCAGTGACATTGCCGGCCCAGTCCGGCCACTCCGCGTAACGCGCGGGGCGCTCCGGCAGGTCCTTGATATGCCGCAGCGGCGACTCGGCATCCGCCGTCTCGGGAATGCCGGCCAGCACGCGGTCCAGCAGCTTCCTGCCGGGTCCCGCTTCGCCACGCACGACGTCGAGTGTGTCACCGCTCGCCTCGGCGATCGGGACGGGTGCCCGGCGTGTTTCGCCGGTACCGGAGCCAGTCGTGGCCAGTGACGAAGATCACTCGTGTCAATATTTGGGCAGTGAACGATGGTTCACGACCGGTCCGGCCGGATGATCGACAGCGCAGGTATTATCGATCACGTAATCGTTCAAGAAGCACAACACGTGATCACTGAGCGTGTTCGGGCCGGGTGGGCCTACCAAACCATTTCGGCTGGCCAATAGACTCCGCCAGATTGGACCAGCACCATATGTGATGGTGCACGTGTAGTGGTCAGGGCACCGAACCGAACCCTGGCCTCGATGGCAATGAGTCTCAGGAGGACGGATGTCCCGGCAGTTCCTCGCGGACGGCCTAGCCTTGACCGGTGGTGATCGCGGCGTCGTGGCCGTGGTCGCGGTCATCGCACTGGCAGCCCTGGTCGTCGGGTATTTCCTGTTCCGAGAGGTGTTGTCCGCCGGACAGGGCACCACCCGGATGCAGGAAATCGCCAAGGCGGTCCAGGAGGGCGCGGCGGCCTATCTCAACCGGCAGCTCCGCACGCTCGGCATTTTCGCGGTGATCGTGTTTTTGCTTCTGTTCGCGTTGCCCGCGGACGACTGGGCGGAGCGCATTGGCCGCTCCATCTTCTTCCTGGTCGGCGCGGCGTTCTCCGCGACAATCGGCTATCTCGGCATGTGGTTGGCCACGCGTTCGAATGTGCGAGTGGCGGCCGCGGCCAACACGACCGGCCGTGAGGAAGCGATGCGGATCGGGTTCCGCACCGGTGGCGTGGTCGGCATGATGACGGTCGGCCTCGGCCTTTTCGGTGCCTCGGTCGTGGTGTTCGCCTACGCCGGTGGAGCGCCGAAGGTCCTGGAGGGCTTCGGTTTCGGCGCCGCCCTGCTGGCCATGTTCATGAGGGTCGGCGGCGGCATCTTCACGAAGGCCGCCGACGTCGGTGCCGACCTGGTCGGCAAGGTCGAACAGGGCATCCCGGAGGATGACCCGCGCAACGCGGCGACCATCGCCGACAACGTCGGTGACAACGTCGGTGACTGCGCCGGTATGGCCGCGGACCTCTTCGAGTCGTACGCCGTGACCCTGGTCGCCGCGTTGATCCTGGGCACCACCGCGTTCGGTGTGCAGGGCCTGCTGTTCCCGTTGATCGTGCCGGGTATCGGTGTGATCACCGCCGCGATCGGCGTCTACATCACCCGGGCGCGGGCCGGCGAGAACGGCCTGTCCGCGATCAACCGCTCCTTCTACATCTCGGCTGTCATCTCCGCCGTGCTGTGCACCGTGGCCGCGTTCGTCTACCTGCCCAGTTCGTTCAGCCAGCTGACCGGTCCGAGCGACCCCAGCGTGTCCGGCAGCCCGGCCGTGGTCGCGGCCGTCGCGGTGCTGATCGGCATCGTGCTGGCCGGCGTCATCCTCTGGCTGACCGGCTACTTCACCGGCACCGAGCACAAGCCGGTGCGGACCGTTGGTGAGACCTCGTTGACCGGTGCCGCCACGGTGATCCTCTCGGGTATCTCGGTCGGCTTCGAATCTGCCGTCTACACCGCGATCGTGATCGGCGCCGCCGTGTACGGCGCGTTCCTGCTCTCCGGCTCGGTGTTCGTGGCGCTGTTCGCCGTCGCGTTGGCCGGTACCGGTCTGCTCACCACGGTCGGTGTCATCGTCGCCATGGACACCTTCGGTCCGGTCAGCGACAACGCCCAGGGCATCGCCGAGATGTCCGGCGAGATCGAGGGCGAGGGCGCGAAGATCCTGACCGACCTGGACGCGGTGGGCAACACCACCAAGGCCATCACCAAGGGCATCGCGATCGCGACCGCCGTCCTCGCCGCGACCGCGTTGTTCGGTTCGTACAACACCGCGATCAACCAGGCACTGGGCAAGGTCACCTCGGGTCTGACCATCAACTCGGCCGGCCTGCCCAGCCTGTTCACGATTCAGGTGTTCAGCCCGAACGTCCTGGTCGGCATCATCATCGGCGCTGCCGTGGTGTTCATGTTCTCCGGCCTGGCCATCAACGCGGTGTCGCGCGCCGCTGGTGCGGTCGTGTACGAGGTTCGGCGCCAGTTCAAGAACTTCCCCGGGATCATGGACGGCACCCAACGACCGGAGTACGGCAAGGTCGTCGACATCTGCACCCGGGACGCGCTGCGTGAGCTGGCCACTCCAGGTCTGCTGGCGGTGTTCGCGCCGATCGCGGTCGGTTTCGGCCTCGGCACCGGTCCACTGGCCGGTTACCTCGGTGGCGCCATCGCCACCGGCACCCTGATGGCGATCTTCCTGGCCAACTCCGGTGGTGCCTGGGACAACGCCAAGAAGCTGGTTGAGGACGGCCACCACGGTGGCAAGGGCTCGGCCGCGCACGCCGCGACGGTCATCGGCGACACGGTCGGCGACCCGTTCAAGGACACCGCTGGTCCTGCCATCAACCCGCTGATCAAGGTCATGAACCTGGTGTCGGTGCTGATCGCGCCGGCCATCGTGACCTTCTCCTACGGTCCGCACGCCTCGATCGGGATCCGGCTCGGGATCGCGGTGGTCGCGGTGCTGATCATCGTCATCGCCGTGGTGACATCCAAGCGCCGGGCCTCGGCCATGAACCAGACGCCCAGC
>DASVLX010000299.1:0-32318 GCA_036384655.1 Pseudonocardiaceae bacterium
ATCATCGCCGGACTCCACCGTGGTTCCCAGACCAGATCGACCAGCACCCTGGGCGCACCGGGCAGTTGCGCCAGGCAGCGGGTGATCTCGTCGTCGAGATAGGCGCCCAGCGGACAGCCGGGCGTGGTCAGCGTCATCCGGACGACGACGGCGGTGGCGCTGATCTCGACGCCGTAGACCAGCCCGAGGTTGACGACGTCCACGCCCAACTCGGGGTCAATCACGTCGCCCAGCAGGTCGAGCACCAGATCCTCGGTCACGGGACCCGCCGCCATCGTGGTCACATCCGGCCAGGGCTTGCCTCGGCTCGTCATCGGCGACTCTCTCTCGCATGTGATCCAGCCATCGCTACCTCCTAGTTTTAACTAGCGATATGGTAACAACGAGCTGAGCTAGTGCGAAATATTCGTCTTTCCATCAACCGAGGAGATCGCCATGACCGTGGCCAGTCCCGAACTCGACGTGCGTGAGGTAGTCCCGGCACGTCGCCACCCGCTCATCTTCGACACCTACGACGCCCTCGCGGATGGGGAGAGCTTCATCCTGGTCAACGACCACGATCCCAAGCCGCTGTACTACCAGTTCGCCGCCGAGCACACCGGCGAGTTCACCTGGGACTACCTCGAGAGCGGACCCGAGGTGTGGAAGGTCCGCATCGGACGCGTCACAAACTGACCGAGCCGTCTGACCAGAACCTGGCGTGGGAGGGGTAACTCGCCCCTCCCACGCTGACGACTACCGCTCGGTGCGGCGGCCACTCGCGCGGGTGGAGCCATCCGCCGCCGGTGCCAGATGCACCTTGCACAGCGACGGCTCGGCGTACGGCTCCAACTGATCCGCGAGCAGCGGTGATCGCACCTCCGCCAACACACCGCGAATCAGCCCCAGATGCAGCGAGCACACCACGTCCCCGTGTTGGTCGGCCACCTCGCGGAACGGGCAGTGCCGCAACTCGATCACCGGCCGTTGGGAATCTTCCGTCGGTGACGGGGCGAAACCCATATCAGCCAGCACCGTCAACAACCGGCGAACCGCCTCCGCGGCATCGACCCGCTGCGACGGCGCCGGCCGGTCCGCCAGGTAACGGCCCCACTCTTCACCCGTCTTCTCGGCGGCCTGAACGGGTTCGGGCAGTGTGTCGGCGATCAGGCTGGTGAGCATCTCGGCCAGCATCCGGTAACTGCGCTGCCCGGCCGGCACGTCGGTCGCGGTGGCGACGTAGACCGTGCGGGGGCGGCCCGGTTGGCTGCGTTCCTCGCTGCTCCGGTCGGCCAGGCCCGCGTCGACCAACCCGTCCAGATGGAATCGTGCCGTGTTCGGATGCAGACCCACCCGGTCGGCGATCTCCTGTACTCCCACCGGCTCGCCCGCTGCGCGCAGCACGTCCAGCACCCGACGCCTGCTCTCGCCCAGCATCGGCCACGGCTCGGGGTCGGTCCACGCCTGACTGCTCATGTCACCCATTTTATACTGAATTCATTAGTAAATACTAAGTAAATCATATCGTGTGCCGACCTAACGGCCAGCGGCACAGTCCGATAGATGATCGTGTCGATGCACTGGGCGGACCCTCCGATGCGTACTCGATCTGCGACTCAAGGCTGCCTGCCAGCCGGTAATGCCGTCTGACCTGCCTCAACGCTTCACTGTTGCCATCGACGCCGCAAGTCGAGCTCGGATCGTGGGAACTCTCAGCCAACTGGAACCGGCGTCCGCCTCCAGTTGGCCACGAACGAACCCGTTCACGGCTGCGATGATCGTGTGGGTGGTGGGAGATACGAGATCCAACGGAGTTCCTACTACAGTGTGCCACTGGTTAGTGTCAGCTTACTAGGATTGCCGTTGGCTGTGTGAGCTGGCCGGACATTCTCAGCAACCCACTAACTTCAAGGCCTCGTGTTTAGTACGTCACATGGCGTATCTATGGTCAGCGTGACGCTGCCACCTGCAACGGCGGATCAGTCGATCCAGTTGATGACCGCCTTGTCGACAGCAGTGTTCCCTGTTCTCTTCCGTGACGTTATCGGTGTGGTTGCTGACGACATAGCGCTCCCGCCGCTTCTCTCGTGGCGCCGGTCTCGGCACCGGACCGGGCCTGTTCTAACAACCTATGTCGTACTTTTGTGGATGATCTGCTCCTTCGAGTGTCCGATGTCTCCATCGGACAAGGGGTCAGCAGGGCGGTCCTCCGCGTACGATCAGGGGCGATTGTGAGAATCATGGTTGTGAGAACGGAGGATCTACTGTGTTGACAAACGGTTTCGGCTGGCCGCACGTCTTGATCATCCTGGCGGTGCTGCTCATCTTCTTCGGTGCCCGACGGCTGCCGGACGCCGCGCGCGGCATCGGGCGGTCCATGCGGGTGTTCCGCAGCGAAGTGCGCGGTATGAACGAGGATGACGCCCAGTCCAAGACCGGCGCCGAATCCGCGGAGCAGGTGCAGCCCGCCCAGCCTCAGATCGCCGCGCAGCCCCAGATCGCGCCCCTGCAGCAGCCGCAGGTCGCCGCGCCGCAGGCCCCGGTGCAAACCTCCGTCGGTCACCAGTCCTGACCGCGGTTCTTCCGTACCCTGCCAGGCCACCGTGTCGGTAGCCGTGTAAAGGGGGCTGTATCCGAGTGGATGAGAGCCTGTTCCTTCCCCGTGGTGGGCGGAGGGAGGCGCGTCAGCGCCGTAGCCGTCGGCGTAATCCCGACGGCTCGATGACGATCGTCGAGCACCTGTATGAACTCCGGTTCCGCCTGGGCATGGCGCTGCTGGCGGTTTTGGTGGGTGCGATCTTCGGGTTCATCTGGTTCGGCACCCGGATCGGACCCATCCCGTCGCTGGGTGATCTGATGAACGAGCCCTATTGTGCCCTGCCGGCCTCGGCTCGCGCCGCGTTCACCGGCCATAGCTGTGCGTTGCTGCAGACCCGCCCGTTCGAGGCGATGATGATCCGCCTCAAGGTGGGCATCGCCGCCGGCGCGGTGGTGACCAGCCCACTGTGGCTGTATCAGATCTGGGCGTTCGTGACCCCCGGCCTGTATCGGAAGGAACGCCGGTTCGCGCTGACCTTCGTGGGTAGCGCGGCTGTGCTGTTCGCCGGCGGTGCCGTGACGGCGTATGTGGTGCTGCCCGAGGCACTGCGGGTGTTGTCGAACATGGGCGGCGGCAACTTCGTGACCGCCCTGGCCGCCAACGAGTACGTGTCGTTCATGCTCAACCTGCTCCTGATCTTCGGGGTGAGCTTCGAGCTGCCGCTGCTGGTCGTGATGCTCAACCGGGTCGGTGTCCTCCAGTACGAGAAGCTGCGGAAGTGGCGGCGCGGCGTGATTTTCGCGCTGTTCGTGTTCGCCGCGTTCGTCACACCCGGTCAGGACCCGATCTCGATGTGTGTGTTGGCCGGTGGCCTGTCGGTCCTGTTCGAGATTTCCGTGCAGATCGCCCGGATTCACGACAAGCGGCAGGCGCAGCGTCGCATCGACGAGGGCTGGGACGGGTTGTCCGACGACGAGCCCTCACCGGCACCCGAACCCGAACAAGCCCCACCGATCTCGCCCACGTCCGGCTACGACCTCGGTGCTGACTTCGCCGGTAGTCCCACGCCGGACTACGCACCGGCCGCTGACCCTCGCAGGGGCCAGGAGCCCGGCCACGACATCCGCTACGACGACGCCACCTGATGATCCCTGATTGACATCACGGCATCGGCCCGCCACCTCGTTCGTGTAGGTGGCGGGCCGACTGACGTTCGGGTGACCGCCCGCACGCAGGAGGGTGGATCATGGTGGCGTGACCGATGACGCGGTGGAACGGCGACGGGCGGAAGCGCGCGGTGCGGGTCGCGCCGGCTCCTATGGCATCGACGGCGGAGCCACGGTCCTGCCGGTGGTCGGGCTGGCGGAGGCGGGGCTGGCCAGTGCGGCGGCGTGGGCTGTACGCCGTCGGCGCTACGGGCTGGCGCTGCTGGCCGGGGCCGCGGGGGCCGTGGCGACCGGCTTCGCGGGCAGCTATCTGTACAGCACCCTGCGCGGCAAGTTCGTCGTCTGGGGCGAGGTCCTTGATGAGCTCCGACCGCGCGGCGATGAGCGGCTCTTGGACATCGGATGCGGGCGCGGCGCGGTGCTGTTGCTGGCCGCACGGCGACTTCCGGCGGGCCGGGCGGTCGGCGTGGACGTGTGGCGACCTCGTGATCAGACCGGTAACAGCCGCGCGGCCGCCGAGCGCAACGCGACGCTGGAGGGCGTGTCGGACCGGGTCGAGTTCGTCGACGCGGACGCGCGGGCGCTGCCCTTCCCGACCGGGTCGTTCGACATTGTGGTCAGTAGTCTGGCGATCCACAACATCGCCGGTGTGGAGGGACGAAACCAAGCCCTGCGCGAGGCGGTGCGTGTGCTGCGCCCCGGCGGCCGGCTACGCCTGATCGACCAGCACTTCAGTCAGTATCCCGACCCTCACACGCTGGAGGCCGCGGGTTGCGTCGAGATCACCGTGCGGCGACTGGGATGGCGGATGTGGTTCGGCACTCCCGGTGATCCCCTCATCCTGGTCTCGGCGACCAAACCGGACTGACCACCGGAAAGCGGGGGAGTCAGGCGGCGGGCAGCGTGCCTGTCGCGGCGAAGTCCAGTCGTTGGGCGACGGAGACGGCCTGGTCGGCGAAGCGTTCGTAGAAGCGGGTCAGCAGCGCGAGGTTGGCCGCCACGCTTGGGTCGTAGCCGAAGTCAGGCTTACTGATCCGGGCGAGTATGTCCGCGTGCAGCCGATTGACGCGGTCTTCCATGTCCTTGAGCTCGGCGAAGGCACCGCCGCCTGAACCGGTGTTCACCGCGTCGATCATCGTGGCGAGTCGTTCGGCCATGCCGACGGTCACGGTGCCCAGTTCGGAGATGGTCTCCCGGATCGGGTCTGGAACGGCGTGGTGGGGGTGGGCGAAGCGGGCGATTTCGGCGATGTGTGCGGCCAGGTCGCCCATGCGTTCGATCTTTTCCGCGCAGTAGGTCGCGGCGAGCACGATCCGCAGGTCGCGGGCGACCGGGGCCTGCAACGCCAGCAGCAGTTGGGCGTGTTCCTCGCACTCGGCGCGTCGTGCGTCCAGTGTGGCGTCGTTGCTGAGCACGGACTCGGCCAGCGGCAGGTCGGCTTCCAGTAGCGCTCGGGTTGCCTGCCGCATCGCCGCCGTGCTCACGCCGCACATGTCGGCGAGTTGCTCACCGAGTTGGGCCAGGTCCCCTTGGAACAATTCACGCATGACCCAGCATAAGGCGCGATTCCGGTCGATGCGGGACGGGGGACGGCTGGACAGCTTCGCGGGCTTGGGTAAGGCGTTGGCCGCACCTGGCCTGGGTGCGGGACCCGGCCTCATCGCAGCCCGGGAACCTGAGACGATCTAGGACTTCCGGTTCCATCTGGACAGGTCCAAGGTCCCTATCCGGGCGTGTCGGTGTTTAGTTTCATTGCACACATGTTAAAACCAGCGCCGATCGGAAAAACTTCGAGGTGCGGCTGTCGCCAGGGTTCGGTGTCCACGACAGCGGCTACGTGGTCGTGGCGCTGGTCTGGCTGACCCGCATAACTCAGGTGGCACGCGTCTGACGGATGCGCGGGCAATAACCAACGATGGCTCCGTTTCTGGGGACGGGGAATCAATGGGTTTTCGCTTCGGCGCATACGGCGATTTCGGCTGCCCAAAATGGCCAATTGAGTGAGCAGAAATTCTTGCCAACGTATTC
The DNA here is from genome assembly GCA_036384655.1 of Pseudonocardiaceae bacterium. Taxonomy (GTDB): domain Bacteria; phylum Actinomycetota; class Actinomycetes; order Mycobacteriales; family Pseudonocardiaceae; genus DASVLX01. The sequence goes on from DASVLX010000299.1 coordinate 5,713, forward strand.
GGAAGTTGGCGGAACTTTCCCGGCACGGCCAGCGACCCGGTTGATGTGCGGAACAAAGGGATAACGCCATGAGTGATGTGCCGGACGGGTTCCCCGACCCAGACGACTTCTACTGGGAGCTGGTCAAGAAGAACGTCGGGGTGTACAGCAAAGAGGAGCAGCAGCGCCTCAGGGATTCCTACGTCGTGATCTTCGGCCTCGGCGGAGTCGGAGGAATCCAGGCGATCCTCTGTGCTCGCATGGGCATCGGTCACGTGAGCGGTGTCGACCCGGATGAGTTCGAGATCTCCAACCTCAACCGCCAGATGGTTGCCACCGCGTCCAACCTGGGGAAGGACAAGGCAGTAGCCGCCGAAGAGGCGGTCAAGGCGATCAACCCGTACATCTCGACGCACTTCATCAAGGCGTCGGTGGACGAGGACAACGTTGTCTCCCTCATCGAGGGCGCCGATGTGGTCATCGAGGCGGTGGATGACATGCCCTCGCGTGTGATCATCCACCGCACGGCGCGGGAACTCGGCGTTCCCAGCGTGGGAATGTCGGGCAGTCCGCCGAATCGCGGGTTCGTCTCCTCATTCTTCCCCGCCGGGGTGGCCTACGAGGACATCCTCAACCTCCCGGGCAAGGGACAGAAGCTGACCGACCTCCAGTTGCGACAGCGGATCGCCGACATCAAGAAGGCACGTGCCTGGTATTCGGTGAAGGCCGGTGCGCCGCGCGAGTGGGCGGAGGACTTCTGCGCGGGGAAGGCGGGCTGGATCATCACGCCGATCCGCGCCATGCTGATCGCCTCGTTCAGCTTCCACGAGGTGACGCAGATCCTGGCGGGGCGGGAACCCCTGGCCCGTGCGCCCAAGGGCGTCCTTATTGATCTGGACTCCAGCACCCCGGTTCGCGTTGTCGACGCGCCGGAGAGTGGCTGGGATTACACCCACCTGTGAACCGTCCCTGAGAAGGAGACATGACAACCGAAGTCAGCTCGCTGTACGAAGCCAGCTTCGTTCGCAATATCGGGGTTTTCAGCAAGGAAGAGCAGGAACGCCTGCGGCAGGGCCGTGTCACGGTGGTCGGCTGTGGTGGCGTCGGAGGGATCACCCTGATCCAACTCAGCCGCCTGGGCGTGGGAAAGATCCACGCGGTGGACGACGACGAGTTCGAGCCCAGCAATCTCAACCGTCAGATGCTCAGCTCCGTCAGCCGGCTCGGCCACAGCAAGGCCGATTCGGCCAAGGAGTCTCTTGAAGACATCAATCCGGACATCGAGGTTGTGGTGAGCCGGGAGCGCGTCACCGAGGAGAACGCCGCTGAGCTGCTGGGGAACACGGATGTGGTCGTCGACGCGACCGACAACCTGGTCTCGCGGGTGATCGTGCACCGTGCCGCGGCCAAGGTCGGTGTCCCGTCGATCTGGATCGCTGTCACGCCGCCCTTCCGTGGCGCGGTGATGTCGATGACTCCGGATTCCACTCCGTACGAGGTGTGCCTGCGGCAGCCCTCGTACCAGAGACCGCTCACAGACGACATCAAGAGTCAGCTCAATGCACTGAAGGCGGGACGGGCCCTGCACTCGGTTCGCTATGGAGCCGACGAGGAGTGGGCCCATTCCTTTGTCAACGGCAAGGCTCCGTGGGCCGTTATCTCCCCGGTGGCCAACATTGTCGGTGTGCTGGCCAGCTTTGAGGCGCTCAAGTTTCTGCTGAAGCGTCCCGGACTCGACCCGGTAGTTGGACCCGAACTGGTGCGCGTCAATCTCGCCGAACCCGCCATGGTTCAGGTGGTGACGCCGCCGGAGGGTACCTGGGACAACACCGTCCTCTAACAAGGTCAGAGACAGCACAGTCCTGTGAAGATGGGAATGGCGCAGACATGAGCGGACAGATATGGCACGGCGCGGTAGCTCTTATGGCCATAGTCGTCCTGTCTGCTCTGTTCCGAGATTATGTCCTGGTCGGGGCCGCCTTACTCCTCTTTGTGCTCCATGTGTTCGGTGCCAGACCGGCGCTGGCGACCCTCCAGGACCAGTCTCTCAACATCGGCCTCTTCTTCCTCATGGTCTACCTGTTGTTACCGCTGACCAGCGACACGTTCGACCTTGGGAAGGTGGGAAAGGCACTCATCAGTCCCGCTGGACTTGTGGCCGTGATAGCCGGTCTGGCCATTTCCTACCTGGGCGGAGCGGGAATGCATGTCCTGTCCGCCCGGCCAGCGGTCCTTTTCGGAGTGATCATCGGCACGTTGATCGCCGTCCTTCTGGTGGGCGGGCTGCCGGCGGGAATGATGATCGCGGCCGGGGTGGTGGCCATGCTGAGCAGGGCGATCCCCTTGTAGGTATCAAAACGGAAACCGCGTTCATGGCTGAGAGAAAAGAATAGATTGCGATGAGATTCGGCAAGATACGTAGCTCTTTGATAGTGGCGGTCGGTCTCGCCGTCCTGGCCACCGTGAGCGGCTGCGGCGGCAATGCCAGCGCGCCCACCGGTCAGGAGTCGACCAGTCAGGTCACGCTCGAGGAGAAGATGATTCCCTCCTCCGAGGCCGGGGCCCAGCTCTACCTGCGTCACAAGTACCTGACGTCGCAGAAGACCGTGGACGACAACCACGTCGTCCTCTTCCTGGAGCCCTTCAGCGTCCCTACCGCCATGGCCTTCGACGTGCCCGGCATGTCCTGGATGGAGCCATACGCCGAGGAGGGTTACGACACCTGGGCGTTGGACTTTCGTGGATTTGGCAAGTCGACCCGTCCCGCGGAGATGAACGAGCCCGCGACGCAGAACAAGCCCGTGATCCACGTCCAGGACTCGGTGGAGGACCTCGCGACGGCGGTCGACTACATCAAGAAGACCCGCGGCGTCGACAAGATCGACATTGTCGGCTGGTCCTATGGATCCGTGGTGGCCGCCGACTACGCCGGCCTCAATCCGAACAATGTCAACAGGCTCGTCCTGACCGGCTTCATGAACGGCTTCAACGAGCCGTTCATGGCGGACCCGTATGCCGTCAAGGGCAACCCGATGGAACTCAACCCGGACCTCCCGGCATACCAGGCCGTCCCGTGGAGCATGGCGATGATGCACTGGGACATAGAGATGGGCAAGAACCAGTGGACACTCCCGGACGCGATGGAAAAGGTCGGTGAGGTCTACACCGCCTCCGACCCAGCCGCCCAGACGAGCGCGGACCACTCGGTGCGACGGCCCATGGGTCCGCTCGTCGATCTGTACTACATCTGGACGAACCGCCCGCTGTACAGCCTGTCCAAAATCACGGCGCCGACCCTGGTCATCCGCGGCAGTGCGGACTTCATGTCCGAACCGAATGTCCTGAAGAAGCTCACCGGTACGAAGGTGAAGCAGGAAGTGGTCATCCAGGACGCGACTCACTGGGTGCTGTACGAGAAGAACCGCGACCAACTGATCGACAAGACCAAGACATTCCTGGACGGGCACTGACGTGACATCACGAGTGCGACTCCTGGACGCGACCCTGCGAGAGGGCGAACAGCAGCACGGCGTCCGGTTTTCCGGCTGGCAGAAGGCCGAGATCGTACGACTGCTGGAGGGCTTCGGTGTCGATCTGATCGAGGTGGGTCACCCCGGTATCTCACCGGAACATGAGGAGATCTGCGGGTCGGCCGCGGCGGCCGCGCGATCCGCCGAGATCCTGATGCACGCCCGCGCGGTCCCCGCGGAGGTGATGGCGGCATATCGGGCCGGTGCCCAGTGGGTAGGCATCTGGGCGTCGGTGAACGATGTGTCGCTGGCCGCGAAGTTCGGTGGCCGGCGGCCGGAGGAGGTCGAGGACAAGGTACGAGCCGCGGTCCGGGAGGCCAAGCGACTCGGGCTGAAGGTCCGCTTCACGGTCGAGGACGCCTCGCGCACCCCGTGCGACCGTTTCTACGGGATCGCGCGAACCGCCATCGAGGCCGGTGCCGACCGGATCAGCCTCGCCGACACCACCGGGGTCTGGGAGCCCGCGCTCTGCGCCGAGCGCGTGGCATGGGCCGTCAAGTCCCTGGACTGCGAGATCGAGGTGCATCTGCACAACGATTTCGGCTTGGCCGCGGCCAATGCCCTCGCTGCCATCGACGCCGGCGCGTCGGTGGTGGACGCCTCGATCCTGGGCATCGGCGAGCGGGCAGGCATTGCCGACCTGCTGGCCCTGACCGTCCTGCTGAAGGAGAAGCGGGGCGAGGAGCGGTATCGGCTGGAGATGATCCCCAAGCTGGCGCGGGCGGTCGAGCGGATGACCGGCTTCGAGCCGGACGTCCTCCGGCCGGTCGTGGGGGACAACATCTTCACCCACACCGGCAAGTATCACGCCGACGCGGTGCGCCGCTGCCCGGACGCGTACGAGCCCTTCCCACCCGAGCGGGTGGGCCGGGTGCGGCAGGTGGCGGAGTGCTCCGCGCCGCCGGTGGCGTCGTCCGAACTGGTCGTGGGCAAGCCGTTCCCCAAGGGAGCGTCGGAACTGAAGTACCACCGGGATGGCCCCGGTGTGCGGTGGGTGTGGATGGACTCCCGAGTCGATCCCCGCGCGTCGCTGTACGTGATCCAACGCTCCATCGGCCTGCATGGCATCCCCTTCACGCCCGAGAAGCACGTGGACCGGCATACCCACAACTGCGACAGTCTGTTCGTCTTCTGGGGTGACCAGGCCGATGGAACCGGTCTCACCTGCTCCGTCGAGTTCGGAGAGGAGACGAAGACGGTCCACAGCCCGGCATCCGTCTTCATCCCGGCGGGCATCGAGCATGCCTACCAGTACGTCTGCGGCCACGGGACGTACACCAACATCGTGCTGGCTCCCGACTACCACAGCAGCCTGCAAGACAGTGGCTGCCGTCCGAGGCGGGAGCAACGCCAGCCCGGCGAGCGAGTAATCACCCTGCCACGACAGCAGACGGGGTGATCTCCGACGGCCGCCACCCGGCGGCCGGACTATCGGCCACGGTGCCCCCCGGACTCAAACGGGTCGCGCCGTGGCCGGTTCCCGGGGCCGGCGATGACCGGCTGGTTCGTCCGCCACCAGACAGGTTCGGCGGGCGCGTCGATATCACGATGCGGTGGCCACTGCCAGTGCCGTCGCCGATGCTTCCGCGGTGAGGACGTCGTCCGCGTTGTCCACGACGACGTCGACGAGATCGCCCCGGTGCACCCAGGTCTGCCCGACCGGCATGACGACCATGCTGTTCGCGCGGGCGAGGGTGGCGACTCGGTGTGATCCGCGAGGAGTGATGGGATAGGTGACCCAACCCGTGTCCGCGGTTCCCGCGTCCTCGCGGTCGGTCCACGCCGGGAGGTACTGGGTTCGGTCGGTGTGCTTGGTTCTGCTCCAGTCCGCGCCGGCCCGGGCCCGCAGTGTCGGGCAGAGCGCCGAAACCTCGGCACCCTGCATCATCAACAGGGCGGGCCGGACGAACACCTGGAAGGAGACCCAGGCGCCGACCGGATTGCCGGGCAACCCGAACAACAGCGCCCCGCTCGGCAGCCGGCCGAAGGCCTGCGGTTTGCCCGGTTCCATCGCGACGGTGCCGACGGTGATCTCCGATGAGGAGCCGAACAGCCCGCGGATCGGGTCGTAGGCACCCGGGCCGACGCCACCGGTGACGATCACCGCGTCGCAGGAGTCGAGCTCGGCCAGGATGGTGGCCAGCCCGGTCTGCTCGTCCGACAGTTGGCGCACCGCGACGATCGCGGCGCCAGCCTCGCGAGCCAGTCCGCTGATCAGGAGCGTGTTGGAGTCGGGTGTCTGGCCGCGCCGAAGCGGAACGCCGGGCCGGACGAGTTCGCTGCCGGTGGCGATCACGGCAACCCGTGGGGATCGCACCACGGGGATGGTGCCGTACCCGGTCGCGGCGAGGGCGGCGGCGACGACCGGCCGGACCAGCGTGCCGGCCGCGGCGACGGTTTCACCGACGCGACGGTCCTCGCCCCGGTGGCGGACGTGCATGCCGAGGGCAGGCGCGCGGAGCACGGTGACGGTACGCGGGGTGGCGCGATCCATCGTCGGTTGATCGGTGTCCTCCGATCTCACCACCGTGTCGGCCTGACTCGGTACGACGGCTCCGGTCATGATCCGCACGGCCTGGCCATGATCGAGCGACGGATCCTGATCGGACCCGGCCGGCAGGTCGGCGACGACGTCGAGGGTGACCGGGTGGTCGGGGCTGGCCTGCGCCACATCGTCCGCACGCACGGCGTACCCGTCCATCGCCGAGTTGTCCCAGGGCGGGACCGGCGCCCTGGCGACCATGTCGGTCGCCAGACGCCGTCCCGTGGCCGTGGCCAGTGGGACTTCCTCGTCGCCGAGACGCGAGGTGACGGCGAGGATCCGTGCGAGATGGTCGGTCACGCTGACCGGCTGGCTCGCTGTCGACATTGTTAGATCCCGATCCGGAACATCGAGGCGTAGTGGAAGAACCGGCCGAGGATCTCGCCGGCGAAGGCGAGCACGAAGGCCGTGGTGATCAGGCTCGCGAGCATCGCCGGGCGCTCGCGGACAGCCTGCTCGGCCGACCGGTAGATGAACAGCGCGAGCACGATGGCCGCCAGCGCGAGCAGCGTCAGACGCAGGATGAACAGCGGTCCGCTGAACGCCTGAGCCGAGTTGACGGCCATGGCGTTGCCGGCACTGAGCTCGGCGGTGTGCAGCGGATACGAGATCAACACCAACACGCCGACGACGGCCGTGACGAGGGCGATCCACTTCGCGATCCGCGTCGTCTCCGCCCACTCGGCCTCGGTGGTGGGTGCGTTGATGTCCTTCACCCGCCCCCTGATCTGGGCATCCAACCGCGCCCGCGTGGTGACGGGGGTCTTGACCGCGACTGCCACGCCGCCGCCACCGGACCCGCCGGTCTTGCCGGTGCCGCCGGCCCCGGCCGGTCCCTCATCGGGTGCGGTTGCTTCCGGGCCCCCGTCGGTCACCATGCCGCGACGGTTCCGTTCGCGCACCAGAGTCGTGATCATCAACGCACAGGCGACGGCCAGCGCGCCAAGAATGATCATCGTGCAGAAGAACTGGAAGGGCACGAACGCGGTGTGCCACGCCGGAATGGTCACCACCGAGTAGTAGATCTGCGACATCGACCAGACCAGGCACAGGCCGAGGATCGCGGTGATGCCGGCGATCACCTGGCGCAGCCGGGTCGCACCGAGCCGGAACCACTGCATGATCGCGAACAGAAACCCGAAGATGGCGAAGGCCACCCCGAAGATGATCTCCCGCGACAGCCACGAGGACTGCCAGTGCAGGAAAACATAGAAGGTGTGGGTGACATCGTTCATGTGGAAGATCGACACGATCAAACCGACGATCAACGCCGGCCCGATCGCGTACACGACCGGTTCGGTGAGCCGGTCGACGGCCTTGGTGTTATGCCTGAGCGACAGAACCAGCTGGATGACGCCGAGAGTGACGAAGGCACCCACACACATCTGACCGATCACTGTGAACAGAACGAGCGGCAGCTCCTGGACGTTCATCAGATCTCCTCGGGGTTCGCGATGTGGCCGGTTCCGGAATCCCAGCGCTGCGCGTCACGGTGCGGCTTGATCACCAGGTGGGGATTGGTGATGGACGGATCGGGAAGCGGCGCGATGCCGTTCTGATCGCCGTGCGCGGCGCGCAACTGGTCGATCGGCCCCCAGTCCAGCGCGCGCGACGGGCAGGCGGAGACGCATGCCGGGTCCTGGCCGTTCTGGCGGTAGTCGTAGCAAAGATCGCACTTCGTCATGTGCCCGGTGTCGACGTTGAACTGGGGCGCGGAGTACGGGCACGCCCACTCGCAGTACCGGCAGCCGACACACTTGTTCTGATCTACGTATACGGTGCCGTCATCGTGGCGGCTCATGGCCGTCGTCGGGCACACCCGCATACAGATCGGGTCCTGGCAATGGTTGCAGGAGATCGAGGTGTAGTAGGTGAAGACATTGGGCGTGAAGGTGTTGCCGTCCTTCTGCCACGATCCGCCCGAGTATTCGACCACCCGCCGCCAGTTGACGCCGATCGGCAGGTCGTGCTTGTCCTTGCAGGCGATCTGGCACGCCTTGCACCCGTTGCACACATTCTGATCAAAGAAGAATCCGTAATTCGCACCGGCCTTGGTCAACGGCTCGGCGGTAACCGGCTCAGCCAACGTATCGGTCATACATATCTCACCACTCACATGATCCTTGTTTTCTGTGGTCGGTCTTGCCGCGAGCGGGCCCGGGCGAGGGTGCTGAGAACCTCTGGCGGCACCGACGAGCCGAAGGCGTGCTCGCGCCGATAGCGACAGGTACGGCACAGCCGGCCCTCGCTCGCCGGATGCCGTACGCCGCAGCGTTCACAGCGGCCCGTCTCGATCCGGGCGAGGTCGTTCTCGGGTTGGCTGGCCACCTCGGTGATCGGAATCGTGCCGGTCGAGCTCAGCGCGCCCACCGGGCACAGCCGTACGCAGGCGCCCTCGTCGTGGCAGTTCTGCCGTAGGTGGCGGAGCACCGAGGCCGGCCCACCATGGTCGAGGACCAGCGCACCGTTCGGGCATGCCTGCACGCAGACCCCACAGGCCACGCAGCCGTCGACGCTCAGTCGGGCCGCGGTGCCCTCCTCCGGCGGGACGGCCGGTGCGGCCGGTGCGGAAGCGGCCGGTGCGGACGTGGGCTGCGACGGGAGTTCGGGGGCGGTAGCCGGCACGAGCCGGGCCCGTCCCTGATCGGCCAGCAGCCGCAGCGCATCGATCGTGCGGGTTTGCTCGTCCAGGGACAGGTTGAGAGGACCTCGCGGCGGTCCGCCGCCGAGCAGGCCGACGCCCAGTAGGGCCCGGCGTGGCAGCGGGATGCTGCCGAGCCGCAGGATCTGGTCGGCCCGAGGCGGGCGGTGCCACCGCCAGCGGCGCGGGCGGGCCGTCGGCGGCTGCCAGGCGTCGATCTCGGGGAGAACCTGCTGCCAGGAGGCGAGCACGGCACGGGAGCGTGCCGTGTCGGCGTCACAGAGCCGCACCCGGACCCGGTGCACGCCGACCGCCAGCAGTTGAGCGGGCAGGGCGATCGACGCGGAGTCGAAGCATCCCTCCAGGACGACGATCAGCGTGCCGCGCGGCGGGTCGGGGAGCGCGCCGTGGCAGCAGGCGATCAGCACCTCCTCCCACGGATCGTGGACCGCCAGCAGGCGCAGCAACCGCCCGATCGGGTCGCTCATCGCGACCCCACCGGGTGTGGCTGGCTCGAGCTGGTCACCCGGAGACCTTGGCGACGTCGACCAGCGCCGTGTGACCAGGGTTTCCCTTGGCCAGCGGGGACGGGTGGTACTTCATGATCGTGTTGACGCAGGCGCCCTGGTCGATGCCCTGCGCGTCGGGGTGGTACCAGGCACCCTGCGGGACCGACACGACACCGGGGGCGATGCGTTCGGTGACCCGCGCCGTGGTGCGGACCCTGCCGCGATCGTTGAAGACGTCGACCTTGTCGTCGTTGGCGATCCCCCGGGCCTTCGCGTCGAGGGTGTTGATCCACACCACCTGCGGGTGGGCCTCCTGGTTCCAGGGCAGGTTGGCGTAGGTGGAGTGGGTGCGACCCTTGAAGTGGTGGGCGATGCACTGCAGGGGATAGCGCGAGGTGCGCGCCGCGATCGCGCCCTCCCACGGGTCGAAGAACTCGGGAAGCGCGGTGAGCTTGTCGGTGGCCCGATCGCCCTCGAAGACCCAGGTCTTCGACATCTGATCGAGCTTCTGGGAGTAGATCTCGATTTTGCCCGACGGGGTCTTCAGCGGGTTGGCCACGGGGTCGGTCCGGAAATCCTTGAGGGCGATGGTGGAACCCTTCGGGTTCACCTTGCGGAAGACGCCCAGCTTGCTCAGCTCCGCCTCGGTGGGGAAGTCGGGGACCTTCGCGCGGGTCTGGTCGAACAGCCAGCTGCGCCACTGCTCCTGGGTCCGGCCCTCGGTGAACTGGTCCTTGAGACCGAGCCTGGTCGCGACCTCGGTGCAAATCTGGTACCCGGTCTTGGCCTCGAACAGTGGATTGATGACCTGGTCGCCCTGGATCGCCCAGCCCATCTCGCTGCAGCTGCCGCCCGGGATCAGGTCCGTCTCCTCGAAGTTCGTCGTCGCCGGCAGCACGATGTCCGCCCAGTCGCAGGTTGGCGTCCATTGGTGATCGATGGCGACGATGAACTCGCACTTCGACTCGTCGCTGAGCGTCCGCTGGGTCTGGTGGACGTCGTTGTGCTGGTTGATCAGCGTGTTCGACGAGTTGACGACCATGAGCTTGATGCCGACGTCGAGCTTGCTCTTGCCGCGCACCCCGTCCTTGGTCGCGGTCATCTCCGGGCCGTGGTCGATCGCGTCGATCCAGTTGAAGCAGGAGATCATCGTCTTGACCGGGGGGTTGGTGTCGAACATCGGGTACTTCGCGACGGGCAGCGAGTAGTAGCCCTCGCGGGCCCCCGTGCCGCCGCCCGGGATGCCGACATTGCCGGTCACGGCGGCGAGGGTGTACACGGCGCGGGCCGAGTTCTCGCCGTTGGCCTGCCGCTGCGGACCCCAGCCCTGGGTGATGGCACACGGCTTGGCGGCGGCGATCTCACGCGCGAGCCGGCGGATCGTGTCGGCGGGGACGCCGGTGATGTCGGCCGCCCACTCGGGGGTCTTCGCGGTGTGATCGGCGCCCTTGCCCTCCAGGTAGGAGCGGTAGGAGGCGTTCTGCGGCGCGCCGGCGGGCATGTGGGCCTCATCGAAGCCGATGCTGTACTGGTCGAGGAAGGCCTGGTCATGCAGCCCCTCGGTGACCATGACGTAGACGAGTGCCGCGACCAGGGCCGGGTCGGTGCCCGGCCGGATCGGCACCCACTCGTCGCCCAGGTTGACCGCCGTGTCGGTGTAACGGGGATCGATGATGATCGTCCGGATGCCGTAGTCCTTGCGAACCTTCAGGGTGACGGCGAGCTCGCCGCCGCCGGACATCCGGGTCTCCAGTGTGTTGTTGCCGAACATCACCTGGAGCTGGGAGTTCTTGGCGTCCTGCAGCGAGTTGGAGGTGACCGCGGAATCGCCGTACTGGTAGGGCGCGGCCGCGGTGATCTGGGCCGCCGAGTACGAGCCGTAATAACCGAGATAGCCGCCGTAGAGATTGAGCAGCCGCGGCCACGAGCCGCGCTGGGTGATGTTGCCGCCGGTCGAGCCCGAACCGTAGTGGTACCAGATCGCCTCGTTGCCGTAGCTCTGCTTGATCCGCTTGATTTGGGCGGCGACCGTGTCGAGCGCCTCGTCCCACGAGATCGGCTGCCACTGGCCGCTGCCCCGCTTGCCGACTCGCTTCATGGGCCGCTTGATCCGGTCGGCGCTGTAGACGCGCTGGCGCTGGTTGCGGCCACGCACGCAGGCCCTGATGTTGAAGTCGCCGAACTCGTCCGATCCGGTGGAGTCCGGCAGCACCCGCACGATGGTCCCGCCCTTCACCTGGAGCCGCAGCGGGCACCGCGACGCACAGTTGGCCAGGCAGGCGTTCCAGACGGTCTTGTCCACTCCCGCCATGCCGTCGGCGTGGGCGGTCGGCATGCCGATCCGTGTCACCGTCGAAGCGAGAGCGGTGCCGCCCGCCACGATCCCCGACCAGACAAGGAACTTGCGACGCGAATGATCGTGCTCAGATGATCTGTCCGCGGGATTCTCCGCGGCGGCGCTCTCGGCCGCGACGGACGTACCAGTCATGAACGACCTCCTAGCTCAACTGCGACGCCTCACGCTAAACGCGGTGTTTCGTTTGGGAACCGGGACTTTGGTCCTCTTCGTTCCTCACCGCGTGAACGGCCGCCGGGTTGACTGTTGCCGCCGTCCCTCGCTGGCCAGGGAGTTGTCATGGCGCGTAGTCGTCGCGGTACCGGCCGTCAACACCTCGGTGTCCGACATCACGCCTGTGTTGAAGGAGAATTCCTGACTACCAGGTCACATCGGACGGCTCGGTCAGCCCGGCCAGGCGCGCATGGCTCTGCAGGGCGCCGAGCGAGAGCAGGGCGAGGCCGCGCATGAAGTGCGTCTGTGCCACCGCGACGACCCGGTCGAGCATGCCGGGAGCCCACCGCAGCAGGTGATCACGCAGGAACATCACGCCCGCGTCGGCGGCGCGCTCGGCCCGCGCCGGCTGGGCTTGGTCGATGGCGTCCAGCGCGGCGATCGCGGCACGGGCGACAAAGTCGAATTCGAGTCCAATGTGGTCATCGGGCTCGCGGTTGAGACGGGGCGCCCGCAACGAGAGCGTCCGGTAGGCGTCGCGCACCTGCAGGGTGTGCTCGTCGAAGAGCAACCCCTCGATGCCGCGGTGCACCGACTCGTATGGCGGCACCTTGGCGGTCGCGCTGTCGCCGTAGAGCAGATCGTGATCACGACGGATCGCCTCGGCGGTCTCCGGCTTGTCCCGGGCGGCCCGCATCTCGGCGAGGCCCCGGGCGGCCGCCGCGGTGTCGGGCAGTGGCCAGTCCTCGAGAAGCTCCCAGAACGCCGCCAGCGCGGTCTCGTCCGGCGCCGCCCGATGAAAACCACCCAGGGTGACGAAGGCGGCCGCGACGGTGTCGAGCTGTGACGGATCGAGCATGTTTCCTCCTCCTGCCCGTGGGTCACGCTAATGGGTGGCGTGACACAATTCGGCGCCGGGGCGTGCACCACCTTGATGAGGAGGTTGTCATGGCTGACCAGAAGGACGACCCGGAAAAGATGGCCCGGATGCGGGCCTGGCTCGCGGCCGTCTCGGCCGAACTCGGGGTGGAAGACGAGGTCCTCAGTCGTGTCGAGGCTCCGTTGCTCGACCTGATCGCTCAGGTCGCGCATGGGCCGTCGCGCCCGGGCGCACCACTGACGGCGTTCCTGGTCGGCGTCGCGGCTGGCCGTGGTGGCGACGCGAACGGACCGGTCACCAAAATAAGCAAGCTTGCCGACCGGTACGCCGCGTGAGCGGCGGCAACCACTGATGGCGGTGCTCGGGCGGGTAACCGGTGCGGCACCGGACGTCGCCGCGGTGGGTGGGGTCTGAGGTGCTGAGCATTGTTCCGGACACGCTGTCTCGATCCGGCGCCGGCGAGGCCAGCCCGGACGGCACCGCCGGCACCGCCGACACCGCCGACACCGCCGCGGGGGATGCCGCATCACTCGTGGACCGGTTCGGCCGCGTCCACCGCGACCTGAGGATCTCGCTGACCGACCGGTGCTCGTTGCGCTGCACGTACTGCATGCCGGCGGAGGGCGGACCGTGGCTGTCGCGATCGAGCATCCTGTCCGCGGATGAGATCGTGCGCGTGGCCCGGGTGTGCGCCCGGGCGGGTATCACCACGTTCCGGCTGACCGGTGGCGAGCCGCTGTTGCGGGCCGACATCGTGCAGGTGGTACGCGGGCTCGCCCAGTTGCGTGGCCCCGGTGGCGAGCCGGTCGAGGTCGTGATGACGACGAACGGGATTCGCCTGGCCGGCCTGCTCGACGACCTGGTGACCGCGGGACTGAGCCGGGTGAACATCAGCCTGGACACCTTGCGGCCGGAGCGGTTCGCCGCCCTGACGCGGCGGGACCGGCTCGCCGACGTCCTGGAGGGGATCGACGCGGTCGCGGCCTCGCCACTGCGTCCGCTCAAGCTCAACGCGGTGGCGATGCGCGGTATCAACGACGGCGAGATCACCGACATGGTCGAGTTCGCCGTCGCCCACGGAGCCCAGATGCGGTTCATCGAACAGATGCCGCTGGACGTCGCGCACACCTGGGCGCGGGACCGGATGGTCACCCGCGACGAGATCCTGCTCGCCCTGTCGTCGCGGTGGTCGCTGACGCCGGTGCCGGACCGCGGCTCGGCACCGGCCGAACTGTGGCGGCTGGACGACACCGACGACACGGTCGGCGTCATCGCCGCGGTGAGCGCGCCGTTCTGCGGGCACTGTGACCGGCTGCGGCTGACGGCCGACGGCCAGCTACGCAACTGCCTGTTCGCGACCTCGGAGTTCGACCTGGCCGCCGTTCTGCGGCGGCCAGGTGACTCTGGTGTCGACGGCGTCGATGACGTCGACGGTGCGATCGACCGGATGCTGCGGGCGGGCGTGCACGCGAAGCTGCCCGGACACGGCATCAACGACCCGGGATTCCTGCAGCCGGCGCGCGGGATGAACGCGATCGGCGGCTTATGGCCTGCCCGAGCCGCCCAGTCGGCTCGGGCGGCCAGAACCGCTGCTCAAAACATCCACTGTGGACTGTCCGCAGTGCGCGATGGCGGTGCGGAGAGCGTTACGAGGACGGGCTTTTCGCGGTTTGTCTGGGAGCCTTCCTCCTGGTCGGTTTCCGGCCTGAGGCAACCAGGAACACCACCCAGCCGGCCAGGGCGAGCAGCAGCCAGGTGAGCGTGCGGTACAGCACCACCGCGACGGCGGCGGTGGAGTCCGCCAACCCGCCGCTGACCAGCGCGGCGAGCAGCCCACTGTCGGCGGCGCCGGCTCCGGCCGGCGTCAGTTGTGCCGCGATGCTCGCCTGCACGGCGAGATAGCCGACCGCTATCGCGGCCCACGGGATATTCCCGGCATCATCAGCGCAGGCAAGCACGCAGGCCACCAGCGACACGTAGTCCAGCCCCCAGCTCAGCAACGCGATGCCGAAAGACGACTGCCATGCCCCGAAACCCGGACGCAGCAGGGCGATCCGCTCGGACACCGCGTCGGCGCGTTGAGAGCTCTCGCGGACCCATTTCGCCGCCTTCGCCCCCGGCAGATGCCGCGCCACCGCGGTCGTGGCGTGCGCGATGGCGCGCAGCGACCGCGGTTGGCGCAGCAACAGCCACACCGCGACGATCGCCAGCGCGAGCGCACCGGACAGCGCCGCGGCGGCGGTCAGCGGAAGCAGGTGGTCGAAGGCAAGTATCAGCGGTCCCGCGACCGCCATCACCGCCCCCGCGATCAACGCCGCCAGCGTGCCGACCCACAGCGACAATCCGGTGTCCACGCCACGCCTGCGGTAGGCCTCAACGGAATACGCCACGCCCGCGGTGACGCCCGCCGAGGGCAGGGTCAGCGAGATCGTGTTGCTGATGAAGTTCACCGCCTGCACCGCGCGAAACCCCAACCGGAATCCGCCCACCCGCAGCAGGTGGCGGTGCAGCTCGCCATAGAGCACCAGCCCACCCACCCCGGCCGGCACCGCCACCGCGAGCCACCACCAGTGCACTTCGGCCAGCCGCGCACGCAGATCCGGTACGGCCGCGATGGTGGGAGCCAGCCGCCAGACCGCGATGCCGATCCCGGCCGCGCTCAGCGCCCAGTCGAGGATCCGGCGCCAGGTCGGGCGCCGGGCCGCGCGCAGCACATCCCGCAGGAACGCGGGAGTATGCGCCTGGGTTTCGTCACCCAATCCGGACACACCTCCCACCACCGTCGGCCGACCCGCGGGTACGAGCTTCCGGCAAGTGCGCGGAAAACCCAAACGCAGCGGGCGTCAGCGCTGGGCACCACGGGGCTTCCGAGGACGTAGCGTGAGTCACGGAAGTCATCGGCGACCCTTGTTCGCGACCTGGTCGATACGAGGAGGCAGCGTGGCCGTATACCCCGCCGAGCGGACGGCACTGATCGTCGTCGACGCCAAGAACGACTTCATCTCGGAGGGCGGCAAGGCATGGCCCGGCCTGCGAGACGTGTGCGAAGAAGTCGGCACGGTCCGGAACATGAAGCGTGTCCTCGACGCCGCCCGTGCCGCCGGCCTGCTCGTCGTCCACGCACCCATGGAGACCCACCCCTGGGACTACGGCGAGTGGAAGCACCTCAACCCAAGCCAGGAGGGAATACTCAAGAGGCAGCTGTTCCAGGCGGGGACCTGGGGTGCGGAGTTCCACCCGGACTTCGTTCCCGCCGAGGGTGAGATCGTCGCGACCCCGCACAAGACGTTTGACGCGTTCCACGGCACGGACATCGACACGCAGCTGCGTCAGCGCGACATCGACGGCATCATCCTCTGCGGCCTGACCACGAACACCTGCGTCGACTCCACCGGACGCGATGCCGTCGAGAAGGGCTACAACGTCACCTTCGTCTCGGACGCGGTCGGAACCTTCTCCATGGACATGCACCGCGCCACGATCGAGCTGAACTGGCCGCGATACGCCCACCACATCCGCACCGCCGATGAGCTCCTGGCCGTTCTGGGACCGTCGCTGTAACGGTGTGTTTCCGGCCCGACGCGTCGAGGTTCCGGCGGTGTGGGCGGTGGTATCCCGAGATTATCCGCGGGTCTCAGATCCGCACGACGAGCTTCTTCGCCGAGACGCCCTGCTTCAGGCGCCCGAGGGCGGCCGGGATCGCCTCGAGTCCGTCTCCGACGACCTCGGGCTCGGGTGCGGCGCGGTAGGCACCGCTGGCGAGGGCGGCGGGGAGGAAGTCGGTGAAGATCGCGGGTCCGACCTCGTTCGTCCGCAGCGTGCCGCCCCAGATCGGGGTGACGGTCACGCCGTGCCGGGGCCGTGCGAGCAGGGCGAGGCGGATCGCGATCGCCGGCTGGGCGGCGGCGATCCGCTTGGCGCCCGGCACGCGCGCGGCGACGGCGAGGGTCGGCGGCAGCGAACCGGATCCGATCGCGTACGTGCCGGCCAGCGGGCTGCCGCCCAGCGCGGCGACGAGGTCGGCGGCGGCGGTGCGGCTCCGTCGGTCGACGGTGGCGGTGGCGCCGAGCGAGCGGAGGTAGTCGAAGTTGTGCGGGGAGGCGGTCGCGATGACGCGGTAGCCGGCGGCGCGGGCGAGCTGGATCGCATTGCTCCCGACGCTGGTCGAGCCGCCCCAGACGATGACCGTCTCGTCGCGTTCCGGCGGCGCGAGGCTCGGCAGCGGCAGGCCGAGGTGATCGGACTGGAACAGCCCGGTCGCCGCGGTGGCGAGGGTGAGCGGGAGGACCGCGGCCTGTTCGAAGGACAGCCCGTCCGGGATCGGCGAGACCAGGTGCTCGACAAGGACGGTGTAGCGCTGGAACGCACCCTCGGCGGCCCGGTTCCGGTCCCGTTCGACCCCGACCGCGAGGCCGAGCACTCGATCGCCAACTCGCAGCCTGTCGACGCCGGGGCCGGCCTCGACAATCTCACCGGCGACGTCCCCGCCGACGATCGCCGGGAAGCGCAACCAGGGCAGCACGAGCCGGTAGCCCAAGACCGGCAGGTCGTCAACCGGGTTGACCGCGACGGCGCGGACCCGGACGAGGACCTCGCCGGGCCCCGGCCGCGTGATCGGCGCCGGACCGACCTCGAACGGGCGTCCCGGCTTCGGCAGCCACAGGGCGGCGTTGTCCAGACTCATCGCGACTCCTCTGTCAGGTATCGGCTCTGTCAGGTATCGGCCGCCGCGGGCGGGAACGCGCCCGACACATCACCGGTGATGACATCGCGTGTCATCACAACCGTAGCATGACATGTCGTGTCATCCCGCTAGCCTTGACCGACATGAGCAGGTGGGACCCGGACGCGCGAGGCCGGCTCGAGCGCGCGGCGATCGAGTTGTTCGAGCGGCAGGGCTTCGCCGAGACGACCGTGCCGCAGATCACCGAGCGGGCCGGCCTGACGACCCGCACCTTCTTCCGCTACTTCGCCGACAAGCGCGAGGTGCTGTTCTACGGCGAGGACGAGGTGCGGTCGGCGTTCACCGAGATCATCCGCGGCATCCCGGCCGACCTGCCGCCGATGGCGCTCATCCGGCACGCGCTCGAGGAGATGGCCGCGCGGATCTTCGGGTCGCGATTCGACTACCTCCGCAGCTGGCGGGCGATCGTCGCGAGCGACGAGGGCCTGCGCGAGCGGCTGCTGCGTAAGCAGGAACTCACCACCGACACGGCGCTCGCCGCGCTCCGGGAACGCGGACTCGACGAGCCGAGCGCCGACATGATCGCCCGGCTGGCCGCCGTCGTGCTGCAGCGCGCCCTGGACGAGTGGCTGGCGCAGCCGACCGAGCAGCGACCGCTCGTGCAATTCATCCACGCGTCGCTCGACCGCCTCCGCGCGACCGTCGCCTGACCGAATCCGACCGAGGCGAGGAGCGGAGTCAGCCGGTCGGTGGCACCCTAGAAAGGTTGCCGCGGGTCGAGACATTTGTTGGTGGACCGCTGGCATAAGGGAGACAGACCGATCGTGACGACGAAAGGGGGGAGCGAGCGGTGAGCACTCCTGGAACGATCCTGGTTACCGGCGGCACCGGACGATTGGGCTCCCCACTGGTCGAACGCCTCAGACAGCAGGGCGAAACGGTAAGGGTTCTGAGCCGCAGAGCCGCTACCGGGGCTGACGGGCCGGAGCGGGTGGTCGGTGACCTCGCCTGGAACCAGGGCTTGCAAGAAGCGCTGGCCGGCATCGCCACGGTTTTCCACTGTGCCACCGCGCAGCGCGGCGAGATCAAGATGGCATCCAACCTGATCAGCGCCGCCCGGGCAGCGGGCGTAACCCACCTGATCTACATATCGATCGTGGGTGTCGACAAAATCCCGCTCGGCTACTACCGCACCAAGCTCAACGTGGAGAAGCTGCTGGTCGATTCCGGACTCGGGGTGACCATTCAGCGATCTACCCAATTCCACCAACTCCTTCAGCAGGGATTCCACGCCCTTCGACTTCTCCCGGTCATGCCCGTGCCAGCAAGAATGGACATGCAACCCATCGATGCCGCCGACGTGGCGGACCGGCTCATCGAGCTGAGCCGAAGCGGCCCGGCCGGCAGAGCATCCGACATCGGAGGACCCCAGGTCGCGCCAATAGCGGAATTCGCCCGGTCCTACCTGACAGCCACCAGACGCCACCGTCCGATCGTCCCGCTGCTGATCCCCGGCAGAATCGCCGCCGCCTACCGTCGCGGAGATCACCTCGCCCCCGCGAGCAGAGCCGGTCAGGCCACCTTCGTGGAGTACATCTCGCAATGGGCCGGCCGGTAGAGCCCCGGTCAACGGTGGGGACGAAAGCACTCGTGGTGGCAGGGCGTAGTTTAAACGAGAAGTCGATCAACGGCGCAGGGCTGGTTGTGGAAAGGTGATCACCTGATGGTGAGCTCAGGTGCGCTGACCAGCGCGGTGCGGTCACGGTCTTCCGTTGATTTCGGCCAGCGGCCGATGCTGGTGTTCTGGGAGACCACCCGGGCATGCCTGTTGGCCTGCCGTCACTGCCGCGCCAGCGCGACGGCGCGGGCACTGCCGGGGGAGCTGAGCACTGCCGAGGGGCGCGCCCTGATCGACCAGGTTGCCGGGTTTGGGCGGCCTTACCCGATTCTGGTGCTCACCGGCGGCGACTGCCTACTGCGGCCGGACCTGTTCGACCTGGTGAGCTACGCGGTGTCGATCGGCGTGCCGGTGTGCCTGTCGCCCTCGGTCACCCCGCTGCTGACCGCCGACATGATCGACCGGATCGCCCACAGCGGGGTGCGAGCCGTGTCCGTCAGCCTCGATGGCTGCCAGGGGCAGACCCACGACGGGATACGCGGCATCGCCGGGCACTTCGAGAAGACGGTCACCGCCATGGGGCAACTGGCCGCCGCGGGCGTCACCGTCCAGGTCAACACCACCGTGATGGTGCGCAACGTGGCGGAGCTGCCCGGCATCGCCGCCCTGGTGGCGCGGGCCGGCGCGCATATCTGGGAGGTTTTCTTCCTGATCCAGGTCGGTCGGGGGACGGCGACCGAACCGCTGTCCCCGGCCGGGCACGAAGACGTGTGCCACTTCCTCTACGACGCCTCGGCATACGGGTTCATCGTCAGAACCGTCGAAGCCCCCTTCTTCCGCCGTATCGTCCAAGCCCGCCAAGCCGGCGGTCCCGTCCCCGGCAGCGCTCTCTACGAGAAACTGTCGACGGATCTCACCGGCCTGCTCGGCCCGGCAACCCGGCGGCCCAGCGCACACACCACACCCACCCGCGACGGCAAGGGCATCGTATTCATCGCCCACGACGGCCAGGTCTATCCCGCCGGATTCCTGCCGCGCGGCCTCGGCAGCATCCGCACCCGGCCGTTGCGCGAGATCTACACCAGCGACCCGCTACTCCAGTCGATCCGCGCCGCCCGGTTCACCGGCCAGTGCGGCGCCTGCGAATTCGCCGACCTGTGCGGCGGGTCGCGCGCCCGCGCCTATGCCGCCACCGGCGACCCGCTCGGCTCAGACCCAGCCTGCCCCTACCAGCCAGCCCCCGAACCCGATACGTCGGGTGCACTCGTGTAGGCGGCCTGGTCAGAGCCCGTGTATTCCCCGCAGATGGCGGGTGGCAACGGCGTCGTTCCTGCACAGGCTGGCGGAGCGTTGACCGCCGGCTGCTCCTCGGGAATGTGACTCGCGGATAGCCATGCGACCGCACGCACGAGATTTGCGAAGCATTACTAACCATGTGCTAAGTTATACTAAGCATCTGGAGGTGGTATGGGCGAGGACGTTGACGAGGTCGGCGGTGAGCTGCGGCGGGCGGTGACGCGCTTGTACAGCCGGTTCCGTTCCGAGCGGATGGATGGCGAGGTGCCGGATGCGGCGCTGTTCGTGCTGATCGTGCTCGGCAAGCAAGAACAGTTGAGCCTGACCGATCTGGCGGAGGCCGCACACGTCACGCTCGGCTCGATGAGTCAGACGGTCCGCCGGCTCGAGGAACTCGAGTACGTGAGCAAGTCCCGCGGCACCGAGGACCGCCGCAAGGTGCTCTTCGCGCTCACCGAGGCGGGCAGGTCCGCGATGGACGCCGCGCGACGTCATCGCCGCGATTGGCTCAACGGCCGCGTGGCCGAGCTCACCGTCGAGGAACGAGCGGCCATCGCCCGCGTCACCCCGTTACTGCTGCGCATCGCCGATTCCTGACCTTCCGATTTCGACCTGCCGATTCCCGACCCGACTCTCAAGGAGCCACCATGCATCCGGTAGAAGCACTCCTCACCCCGCTGGGCAAGATGCTCGGCAAGAAGCACGCCGACGAATCCGCCGGCCTCGCCGCCGCCCCCGAGTTCGCGACCGAGGGCCGTATCAGCCTGACCTCGCCCGCCTTCGCCGATGGCGCCGTGATCCCCGCGAAGTACTGCGGGCGGTTCATCGGCGAGAACGTCTCCCCGGCCCTAACCTGGGGCGAGTTGCCCGCCGGCACGGCCGCCCTGCTCGTCATCATCGAAGACCTCGATGTGCCCACGACGATCCCCGGCCTTCACCTCATCGCGCAGCTCGCGCCGCGCGACGGCGGCCTGGCGGACGGCGCGCTGAACCTCGGCGCGCCCGGCATCGAGTTCCTTGCGAACCACCGTGGCGTCTCCGGCTACGTCGGCCCACGCCCGCTGCCGGGACACGGCCCGCACCATTACGTCTTCCACCTCTTTGCCCTCGATACCCGGCTCGACCTCGCGAAGATCGCGGACCGCGCGAACCTCCCGGCCGCGACAAGGGGGCACGTCCTGGCCTCCGGAAAGCTCACCGGAACGCGGATGTCCTGAGCAACCGATCACCCAGCGCCGCGTGAGGCCAGAAAGTACAACAGCGCGACCAACGTGCCGGCGCCCAGCAACTCCCGCCGCTGAGCAAGTTCTACGACACGCGAAAGCGGCACCCACTCGATCCGGCCGGCTTCCTCAGCGTCGGTCGGCTCACCGACCTTCTCAGCCCCGCGCCACAGGAACACCTCAACCGGCGCGGTCACCATCCCTGGCAACGGCTCGAAGCTCACCAGAGGCTCAGGCTCGCCGACCGGACGCCAACCGGACTCTTCCTCACACTCCCGTGCCGCCGTTTCGGCCGCGCTGTCATTGCCGTCGATGATCCCGCCCAGCAGCTCATAACCCCACTGCTCGGTAGCGAACCGGTACCGCCACAACATGAGCACTTCGTCCCGGTCGTTGACCACCAGCGCCACGGCCACCCGGTCGAGGTGCACCACGTGATGCTCCCAGCGCTGACCGTTCGGCGCCTCCACATCCGCCAGCGCCAACCGCACCCAGCGGTTCGAGTAGATGTCCCGCTCCCCGAACACCCGCCACACCCCACGCTCCGCCGTCATGATCCGCAGCGTAGCCAGCGATGCATCGCCAAAGCGGCTGTCTCGAGGCGGCCTGGCCAGCCCGTCATGGAGTCCCCGAACCAGTCCAAGACTCCAGGTCGAGTCGAGGCCAGTGTCAATGTGATTGGTGCTCCGACAGGCTCGATCGGCTCGGGAGAGGCAGCGAGCTTCCTCTCCGCTCGCCTCGATCGCTTGTGCTCCCGACAGGCTCAGTCGGCTCGGGAGAGGCAGCGAGCTTCCTCTCCGCTCGCCTCGATCGCTTGTGCCCACGGTGCGACTCGAACGCACACTGGACGGATTTTGAGTGGTCGGCATTCCGCTGATCAACCCATCTCTGACCAGTGCGGACGTGTCGGAACCGACCGTCGCGGCTGCCACTCGCCCGTGCATTCCCCGCGCCCGGGCTGAAACATTGGGGGTTCGGCCGTGGGTAGGTTGGCTGGCCGGGCGCTGTTGGGGCAGATGGTCGACCTAGCCGCGGTTGGGCTGTCTGTGGCCCTCTCAGGGCGCGGTTTGACCGGTGTTGCTGGCTCTGTGCTGGCCGTGGGCGGGTGCCCTTCCTGCGGGTCCGTTCGTCCGTCGGCCGGGTGGCGGACCGGTTGCGTGGCGGACAGCCCCGGTGCCGGGGTGATCTGCGAGCTGCGCCGGATGCGCCCGAGCCCGTCCCCCCCCCCACTGTTTCAGCCTGCTCTTGAGCCCTCGCGTGACTGCTGTGACAGAGAAAGAGAGTGGGTGATCATGGTAATACGGCTGTCACGGCAACTGTCACGCACCTGTCACGGCTGTTTGAGCAGGTCAGAGCCCATCCGTGACAGCCGTGACAGCCGTGACAGTTCCGGCATGCCCCAGGTGTCACGGCTCGATGCGGTGCCTGGCCGGCCTGGTCCCGTCCGCATCGTCCGGCTCGGTTGGCCGGTCGGGTGTGGTTGGTCGTAGGGCGGTGGACCTTCGGCCGGTCGTTCCGTTCATGCCAGCGCCGGCAGGCGGTGAGTGGCCATCTCAGGCCGAGCTTCGGCCCTTCTTCCCTGCCTCTGCCCGGTAGGATCACTGCTGTGGCTACCCCCGATGACCGCAACCTCGAAGGCCGCCTTGCCGTGGTTGAGCGTGAACTCGCGCGGCTTCGTGAAGAGGTCACGCTCAGCCGCACCGACGCCGAAGCGGCCCGCACCCTGGCGGCCGGTGCCGACCGAGACGTGTCCGAGGTCCGCGCCGAGCTGCGTGCGCACACGCAGGCACTTAACGCCCTCCGGGAAACCCAACTCGACCAGCACCGCGAGATGCGCGCGGGCTTCGACCGCGTGGACGCCCGAATCGACCGGGTGGATGCACAGATACAGAGCGTCGACGCCGAGATGCGCCAGGGATTCGCGACGATGAACGCTGGCATGGCCCGCATCACCGAACTACTCGAAGGACTCGCAGGCAGCTAGTCGGCTGGCTTGTTCCGTTCTCGGCCGGTGTGGTTGTCCAGTGGCCGGCCGCCTGTGCTGAAACAGTGGGGGATTCGGCCGTGCGCAAGGTGGCTGGCCGGCCGCCGGTGGGGCAGGGCAGAGAGGATTGGTCGACCTAGCCGCGGTTGGGCTGTCTGTGGCCCTCTCAGGGCGCGGTTTGACCGGTGTTGCTGGCTCTGTGCTGGCCGTGGGCGGGTGCCCTTCCTGCGGGTCCGTTCGTCCGTCGGCCGGGTGGCGGACAGCCCCGGTGCCGGGGTGATCTGCGAGCTGAGCCGAACCACCTTGGCCTCTGCAGGAATCCCCCCACTGTTTCAGCCTGGCCTGAACCTCTTCGTGACTGCTGTGACAGAGAAAGAGAGTGGGTGATCATGAAAATACGACTGTCACGGCGGCTGTCACGCACCTGTCACGGCTGTTTGAGCAGGTCAGAGCCCATCCGTGACAGCCGTGACAGCCGTGACAGTTCCGGTATGCCCCAGGTGTCACGGCTTGGGGACGCGACAGGCCCCACGGCCGCCGGCGACCAGCCTGGGCTGAAACAGTGGGGGGATTGGCCGTGGGTAGGTTGGCTGGCCGGCCGCCCCAAGAGAGACCCAGACCCAGACACTTCAACCTCAGTAGCCATGGTAGCCAATTGCCAGTTGGTCCACTACGGTGCGGGTGCGCAATCGGGCCACAGTCAGCTCAGTCGGCTCACGTCTGGGGACTGTAGCCGGCTGCGAGCTGCCCACGAACCGGATTGGTCTAGTCGTGCTCGTTGATCCGACCGGCGGAGTCGTTGAGCGCCTGGCGGTACTCATCTAGCCATTGCGCGTGTTGCTGGTCAGCTGGCAGCTCCGCGATACCGCTGCCGATTGATTCGGCTGCATCACGGTGTTGTCCTATTGAATGCTGAGTCAAGCCGATATTCATTCGTAGAAATGGCTCAGTGTACCAGTAAATAGACTCTGGCGGAGTGCCAGCGGTGGTGACGATATCGGACGCTTTACGCAAGAGTCCGCTTGCTTCTTTGGTTTCGCCGAGACCCGCATACGCTTGTGCCGCTTGCAGGGTGTCATATGCGAGTTGCGTAGGATGCGCGCCAGGGGTTGATAGGGCCGCAGTAGTGGCGCGTAGTGCGGCCCGATAGCGGCCTTGGAGCAACGCGAGGTATCCGCGATAGCTAGTTGCCGTTGAGCCAAGAACGCCATCACCGAGCGTGTCGGCCATTTCTTCCGCCTTGGTGAATTGAGCGTCTGCCTCACCGTACTCGTGGCGGGCGGTATGTAGCCAGCCAACAAAAGTTGTCCAGTTCGCAACAAGGTGCATGAGTGGGTCTGCATACGGGTCGCGAGAATCGCGAAGTAGCGTTTCAAGTGCGTCACGCTGAATGCTCATCGGTCCTATTATCAAGTCCGGACCTAGGCTATCTTCCGCGTGTCGCTGACCAACAAGGGCTTGCGTGAGACTCGCAATCGTGGCTTTATCGAGCCGTGATGGTTCCCGGATAACCCTATGTATCCGATCTTGCTCATCAGCGTTTAGTTTCTCGGGGTACGTTGGTGGTCTATGACCGTTTGGCGACTCTGTATCTGACTGCCCCTCAATAAGCGCAGCGAATAGTGCTTTGGCGCGATCGGAAGCCTGATCCAATGCGGTATCAAGCACGTCCTGGTAGCGCGTGACTGGAGTCATGTCCGGCCGCTTTCGCCAGTAGGCAACCGTACGGGGTGATACCCCGAGGTGATCGGCGAATTGCTCTTTGGTCATGCGCAATGCTTTGCGTAGCGCGTCGGCTTGTCGTCCCGTCCATGTCGATACGACCTGCATTGCTTAGCCTCATTCGGTAGGCCGGTTGCATGGTGGTTGCGCTGTCATTGCTTGCACCGTCAGTGCATTGTGAGTGCGCTGCTGGTGCATGGTAACCATGGCACTTATCGAGTTTCCTTGAGATGCGAGCAAACAACACGGAATGCTCACCGACTCGAAGGGACACATTATGCATACATAATGGCCAGTCGGTGAGACGACCGCGAGGGAGGCGGATTCGACCGGCAGCAGCACGCTCACTGAGACGCGCCTAGCCGCCGCTCCACAAGAGAGCGCAGCTCGCGAAGCTCAGTCTCGACTGCATCGAGCCGCTTGGCTAGCTCGGGTATGTCGGGCTCCTGGTGGATCGGTCGGTGAGGATCACGGACGAAGAACGCGCGGCCCTGCTGAGCCACGACCAAGCCAGCTTGGCTCAGCTCACGCAAAGCGCGCTGCACGGTCTGTGAAGACACGCTGTAGTCCGTTGCGAGCTGGCGTACAGACGGCAGACGCGTGCCAGGCCTGTAGTCCCCAGCATCGATCTTGTGGCGTAGATCGTCGCCGACCTGCCGGTATGGCGCTCGTGGGTCATTGGCGTCAACGGTCATGCCTCCACCCTAAGCGAGACGTGGCCAACTTCCACAGCACGGCTTGTTGCGTGACAAGGAAGCATCATCTATGGTGATACGTAGTGATACGGATGCGGCAGGGAGAAGGAGACGAGATGAAGACCGGCAAAGTGCCTCGCTCGATGGAGCTGCCGGCAGGCGAGTTGGTGCCGAGTTTCGCGCCGGATGGGCTGACCGAGGCCGCGATCGATGAGCTGATCGCGGAGGTGTCGGCCGAGGTCAGCGCCCGTCCGCGTCCGGTGTGGTTGTCGGCGGATCAGGTGGAGACGCGCCGGTCTCGGCGGTTGGCTCGGTCGGGCGTGCGCTCGCTGACCGGCGTGATGGGCTCTGGCAAGTCGACGCTGATCCTGACCACGCTGCTGAGTGCCTCCGTCGATTGGGACGAGGTGGCGTGATGGCTGTCTCGATCACGGCGGACCGGGTGTCGTCGAACCGGACTCGCCACACCGCGTCGCGTACCCCGGATGGCTGGTCGGTGACGTGGTTGCCGGGGCGGGTCTTGACCCGCGACGAGGCGACCACGGCCGTGTTGCTGGCCGAGTCGGTGGTGACCTTCGGGCATCTGCCGCGTACGTCGCGGACGTGGGCGCTGATCGACGGGTGGGCGGCGGAGCTGGATCTGACCGGTGCGGAGGTGGCCGCCCGCGTGTCGCGGGTTCCCGCCGCCCGCGTCCGCCGGGCCGGGTCGTGGCTGTGATGGCGGCCGAGGTGGTGCGGCTGTGGGATGGCCGGCACTGGCCGGGCCGCCGCCGTGGCGGGCTGCTGGTGTTCCC
>DASVLX010000300.1:0-7089 GCA_036384655.1 Pseudonocardiaceae bacterium
AGATTTTTGGCGCGTCCTATGAGGACGATGCAGGTCCGGTCGTAGCGCTGTCCGGCCGAGGACAGCGTCTCGACAAGGTGCTGTTCACCCTGCTGCACGAAGTCGCGCATGTTGTTCGTGGCGATGTCTCCGGTGGAAGACCTCTCATCGACGAGGACAAAGCGGATGAACTCGCGTCCAGCTGGATTTTCGACCGAGCACTCCCGAAGCAACCCTCACGGATTAGCGCGCATTGGGTCAGTGCCGTCGCTGCCGATCGAGAAGTTCACCCTCTCGTCGTGATCGGCCGGCTCCAGCGCTCCGGCCGGCTACCGTGGCGAAGTGCGCTGGTGAGAAACGCGCCCAACGTCACGGAGTGTCTCAAGAACTGGTGATCGGCTGGCTGGGCGGTGTGTCGGTTGACCATCGACCTCGATCTGCCGCTGCTGCCGGTCTCACTGGCCTGGCACGTCCGGCATGGCAACGACCCGGCTCGCGAGTGGCTCCGCCACCAGATCCAGGTCGTGGTGGCGGAGGGCGGTGATGCGGATTGAGGACGCTACGGTTCGGACTTCGGTGGGGGATAGACAGCCCGGGCGATGGTGGCGGACGTCCAGCCGATCCACCAACCACCGCACACCGGCAGGACCTTGCCCAGTTTGTCCCTGTCGCCGCGAGCGCCAAGGACCGACAGGATGGCCGCCCAGACGATCGCACAGGCGATGCTGTAGCGGGTGTAGCTTCCGCGTCGACTGCTCATGAGTGGACCTTTGCACAGGCCAGGGGTGAGAGGGACACGAGTGAGTCTCATCGGGCTGCGATCCCCGGTTAGGTCAAGGACAAGCCGGTGAACAAGCTCGACGGGCTGGGTTTGCGAGTGAGTCTCACCGGGCTGTGGGCCGGTTGGGATTGACCGTGCGGCCGCTCGTGATCCAGTTTGGTCAGGGCTGCGCCCTGACCAAACTGTCAACAAGCTCAATCGGCTCGGCAGAGGAAGCGAGCTTCCTCTGCTCTCGCCTCAATCGCTTGTGATCCTGTTGGGCCGGGCCAGAGGCCCGTCCCAACAGTCAACGGACTCAATCGGCTCGGTGACGCGAGCGAGCTCGCGTCCCGCTCGCCTCAATCACCGTGATCCCGTTGGGCCGGGCCAGAGGCCCGTCCCAACGGTCAACAAGCTCAATCGGCTCGGATGCGCGAGCGAGCTCGCGCCTCTCTCGCCTCAATCGCTTGTGGGTCCGGGGGGACTCGAACCCCCACTGGCTGGGACCTAAACCCAGTGCCTCTGCCAATTGGGCTACGGACCCGCGCGGCCTGTCGGCTGCTCGACGGGTCGGCGACCTGCCCGCGCGTCGCAAGCCTAGCCGGTGTGATCTAACGTGTCGCCCATAGCAGCCGGTGGCGGTATGGAGGACGAGGACAGATGGCCCGCGACCCAGAGAGCATCGAGCGCGAGATCGAACAGGCTCGCGATGCGTTGGCCGCCACGCTGGACCAACTCAGCGAGCGCGCGAACCCACAGAAGCTGGTAAACAACGCCAAGACGTCGGTGATGGCGCAGCTCAGCAAGCCGAAGGTGCGCTACCCGCTGATCGCCGTCGGCGTGCTGGTGGTCGCGCTCGTCGCGCGCAAACTGATCCGTTGACGTTCTGAGCGTCCGCTGACGCTGACACGGCCGGCCGCCCCCGCCGGCCGTGCCAGCGTCACCGGACGGCGTCGATGACCTGCGTCGACGGGCCCACCTCGTCGGTCGTGGACTCGTGAGCGCCCGGCGTGCCGGCCGAGTCGGCGGCGGCGAGCAAATGACCACTGGCCAGTCCCTCGCCCGCCTGCTCCGGGACCTCGGGGGACTGGCCAGCCCTGTCAGACGACTGGTCGGCCTCGCCGTCGTCAGCGGCCGCGGATTCGGTGGGCGCCGCGTCCTTCGCCGGGGCCGACTGCTGCGCGGGAATGGATTCCGCGATCGCCGGCTGTTCGATGGTCGGCGGCTCGGCGTTGGAGACGGCGTCAGAAGCAGTGTCAGAAGGACCGGAAGCCTCGGCAGGCGCCTCGGCCGCGGGCTCGGCAGTGCCCTCGGCAGTGCCCTTGGCGGCCGGCGCCTGAGGCTGGCTCGGCGCGCCCGGGAGGTCCAGGCCCAACCGCGCGTGCAGGTACTGCGTGGTGAACTCGAAGGCGTCACCGTCGAGCAGATGCACCACGGTGGGGCTGTCGTCGCCGGCCATCTTGGCGACCAGCTTGTCGGCCAGTTCGCGCGCGGCGATCAGGCCGGCCGCGGTGCCCGTGTCCGTATGGACACCGTCCGTGACGGTAATGTGGAAACTGTCGCCATCCGGCATGTAATTGACCGTGATCGGTTCGTTCATGGTCCCTCCTCCTCGGGCGTGTCGACGCTCCGCACCAACTCGCCTTTATGCGACTCCCGTGGTCAGGATGCATGACGCGGTGACGAACATGCGCTTAATCGGGTGCCATGTGTGCGGGGTCACTGTCACTGGTTGTCACCGTCCACGCCGGATTGTTAGCAGGCCGCATGGTTCGGTGCAGACAGTAGGGCGCCGACGAACGCCATAACAGGGCAATGCGTGCGTTGCGCCGCGTTTACCCCCGACCGGGTGACGTGTCGGAAAGCACGTCCGCCAGCGCACCCCGGGCCAGCCGCATGACCAGGTCCGCGGCCTGCTCGGCGGACACCTCCGGGTGGCTCTGGCACCACACCGCCAGCCGCTCGGTGCCGCCCACGATCAGCTCCGCCATCGGCTCCAGGCTCGCGATCGCCACCGGCGAGGACATGTACCGGGACAGGGACGCCACGATGACCTTGGTGTGCTCGGCCCGGGACGCCTCCACCTCGGCGTTCGCCTCGGGACTCGCGAACGCTCCCTCGGTGCGCAACAGGGTCCAGGCCCGGCCATGCAGCCGCACGTAGTCGAAATACGCGATCAGTCCACTGCGCAGCATCTCCGCGGGGGTGCCGCCGCGCATCGCGGTGGTCGTCGTCACCAGCAGCAGCTCCGCCCGCACCTTGCGGGTGCAGGCGACGAGCAGGCCCTCCTTGGAGCCGAAGTACTCGTAGAGCATGGGCTTGGACACGCCGACCCGATCGGCGATCTCGTCCATCGAGGAGGCCAGGTAGCCGCGCTCGGCGAAGACCTCCTCGGCCACGGCCAGCATCTGCCGCTCCCGCTGCGCCCGAGGCATGCGGCGGCGCCCCGGTGTTGGGGCCGGGGTAGAGGATCGCTGGTCAGATGCCATGGACGCTACTTTACCCACGGTAACCTACCGAAAGTAACATACTTCGAGTAACCTACCGCACACCGGCGGATCGTCCGGCCGGACGCCGTCAACGAGGACGTGAACAACATGGGCGAGCGCGACGAGGCGCGGCAGGCAAGGGTCGTCATCATCGGCACCGGATTCTCCGGTGTCGGCATGGCGATCGAGCTGAAGAGGTCCGGCATCAACGACTTCATCGTGCTGGAAAAGGCCGATGAGATCGGCGGCACCTGGCGGGACAACTCCTATCCCGGCTGCGCCTGCGACATCCCGTCGCATATGTACTCGTTCTCGTTCGCGCTGAATCCGGACTGGAGCCGCTGCTACGCGCCGTGGCACGAGATCCAGCGGTACCTGCTGGACGTGACCGATCGCTACGGCGTTCGGGAGCACATCCGCTTCGGTGTCAACGTGACCGGCTCGCGGTGGGACGCCGACGAGCAGGCGTGGCATGTGCACACGGCGGACGGCACCGAATATGTCGGGCGGTTCCTGGTGTCCGGCATCGGCGGCCTGCACATTCCGAGCATCCCCGACCTGCCCGGCCTGGACCGGTTCCAGGGCGCCCGGTTCCACTCCGCGCGCTGGAACCACGACTACGACCTGACCGGCAGGCGGGTGGCGGTGATCGGCACCGGCGCGTCGGCGATCCAGATCGTGCCGTCCATCGCGCCCACGGTCGCGAAACTCAGCCTGTTCCAGCGAACTCCGCCGTGGATCATGCCGAAGAACGACCATCCGACGCCCGACCGGGCACGGCGGCTGTTCCGGCTGCTGCCGCCGGCCCGGCGCGCCTACCGGGCGTATCTCTACTGGGCACTGGAAGCCCGCGCGCTCGGCTTCAACGGTCATCCGTGGATGACGCGGTTCGGCGAGTCGGTCGCCAGGCGGTACCTGCGGCAGCGGATCGCGGACCCCGGACTGCGTCGCGAACTCACCCCGCACTACCGCCTGGGCTGCAAGCGCGTGCTCCTCACCAACGACTACTACCCGGCGCTGACCAGGGACAACGTCGACCTGGTGACGGATCGCATCGCCGAGGTGCGGGAGCATTCGATCGTCACCGCCGACGGCACCGAACACGATGTCGACGCGATCATCTTCGGCACCGGGTTCCATGTCACCGACTCGTTCGAGAACCTGGACATCCTCGGTGCGGACGGCCGCAGCCTGAGCAAGGAGTGGACGGCCAACGGCATCCGCACGCACCTCGGCATCACGGTGTCCGGCTTCCCGAACCTGTTCTTCCTGCTCGGCCCGAACACCTCGCTCGGCCACCACTCGGTGGTGTTCATGATCGAGTCGCAGATCCGGTACGTGGCGAAGGCGATCGGGCTGGTCGAGCGGGCCGGCGCCGGTGCGCTGGACGTGCGGGCGAGCGTGCGGGACGCCTTCCAGCGGGACCTCCAGCGCCGGCTCGCCAGGGGAGTGTGGACCACTGGTGGCTGCACGAGCTGGTACCTGGACTCGCACGGCGTGAACCGCACCACCTGGCCCGGCTTCACCTGGCGGTACTGGCTGGAGACCCGCACCCCGCGAGCCGCGGACTTCGAGCTGATCGGCCGCCGGCCCCGGACCGTGGCCCCAACCCGGTAGCGGATCACACCTCACCGGCGAGCTGATCGGCCGACAGCCTGTGCAGCCTGCCGATCAGCTCACCGGTGTCGACCCCGCACAGCTCCGCCATCCGCTCCAGCGCGGGCATGTCGAGGCGCACCGTGGTCGAGTCGGTCAGCTCCAGATGGCGCAGCCGGTCCCGCGCCCACCGGCGCAGCGGCAGCAGCTCCGGCTGCTGGTCCTGGATCACTCGGTTCAGGTCCAGGCGGACGTGCCGGGCGTGGTCGTCGGTGAACAGCCTGTCGTGCACGCGGCCCAGTAGGTCCTGCGGCCGTACGTCCATCGCCGAGCACAACTCCACCAGCCGCATGACCGAGCACTGCCGGGTGCCGGCCTCATAGGTCGCCAGCGCCTGCATCGACACCGTGGAGCCAAGCTGGTTCTGCAACTCCCGACGACTCCAGCCGCGCTTGGTGCGCGCCCAGCGCAGTTCCTCCCCGAGGACCCGCTGCAGTGCCGTCATGTCGATGCGCTCGTTGCTCACAGTCCAAACCTCCCCGCGTGATCCGCCCCTCGGACCCGCCTGACTGAACCGGTGAGTAGGTAAGCCTCCCCGTCATGACGCGAGCGTGGGCCAAGACCACGACAGTTCACCCCAATGGGCGAGTCGGGGCCCCGGATGTGCGCTCGGGACGCGGTCTCAGTTCACGCAGGGAGTGGTACCGGTGTCCGCGATCGTGTTGCTCGACGAGCTGGGCGCGGCCGGCGCCGTCGAGGTCGTCGTGGTCGAGTGGGCCTGGTACAGACCGCCGTCCAGGATCACGTGGCTGGCACCGGTGATGCCCTCGGCACCGGGTCCGCTGTAGCCACGGCCGAGGTAGACCCAGACATGCCCGCTCGGCACGCTGCTGCCCTCCTCCAACGTCAGGCCGCCGCCGAGGGCGTTGTCCACCCGCTGGCCGGCGGTCTGCTCACCGGCGCGGTAGTAGACCACCGAGGCCGAGCGGGAGCTGGCGTTGGAGGCGTTGCCGGCGTTGAAGCCCTCGTTGGTGAGGTCCTTGAGTACCAGGGCGGCCAGGCCGGTCTGACCGGACGCGTTCCACACGTCCACGGTGGTCGCGCTGTTGTTGGAGTTGGCCGTCGCGGTGTCACTGGAACCGGTCGAGGAGCCGCCCGTCGAGAGGTCGGCGTTGCCACTGCCGGTGATCTTGGCGAAGAACGCCTGCACCGCGCTGGGCGTCACCTGGATGGCGCTCATATTGCTGTAGCCGGGCGGCGTGTAATCGATATTGGTGGTCGGAATCGTGGTGAACTTGATCGCGCCGGAATTGATCCCCGCCATCTGGGACGCGAAACTGGTCAGGTCCCAGTTCTGGTCGATCGTGACCGCTTTCTGCACGGCGCCGATCAGCGCGTTGAACGTGCTGCGATTGGTCAGCGTGCCCGCCGAGAGAATCTTGTGCGCCATGCTGGACAGAAACGCCTGCTGGCGCTGTTCACGCTCAAGGTCGGTGCTGCCACCGGGAATGTTGTGTCGCTGCCGGACGAATGCCAGCGCGTCCGCGCCCTGCACGGTGAAGTGCCCGGCGGGGAAATGCGCCCCGGAGTATGGGTCGTTCACGGCCTGCTTCAGACAGACCGGCACACCGCCGATGGCATTGGAGATCTCGAAGAAACCGAAGAGGTTCACGGCCGCGTAATGGGTGATCGTGATGCCGGTGAGCTGCTCGACGGTCTTGATCAACTCCTGGGCGCCGGACGCGTCCGAATCGACCTCGGCCTGGGGGCCGGTCTCGCCCTTCGAGGCCAGCTTGGACATGGCCTCGTCCTTGGCGGCCGCGAATGCCGAATTGATCTTGTTGGAACCGTAGCCCGGGATCTTCACCCAGGAGTCACGCGGAATGGAGACCCCGGTGACCTGACTCCCGTCGGCGGAGATGTGCATGATGATCAGCGTGTCGGTGTTGACCTCGCCGTCGTCACCGCCGGCGTTGAGCGCGGCCAGCTCGGCCGCGGGCAACGGGTTGCCGTTGACGTCGGTGCGGCTGTCCATGCCGACCAGCAGGATGTTCTGCGCTCCGCTGGCATAGGCGCCGGGATCGATCACGTCGGCTCGCCGGAGGCTGCCGTTGACGATCTCGTACGTGTTGTAGGCGTACCCGGTGGCGGCCAGCACCAGGACCGACAGCAACGCGATCAGCGTGCGGCCGATCTTCTGTCCGGTGTGCTTGCCGGGCCTGGCGGGCGGTCGGCTCATGGCCGCACCGGACGCGGACGCGGCGC
>DASVLX010000301.1:0-3490 GCA_036384655.1 Pseudonocardiaceae bacterium
CCAGCCGCACGAGGATGACCGTGCCGCGGCCGTTGCTGTAGCAGTCGAACAACTCGGCGCGCCGTCGCACGCCGGCCAGCCCGACGCCCAACCCGCCCGGCCGGGTCGACTCCGGTCGGCCGCCGTCGCTGGTGTCGGGGGAGGTCAACCAGGTCAGCGCCGGTTCCGGCAGGCCACGGCCGCGATCCACCGCGATCAGTTCGATGCCGTTGCCGGCCGGGCGCATCAGCACATAGCCACCGGGGGTGTGGTGCACGATGTTGGCGGCGAGTTCGGTGGCGACCAGTTCGGCCGCACCCTCGGCGAGCCCGGGCAGCTGTTTGGCCGTGTCGCGCACGGCTCGACGCAGCGCGCCGACGTCCTCTTCACGTTGGATCGGATACAGACGGTGCGCCACGGGGTTGTCACGGATGGTCAGCGCCCCCATTTGACCACCGTGATCGTGGTTCCGGCGGCGGAGGTTTCGATCGTCATGTCCTCGACCAGACGTTTCGATCCGGGCAGGCCCAAACCCATACTTCCACTTGTCGAGTACCCGTCGGTGAGTGCCGCCGACACATCCTGAATTCCGGGACCCCGATCCCGGAAAACGGCCCGCACTCCGGAACGCTCCTGAGCACGCACCTCGTCGACATGAAGCGTGCCGGTCCCGCCGACCGCGTAGGTGAGAATGTTGCGGGTCAGTTCGCTACCGGCGGTGACGAGTTTGGTGGAATCAACCAGGCCGAGCCCGACCCGTTCGGCCGCCGCGCGCAGCGCCTGGCGCACCCGGATGAGATCGGCCTCCGTGGCGATCGCGACCGTGACCGCCACGGAACCGGCGCTCAGCGTCGCGTCACTCAATTTGGCGATCATCGTCCCGCACCGCGTCCCGTCTCAGGCGCCGCAACATCGCCATGCCCTGCTCCGCGTTCAGCGCGGTGTCCAGATGCCCCATCGGCACGCCCAGCTCGACCAGCGTGATCGCCACCGCCGGGGAGATTCCCACGACCGCCGCCTGGGCGCCCAGCAGCCTGATCATCGACACCACCCGGGCGAGCACCCGGGCGATGAAGGAGTCCACCACAGTCAGGCCACTGACGTCGATCAGCACGCCGCGGGCGCTGACCCGCGCCACCTCCTGGGCAAGCCGGTCCTCAATGCGCACCACCGCGCTGTCGTCCAGGTCCCCCTGCAACGCGATCAGCAGGGTGTCGCCGATGCGCATGATCGGCACGGTCTCATCCATGGGCGCGCTCATTCACGGATTCCGCGGCGCACGGTCTGGGCCGCCTCGACGGCCGAGTCGGACCGGTCATGCACCATCTGCAGTGCCAACTGCAACGCGTCACGCAGCGTGTTGCGGCTGCGCAGGCGGCCCAGGTCGATGCCCAGATGCACGATGGCCTGCGCGGTTTCCGGCCGCACGCCGCTGATGATGCTGGTCGCGCCCATCAGGGTGGCCGCCTGCACGGTCTTGAGCAGATGCTGTGCCACCAGCGTGTCGACGGTTGGCACGCCGGAAATGTCCAGGATGACGACCTCGGCCTGTTTGTCGGCGATCTTCTCCAGCAGGCCTTCGGTGAGCCGCGCGGCGCGACCCGAGTCGAGCGTGCCGATGATCGGCAGGGCGAGCACCTTGTCCCACACCTCGATGACCGGTGTGGACAGCTCGACGATCTCGTCGCGCTGGCGCTTCAGGCGTTCCTGCTGCTCACGGCGCTCGGTGACGTCCCGGATCGCCGCGCACACCAGCAGGCCCTGGTCGGTGTGCAGGGGACTGAGGCTGATCTCGACGGGTAGCTCGCTGCCGTCCTTGCGCACGCCGAACAGTTCCAGGCCCATGCCCATCGGCCTGACCTGTGGCGACGCCGCATAGGCCGCGCGGTGCTGCAGGTGCCGGCCGTGTAGGCGCTGGGGAACGAGCATCTCGACCGGCCGGCCGACCAGCTCACCGCGGGTGAAGCCGAAAAGCGTCTCGGCCTGCTGGTTGACCAGCACGATCTGGCCCTCGCCGTCGACGATCACCATCGCGTCCGGCGCGGATTCCAGCAGCGCGCGGAACATCGACTCATCCGACCGGCGAACCGTGACATCCCGGAGAATCGAGACATAACCGGTGAGCCCACCGCTGTCGTCGATCACCGGCGCGATCACGATCGAGGCCAGGAATCGCCGGCCGTCCTTGCGGATCCGCCATCCCTCGGTCTCATACCTGCCGGCCTCGCGCGCGTTGCGCAGTACATGCCCGAGCAGGTCCCCGGCCTTGTCCTCGGCGGTGTAGAGCAGCGAGATCGGCTGCCCCTGCACGTCCTCCGGGGTGTAGCCGGTCAGCCTGGTCGCGGCTGCGTTCCAGCTCACGATGCGGCCGGTCGGGTCGAGCGTGATGACTCCGTCGCCGACCAGCGCCGCGGCCGCTTCGAGATCCCGCAGCCGGGCATGCGGAGCGGACGAAGTTCCTTCCCCAGACACCATGAGCCCTCCCGCGTGTGACGAGGCCGCGCGATGCAGGGATGATAAGCAGCCATTCACCCATCCGGCCACGTCTGCGGCCGCGGTCGGGCTCGGTCAGGCCACCGTCAGGTCCGTGACGTTGACCTTGACCGGATGCGGCGTCACGCGCCGCCGAGGTTCTTGATCACGTCGGTTGCTGCCTGTTGGGCCAGGTAGCAGGCCATGCCGCGGGAGCCGCTGGCGTACATGGTGGCGAAGTAGAGGCTGTCGCTGACGGCGACATTGATGATGCAGCGGCCATCTGACCGATCGTCCTCGACATCGGCGAACACGGCCGGATAACCCGACACCGTGGTCGGAATCCAGTAGGCCATCTGCGACTGCCGGTAATACAGATACGACAGGCCGTCCTTGTTGTCCAACATCCAGCCGACCGCGACCCGCACGGTGTTGGTGCCCTCCCAGTAGCAGGTCGGGATGCCGTCCGTCGTGGACGGCATCCCGGCCAGCACGTTCTGCGCGCCAACCCCTTCGACATCGCCCGTGCTCAGCGAGGTGCAGGGCGCCTGAAGAGCCTCGGTGGCGTCCAGCGGATGTGTCACCTGCGGTGCGCCGTTGGACTCGGCGAGGTAGGCAGCGAACCCGCCCGCCGCAACGGTGGCCCCGACTGCCGCACAGCCGGATAAACCCATGACGCCGACCAGGGCCAGTGCGAATGCCGGGATCACGGTTCGGGTGATACGTCTGAATCGTCCGGGCTGTTGGAGAGTTCGTCTCATGGTGGGTGATCCGCCTCGGTCCGCACGCTGTTGTTCTTGGTCCGCATGCAGCCTTGCACAGCGGGACCGCGGTTAGAAGCGGGGTCTCACCAGGAGGGTTCGGTCAGGAGCCGGTGTTCCTCGTTGAGCCGTTTGACCAACATGTCCGTGGTGGCCGGGGCGAAACTGACGTAGCCGCCGCTGATCGTGTCCAGCATCCGGCCGGACTGGTAGTCGGCGTACAGGACCGGCCGGTCATCGTTCGACCGGTAAACGCCGTGATCACGCACGCTGACATA
>DASVLX010000302.1:0-11016 GCA_036384655.1 Pseudonocardiaceae bacterium
CGGGCCGCCCGCCCGCCGCGCCAACACGCCGTCCAGCCAGGACAGTTCGTTCTCCCGGCCGGTGAACGCGCTGGCGGCCGGGGGCAGTTGCATCGGCACCACGGAGCCAACGGACACTCCCGGTGCCGCCCGAGTGTCGGGCCCGGCGGCGGCAGGTTCCAGCGACGCCGACGACCTCCCCGACGTCCCCGACGTCCCGGCGGCCGGGGCCGACCCGGTCACCGACGGTTCGTCGCGGAGCAACCGCTCGTACAGCCCACTCAGTTCCGGACCGGGGTCGATGCCCAGCGATGCGGCGATCCGCCGGCGCAGTTGCAGGTAGCAGTCCAGCGCCTCGGCTCGCAGGCCGGCGCCGTAGAGCGCCCGCATCAACTGCGCGACCAGGCCCTCGTCGTACGGATGCGCACGCACCAGGGCCCGGAGTTCGGTGATCACCTCGGCGTTCCGGCCGAGTTCCAGGTCGGCGTCGATCCGCTCGGTCGTGATGACCAGCCGCAGTTCGTCCAGTTCGGCGGTGACCTCCGCGGCCGGCGGATCGGTGGCGACCGGTCCCCGCCACAGTGCCTCGGCGGCCCGCAACAACTCGGCGCGACGCTCCGGCGGGCGGTTCCGCGACTCGCCCATCAGCCTGCGCGCCTCGAAGACGTCTAACCGGGATTCGTCCACCCGGAGTTCGTAGCCCGGGGCATGGGTGTCGATCCGCGCGCCGCCGTGCCGGGGGTCGACAGAGTCCAGCACCCGCCGCAGCCGCGAGACATAGCCGTGCACGATCGTGCGGGCCGTGGCGGGCGGGTCGTCCCCCCACAGCCCGTCGATGATCCGTTCGATCGACACGACCCGGTTCGCGGCCAGCACCAACATCATCAGAACCGCGCGCGCACCCGGGCTGCCGATCGGGATCGGCTCGCCGTCCACGGCCACCCGGACCGGGCCCAGGATGGCGATCCGCAGGCCGGCCCCCGCGACTTCGGCCTCTGTCACACAATCGCCTCCCCAGCGTCACCGTCGTGTCGACCGTCCTCCAGCACGCCGACACTCCTTGCAGAACGTACGGGAATCCAGCCGCCCGACCGGCCCAAACGCACTCTGGTCAGCCATTCGGAGTAACGGAGGCCGACCGACGGACACCGTCAGGCACGAGCGCTCGGCCGTGCCTTCGCGGAGTTTCGCCATCCGCCGAGTCAGGGCACCATGGGTAGGAGGTCCGCGAGCCGGCCCGTTTCGAGCGAGTTGCCCCGGTGCCGGTCGGGACCTTCGTACGGCCTTCGCGCTGTGCCGCGCGGTGCCCACGTTGCCTCCCGAAACATGCCGGAAACACCATCGGCAAAAACGGGGTTTTGGCTGGACCTGCGCGAGCTGCCCCCGCGGATCGGAGATGCCATTGCTCAGCCCGATCGATGCTCCTGTCGACGACCCCGTCGGCGATCCTGTCCCGCGCCGGCCGGCCCGGACCGATCCGGTGACCGGCCGCGACGAGGGCGAGCTGAACCTCCGTTATGTCGTCGTGCACGGTTACCGCCGAGCGTTCCGGATGGCCGGACGCGGTCCGGTGCTGCTGCTCATCCACGGCATCGGCGACAACTCGACAACCTGGCTCGATGTGTTGCCGGCGCTCGCCGAGCGGTTCACCGTGATCGCACCGGACCTGCTCGGGCATGGCGGTTCGGACAAGCCGCGCGCCGACTACGCGGCCGCCGCCTACGCCTGCGGCATGCGTGACCTGCTCGCCGTGCTGGACATCGACACCGCGACGGTGGTCGGCCACTCCCTCGGCGGCGGGGTGGCCATGCAGTTCGCCTACCAGTTCCCGGAACGCTGCGAGCGGCTGGTACTGGTCGACACCGGCGGCATCTCGCGGGAGGTGCATCCGCTGTTGAGGCTCGCCACGATGCCGGCCGCCGAGCTACTGATGCCGCTGGTCACCGCGCCGCCCGCACAGCTGATGACCACGCTGCTCACACCGCTGTTGCGGGCCGTCGGCGGGCTGGGCATGGGCCCCGACCTGCCGTATGTGCTCGACCGGTATCACTCGCTGGGCGACGCCACGGCGCGGCACGCATTCCTGCGGACCCTGCGATCCGTGGTCGACCGGCACGGCCAGGTGGTGACCATGCTCGATCGCAGCTACCTGGCGACCGGAATCCCGACGCTGCTCATCTGGGGCGATCGGGACAGCGTGGTGCCCAGGGAACATGCCGAGCTGGCCCAGCGCGCGATGCCGCGCGCCCAACTGGTGGTCTTCGAGGGCGCCGGTCATTTTCCGCACAAGGCGGATCCGGCGCGGTTCGTCCGGCTGCTGACCGACTTCCTCAGCGGCACCGCGCCCGCCGACCACGACCCGGCCCGGTGGCGCGCGCTGCTACGCGCCGGCCGGCCAGACGCGTATCTGCCGTACATCGTCGCCAGTGGCGCCTGATCGGGAGCAGGCCTGTTCGGGAGCGATTGCGCCGGCAGCGAACGACCGCTGGCCGGTGAGTGGTCCGGCGCACACTGGGACGGGAGAGATACGCGGTAATTCCGTAATCGAGGTGTCCATGTCGGAGCCCGAGGCGCTGGACGCCTATTCACACGCCGTGGCATCCGTGGCCGAGGCGGTGACGCCGCACGTGGCCAGTGTCAGCATGCGCCGAGGTGGCGGCTCGGCCGTGGTCTTCACGGACGATGGATTCCTGCTCACCAACGCGCACGTGGTCGGTTCCAATGGCGGCGGATCGATCACCTTCGCGGACGGCACCGAGTCCCGGTTCGACGTGGTCGGCACCGATCCGCTGTCCGATCTGGCCGTGCTGCGATCTCGTGGCGACGCGCCGTCCTCGGCCCAGCTCGGCGACGCCGACAAGCTGGTCGTGGGTCAGTTGGTGGTGGCCGTCGGCAGTCCGTTGGGGCTGGCCGGCTCCGTGACCGCGGGCGTGGTCAGCGCGCTCGGCAGGGCCGTACCGGTCGGCGCCGGACGGACCGCCCGGGTGATCGAGGACGTGATCCAGACCGATGCCGCCCTCAACCCCGGCAACTCCGGGGGCGCGCTGGCCGACTCCCGAGGCCGGGTGGTGGGCATCAACACCGCGGTCGCCGGGGTGGGTCTGGGCCTGGCCATCCCGATCAACGCGACCACTCGGCGGATCATCAGCACCCTGCTCGTCGAGGGCCGGGTACGTCGCGCCTACCTGGGGATCGTGGGCGTACCGGCGCCCCTGCCGGCAGCCGTCGCGGAACGTACCGGCCAGCGGGCCGCGCTGCGGGTCATGCAGGTCGTGCCGGGCGGGCCCGCCGACCGTGCCGGTCTGCACGCGGGTGATCTCGTGTTGTCCGTGGCGCGCTCGACGGTCAGCAACGCGCAGGGCATTCAGCGCCAACTGTTCGCCGAGGTGATCGGCACCCGGCTGCCGGTGACCGTGCTCCGCAACGGCGCCATGGTGGACGTCTACGCGGTCCCGATCGAACTCACCGGCGACTGACACTCATTCATCGCGTATCCGATGATGGACGCGAATCCGCGGAGCTTTCGCCACCCGATCGTGAATCGCGCGGGCGCCGCCGCGAACTCGCAGACATTCTGACCGACATCCAACGGATTCATGATCCACTCAAGACCCGGAAACTGCTGGTCAAACATCGAGCCGGCGGTGGGACTCGAACCCACAACCTTCCGCTTACAAGGCGGATGCTCTGCCAATTGAGCTACGCCGGCGCTGGACCTTCGGTTGCCCCCATCGTAAGGGGAAGACCGAGCGTCACCCGCGACGAACGGTCCACCCATGGTGTGCGCGACAACGTGACGCGGAGCACGGGGATGCGCGTTCCGTATACCGTGCCTCGCGGCACGCCGTCCGAGCGTAGAGAACACCCGGGCGACGGCACACCCGGCGGCCATCAAAGTAATCGATCAACCCGCCAGCAGGTGGCATGAATCACAGTTGGCAGGGCTCAGCTGGGTTGGCGCTTGCCGCGGCGGTGGCGTGGTGGCCAGAGTGGAAGGGGCGCTCGCGCAACGACGACGAGGACAACGGCGTGTATGCGCGTCGTGACAGGCACGTAACGTGACTGGTGACGCGGGTAACCTTACCCTTTGGGACCATCCGGTCACGGCTCGCCGTCACCTAACCTCGTTAAGGGCACGGACCCGCGTTGCGAGCGGTGATCGCTCGATCATCACGGAACGCCGCTCTCCTGAGGAGGCGCACGCACGGTGAACCACAGTCCAGCGGCGGGCGGCGCGAACTTCATCGTTGTCGCCAACCGCCTTCCGGTCGATCTGGAACGGCTGGACGATGGCACGCTCAAATGGGGTCACAGTCCCGGTGGTCTGGTCACCGCGTTGGAGCCATTCCTGCGAGCCCAGAAGGGCGCCTGGGTCGGCTGGACCGGCATCGCCGACGCGGACATCGAGGAGTTCGACGACGACGGGATGGTGCTTCATCCGGTCAGGTTGTCCGCCGACGAGGTCCGCGACTACTACGAGGGCTTCTCCAACGCGACCCTCTGGCCGCTGTACCACGACGTCGTCGTGCCGCCCGAGTTTCATCGGCACTGGTGGAACTGCTACGTCGAGGTGAACCGCAGGTTCGCCGAGGCCACGGCGGAGGTGGCCGACCGAGGCGCGACCGTGTGGGTGCAGGACTACCAGCTCCAGCTGGTGCCGGGGATGCTCCGCGAACGCCGGCCCGACCTCCGCATCGGGTTCTTCCTGCACATCCCCTTCCCGCCCGTCGAACTGTTCATGCAGCTGCCCTGGCGGACCGAGATCGTGCGTGGCTTGCTCGGCGCCGACCTGGTCGGCTTCCACCTGCCTGGCGGCGCGCAGAACTTCCTCTGGCTGGCCCGCCGGCTGATCGGCCTGGAGCCGAGCCGCGCCGCCGTCGGCGTGCGCACCC
Source organism: Pseudonocardiaceae bacterium (assembly GCA_036384655.1). Lineage (GTDB taxonomy): Bacteria > Actinomycetota > Actinomycetes > Mycobacteriales > Pseudonocardiaceae > DASVLX01. The sequence continues at coordinate 4,872 of DASVLX010000302.1, forward strand.
GGCCCGGTTCCGTGCAGTTCGGTGATCGCACCGTGCGCGTCGGCGCGTTCCCCATCTCGATCGACGCGGCCGGGCTGGACGCACTGTCGCGCCGCAAGGATGTCGTCGCCAGGGCCGGGGAACTGCGCGCCGAGGTCGGCAACCCGAAGAAGGTGCTGCTCGGTGTCGACCGGCTGGACTACACCAAGGGCATCGACGTCCGGCTGCGCGCGTTGCGCGAGTTGCTGGTCGAGGGTCGCGTCGATCCCGCCGATGTCGCGATGATCCAACTCGCCACCCCCAGCCGGGAGCGGGTGGAGCACTACCGCCGGATGCGCGGCGACATCGAGCGCGAGGTCGGCCGGATCAACGGCGAGTTCGCCAGGGTCGGTCACCCGGTCGTGAACTATCTGCACCGGTCGGTGGACCGGGAGGGCTTGGTGGCCTTCTACTCCGCCGCCGACGTGATGGTGGTGACGCCGGTCCGCGACGGCATGAACCTGGTGTCCAAGGAGTACGTCGCCAGCCGTCACGATCTCGGTGGCGCGCTGGTGCTGTCCGAGTTCGCTGGCGCGGCCAACGAACTGACCAGTGCCTTCCTGGTTAATCCGCATGACCTCGACGGCGTGAAGAACGCGATGTACGCGGCCATGACCGTCGATCCGGCGGAGGGACGGCGGCGGATGCGGGCACTGCGCAGGCAGGTGCTCACCCACGATGTGGGCCGCTGGGCTCGGTCCTTCCTGGCCGCGCTGAACCCGGCCGATCCGGTCGCGGACGGCTTCGCGCCCTACTGAGGCAGCCTGGCGGACCATCGTCCAAGTCGGACACGCGAGGGTGCGCAAGACGCCATGGCAACGTTAGCTGATGATCTTGGCGGAGCCATCCGCACCCGACGAATCGCCAATACCGGTGAGCTAAAGTGCCAGTCGCGCCGGGCAGACAGCGAGACGCCGCTCACATGCCGACGCTGTCCGATCCCCTGCTGCCAGAGAGCAGATATCCCGTGACCGCCGAGGCCCTTTCCGCCGAACTCCGCCACGCCATCGTGCGCATCGCCCGCACCCCAAGACTGTTGGTTGCCTGCGACTACGACGGGACATTGGCGCCGATCGTGGAGGACCCGGAGAAGGCAAGACCGCTGCCGGAATCGGTGGGTGCGTTGCGGGCACTGGCTGGGCTGCACGAGACCACCGCGGCGGTGATCTCCGGCCGGGCGCTGCGGGATCTGGCGACGTTGTCGCGGCTGCCGTCGGAGGTTCATCTGGTCGGCAGTCACGGTTCGGAGTTCGACGTCGGGTTCGTGCACGCGCTCGACTCCAACGCCCGGGCGCTGCACCGCCGGCTGGAGTACGAACTGGAACGGTTGGTCTCCGAGCAGCCCGGCGTGCAGTTGGAGATCAAGCCGGCCAGCATCGCCGTGCACGTGCGGCGGGCCGCGCCCGATGTCGCCGACTGGGTGTTGCGCGCGGTTCGGTCCGGCCCGGCGACCTGGCCGGGGGTTCAGGTCACCGAGGGCAAGCGGGTGATCGAACTGGCCGTGATCCAGACCGACAAGGGTCACGCGCTGGACGTGTTGCGACGCCAGGCCGGCGCGACCGGCACGATCTTCATCGGCGACGACGTGACGGACGAGAAGGCCTTCGTCCGGTTGACCGGCCAGGACCTGGGGATCAAGGTCGGCGACGCGGCCACCCGCGCCGAGTACCGCGTCGAGGACACCCTGGCGGTCGCCACCGTCCTCGCGTTCCTGGTCGAGGAGCGGCGTACCTGGCTGTACGGCGAGTCGGCGCCGCCGATCGAGCGGCTTTCCATGATCGCCAACGAGACCAAGGTCGCGCTGATCACGCCGGACGCCAGGGTGACCTGGATGTGCCATCCGGAGGCGGACTCGGCGGCGGTGTTCGCCGATCTGCTCGGCGGCACCGGCGCCGGTCATTTCAGCATCAAACCGGAACGCAACGGGCTGCCGCTGGGCCAGCGGTATCTGCCGGGCACCTCGATCCTGGAGACCCGCTGGTCGCGGCTGTTGGTCACGGACTACCTCGACCACGGTGTCGCATCGCATCGCACCGATCTGGTCCGGGTGATCACCGGCGCGACCTCGGCGTCGATCACCTTCGCGCCCCGGCCGGAGTTCGGCCAGGTGCCGGTGCGGCTGATCGCCGAGCCACCGGACGGGCTGCGGGTGGTGGGCACCGGCGATCCGATCGTGCTGCGCTCACCCGGCGTGGCCTGGCGGATCACCTCCGACGGCATCCACGAAACCGCACAGGCCGTGGTCGACCTTGCCGAGCGCGAGTCCGTGGTGCTGGAACTGCGTTGCGGCACAACGGATCTGTCCGCGAGTCCGAGCCCGGAGCTTGACCGGCGGGTCCGCGCGGCCGCCTACTGGACGGACTGGCTGGCCGACCTGAAGCTGCCCGACATCGAACGCGATCTGGTCGCCCGGTCCGCGTTGACGCTGCGCGGCCTGGTGCACGCGGAGACCGGCGCGATCATGGCCGCCGCGACCACCTCGCTGCCGGAGGAGGTCGGCGGCATCCGCAACTGGGACTACCGGTACTGCTGGCTGCGCGACGGCGCGCTGACCGCGCGTGCCCTGGTCTCGCTCGGCTCGATCAGCGAGGCCGAGGGCTTTCTGTCCTGGCTGTACCGGGTACTGGAGACGCTGCCCGGTCCGGAGCGGTTGCACCCGCTGTACACGCTCGCCGGGTCCGCGCTCGGCCCCGAGGCGGTCATCGACACCCTGCCCGGCTATGCCGGCTCACGTCCGGTGCGGGTCGGCAACCTGGCCAATCAGCAGGTGCAACTCGACGTGTTCGGCCCGGTCGCCGACCTGGTCCTGGCGTTGTCCGAGGCGCGAGGTTCGCTGACCGACCACGACTGGCAGTTGGTCATCGCGATGGCCGAGGCGGTCACCCGCCGTTGGCACGAGCCCGACCACGGCATCTGGGAGGAACGGCACGCCCCCCGGCACCACGTGTACTCGAAGGTGCAGTGCTGGGTGACCCTCGACCGGGCGCTGGTGCTGGCCGAGCGCTGGGGCCGCGAACCCGATCCGGAATGGCCCAGCCTGCGCGAGAAGATCGCCGACGACGTGCTGACCAATGGCTGGCATCCCGAGGCCGGCGGCGGCATCGGTGCCTTCACGACCGCCTACGACGGCACCGACCTCGACGCGGCTTCCCTGCATGTCGGGCTGTCCGGCCTGATCGACCCGGCGGACCCCCGCTTCCAGGCCACCGTCACCGCGATCGAGTCCGAACTGCGCAGCGGCTCCACCGTGTACCGGTATCACCGCGACGACGGGCTGCCCGGCAACGAGGGCGGCTTCCACCTGTGCGCGGCCTGGCTGATCGAGGCCTATCTGCTCACCGGCCGCCGTACCGAAGCCGAGGAACTGTTCGACCAGCTCGCGGACGCGGCCGGCCCCACCGGTCTGCTGCCCGAGGAGTACGACCCGATCGCCGAACGCTCACTGGGCAACCATCCCCAGGCCTACAGCCACCTCGGCCTGATCCGATGCGCCCAACTCCTGTCCCACCACTAGGTCGAGGTGGATGCGAGCCAAACCGCAGGCCGCGTGGCGTACTGAAGCGACGTGAAACCCGCGCGCCCGCGAACCCCAACCTGTTCCGGCGTTCCAGGTGGATGCGGGCCAAGGCCGCAGGGAGCGTGGCGCACTTCTGGTGCGCGAGCGACCGAGAACGCCGGCCCGCGCCCGCCTGGGACACCGGTTATGGCACCAAACGCAATGGTGGCTGCGGCTGCTTGGGCAGGCCGTCGAGGACCTCCAGGGCGGAGCGGAGATCACGCACCACGATCGCCCGTACCTCGGGCGGCAGCGGGCCCGCGTCCGGCGGCACGAGCGCCTTGGTGAAGCCGAGCCGCAGTGCCTCGGCCAGCCGCCGACCGACGGCGGGCACCCGGCGCACCTCGCCGGCCAGCCCGACCTCGCCGACCACTACGAGATCCGGCGGCAGCGGCTTGTCCCAGACCGCCGAGGCGACGGCCATGCCCAGCGCGAGATCGGCGGCCGGTTCGAACACCCGCATCCCGCCGACCGTGGCCGCGTAGACGTCCGACTCGTACAGCGGCAGTCGGCAGCGGCGCTGCAGGACGGCCAGCACCATGGCCACCCGCGACGAGTCCAGGCCGCTCACCGCCCGCCGTGGCGACGGCAGGCTGGTCTTGGCCACCAGGGCCTGCACCTCGCCGAGCAGCGGCCGCCGGCCCTCCATGATCACCGTGATAGCGGCGCCGGACACTGCCGCGTCCCGGCGGTTCAGGAACAGGCCGGACGGATCGGGCACGCCGATGATGCCGCCCTCGAACAGCTCGAAACAGCCGATCTCGTCCGCCGAGCCGAACCGGTTCTTGATGCCCCGCAGCAGCCGCAGGGTGCTGTGTTGGTCGCCGTCGAACTGCAGCACCACGTCCACCAGGTGTTCCAACAACCGGGGACCGGCCACCGACCCGTCCTTGGTGACATGGCCGACCAGCACCACCGGCAGGTCACGCTCCTTGGCCAACGCGACCAGCGCCGAGGTCACCGCGCGCACCTGGGTCACCCCGCCGGCGCTGCCGTCCACCTCGGTTGACGACATGGTCTGGACCGAGTCGACGATCAGTAGCCCGGGCCGCACCGCGTCGACATGGCCGAGCACCGCGGCCAGATCGCTCTCGGCCGCCAGATAGAGCGAGTCGTGCACGGTGGCGGTGCGCTCGGCGCGCAGCCGGACCTGGCCGACCGACTCCTCGCCGGTCACGTACAGCGCGCGGTGGTTCGTGGCAGGACCAGCACCATCGCCGTCGTCATCGCCGCTCTGGCTCGCCCAGCGGTGCGCGACCTCCAGCAGCAGCGTCGACTTGCCCACCCCGGGCTCGCCGGCGAGCAACACCACCGCGCCGGGCACCAGGCCACCGCCAAGCACCCGGTCCAGTTCCTCCATGCCGGTCGGCCGCGCCCGAGCGGATTCGACGTCGACCTCGCCGATCGGCCGGGCAGGGGCGCTGGGCGCGCCCGCCACGATCCGGCCGGGCGCTGGGCGAGCGGCCGGCCCGATCTGCTCGATCGCGCCCCAGGCCTGACATTCCGGGCAGCGCCCAACCCATTTGGCCACCTCGTGCCCGCATTCGGCACAGCGGTAGCCGGGGCGTACCGCCCGGTTGTTCTTGGCCATGGCCGGAACGTAGCGCGCCGCACCGACAGGACGAAGGTCGACTCGCCGGGCGCCGGCCGCCGCCGGCTACGGCTGACTGGCCGCGGAGGTGGCGGTGGCCGGCGACGTGGCGTTGTCCGCGGGCGCGGCGATCGGCACGTTCAGGGTCACCTGGCCGCCGTGCGCGAAGACGAACGTCACCGGGATGGTCAGCCCCGATCGCAACGGTTCACCGTTGATCGACTTGATGCCGGTCAACACGATGGACACCGTGCTGGGCATCGCGGCTCCGCTCGCCGATGTGGGGGTCGCCGACGTGGTGGGTGCCGCGGCCGCGCCGGACGCCTGGTCGTCGACATCGGTGCCGGCGGACACCGAGAACGAACCCGGGATGGTCTTGGTGCCGGTCGGCGCACCGTCGATGGTCACCTGGTTCGCGGCCGGCGTCGTCACCCTGACCAGCTCGTCCGAGGTCAGACCGGTGTTCACGATGGTGACCACCAACGGTGCGTCGGAGCCGGGCTGGTACACGTCCTGCCCGGTGCTCGGGAACGCGAGCTGCGCGTTGCGTACCGCGATCGGCCCGGCATTCCCGCTGGCGCCGTTCACCGGCGCCACCACGGTGTCGGTCTGGGTGATCTGTCCCGAGGCGCAGGCGGCCAGTACAAACGCCAGTCCGAGGCCGCACAATCCGGCCAGGAGTCGCCTACGCACGGTGGGAGTCTGCTCAACGCGCCTCACGTTCGCGAGATCCTTCCTGCGAGCCAGATTGGTCACATTCCGGCGAGAGCGTAACCGTCAGAGGCACATGTCGACTAGCAGGAACCACGACTGTGTCGCGACATCGAGAGCGAGCCACCAACTCGTATGCATGACCATGGCGCATTTGTCAAGCCCTGCGTGAGGCGCTGACCTGCGGTAACCGACAAAGCGCTGATGCCGTCAGGTTTGCGCGCCGTGCTAGCATAGAGCTAGCGAAAGGGGCAGAGGACACATGGTTT
>DASVLX010000303.1:0-16576 GCA_036384655.1 Pseudonocardiaceae bacterium
GGACCGCAGCCTCATCTCGTCGACCGTCTCCAGGAAACTCGCGGCGGCCGGGGCGCTGGTGAACGCGACCGCGTCGAGCGACCGGGCCGCCACCGACTCCACCACGCGCCGCACCGGAGTCATGTCCTCGGCCGGAACCCACCGGTAGACCGGCACCTCGATCACCTCGGCGCCGGCGGAGCGAAGCGTCCGCACCATGTCCGGCAGCGGCTCGCCGTGCAACTGCACCGCGATCCGTTTGCCGTCCAACCCGCCATCGGCGGTCAGCCGGGACAGCACCTCGGACGACGACTCCGACTCGGGCGACCACACCTCACACAGCCCTGCCGCGCGGATCGCGCCACGCGCCTTCGGGCCACGCGCCAGCAGCGTCGCCGACCGGAACGCCGCGATCAGCCGATCCGCGAGACCCCACGTCTCGGCCGCGTCGATCCAGCCCCGGAAGCCGATCCCGGTGGTGGCGACCACGATGTCGACGGGTGCCGCGAGACAGCGTTCGGTGGCCTCCCGCAGTTGGGTGTCGTCGGCCAGCGGGACGATCCGGATCGCCGGGGCGTAAATGACCTTGGCGCCGCGACGTTCCAGCGCGGCACCGAACTCCTCGCGCCGCCGCGCCGCCGTCAGCGCGATCGTGTAGCCGGCGAGCGGTTCGACGCGGGCCGCTGTCGGTTCGGACACGGCCACTGCGGCGCTCACCTGACTTTCGTTCCGACACGGATCTCGACGAGGCCGTCGCGTTCCCGCACCGGATAGGTCGGAATGGTGACCTCGTCAGAGTCTAGGCACCGGCCGGTGCTCAGGTCGAAGACCTGTTTGTGCAGCGGCGACGCGACCGTGGGGGTGACTCCGCGGGTTCCGACGATGCCACGGGACAGCACGAACACGCCGGTGAACGGATCCTGGTTGCCGACGGCGAACAGCGTGCCGTCGTAGCTCCGGAAGATCGCCACCTGCACATCCCCCAGCAGGACGGCCACGCCGCGTTCGACCGGAACGTCCCCGGCGCCGCACACGGTGGCCCAGGCACTGGACTCCATGCCTGTCACGACACCACCTCCAGTGTCGGGCCGGCGATCAGCGGCGTGATCTGGCCGCGCGCGGGCTCCCACCGGATCGACGGGTCGGGCACGTCGGGCGCGTTCACGAAGCTGACGAACCGCCGCAGCCGGTCGGGGTCGGCGAGGGTGTCGGCCCACTCGTCCGTGTAGTGCACGACATGCGACCGCATGGCGGCGTCGAGCTCGGAACAGATGCCGAGGCTGTCGTCGACCAGGACGCTCCGCAGATACGCCAGCCCGTCCTGGCCGTCCGTGGACAGCGACTCGATCCAGCCGGCCGTGCGCTGCAACCGGTCGGCGGTCCGGACGTAGAACATGATGAACCGGTCGATCGTCCTGGTCAGGGTCTCGGTGCCGACCGAGGTGAGGAACAGGTCGGCATGCCGGGGGCGCGCCCCGCCGTTGCCGCCGACGTACAGGTTCCAGCCGGTGTCGGTGGCGATGACACCGATGTCCTTGGCACGCGCCTCCGCGCATTCCCGAGCACAGCCGCTGACGCCCGCCTTCATCTTGTGCGGGCTGCGAATCCCCCGGTAGCGCAGTTCGAGGTTGACCGCGAGACTGACCGAGTCCCGCACGCCGTAGCGGCACCACGTCGACCCGACGCAGCTCTTCACGGTGCGCAGCGCCTTCCCGTAGGCGTGACCGGACTCCAGGCCGGCGTCGACCAGCCGCCGCCAGATCAGCGGAAGCTGCTCCACACGCGCCCCGAACAGGTCAATGCGCTGCGCGCCGGTGATCTTGGTGTAGAGGCCGAAGTCCCGCGCCACCTCGGCGATCGCGATCAGTTTCTCCGGCGTGATCTCCCCGCCGGGGATCCGGGGCACCACCGAGTAGGTGCCGTTCTTCTGCAGGTTCGCCAGGAAGTGATCGTTGGTGTCCTGCAGCGCGGCCTGCTCACCGTCCAGGATGTGGCCGTGCCCGAGGCTCGCCAGGATCGACGCCACGACCGGCTTGCACACGTCGCAGCCCCGGCCACGCCCGTGCCGCCCGACGAGCTCGGTGAACGTGTCGATCCGTTCGCGTCGGACGATGTCGAACAGCTCGGCGCGGGTGGCGTCGAAGTGCTCACACAGGGCCCGTCCGACCGTCACGCCCGCCTCGGCCAGCAGCGGTTTCAGCAGGGCCACGCAGGATCCGCAGGTGGTGCCCGCCCGCGTGCACGCCCTGATCCCCGCCACATCGGTGAGGCCGTGCTCGACGACCGCATCCAGGATCGTGCCCTTGGAGACGTTGTTGCAGGAACAGATCTGCGCGTCCCGGGGCAGGGCGCCGGGGCCGACATCGACGGCCCCGGCGGGGGCGATCATCGCGACCGGGTCCGCCGGCAGGCGCCGCCCCACCAGGGGGCGCAGCGCGGCGTAGCGGCTCGCGTCCCCGACGAGGATGCCACCGAGCAGGGTGCCGGCGTCGTCGGAGACGACGAGCTTCGCGTACGTATCGTGCACGGCGTTCTCGACCCGCACTTCCAGCGCACCGTCCGTGTGGGCGAGGGCGTCACCGAAACTGGCGACGTCGACCCCCAGCAGCTTGAGTTTCGTGCTCATGTCCGCACCGGTGAACTCCGCGTCCCGGCCGAGCAGCCGCTCCACGACCACGGACGCCATGTCGTATCCCGGCGCCACCAACCCGTAGACGCGGCCGTTGACCGCCGCGCACTCGCCGATCGCGTAGACGGACTCGTCGCCGGTGCGGCAGTGGGCGTCCACCTCGATGCCGCCGCGTTCGCCGACGGCCAGGCCACAGTCGCGGGCCAACTGGTCACGGGGACGCACCCCGGCGGAGAACACGATCAGGTCCAGATCCAGTTCGGTGCCGTCGGCCAGCGTCGCGAGCAGCCGGCCGCCGGCCCGTTCGATGCGCGCCACCGATGTCCCGGTGTGGACCGTGACCCCCAGCCGCTCGATCAGCCGGCGCAGCACCGCGCCGCCGGGCGCGTCCACCTGGAGCGGCATCAGCCGCGGCGCCAGCTCCACGACATGCGGGCTCATGCCCAACAGCCGCAACGCGCGGGCGGCCTCCAACCCGAGCAGCCCGCCGCCGACGACCAACCCGGCGGTGCGGCCGTGCCGATGCCCGGCCGCGGCGGTCGCGGCGCCGCGGATCGCCTCCAGGTCATCGAGGGTCCGGTAGACGAAACAGCCGTCGACGTCCCGGCCCGGCACCGGCGGCACGAACGGGGACGAGCCGGTGGCCAGCACGAGGACGTCGTAGTCGAGGATGACACCACCGCGGGTGGCGACCTTCCTCGCGGCCCGGTCGATCGCCACGACCGGGTCAGCCAGCCGCAGGGTCACGTGCGGATCGTCGTAGCTGCCGGCGGCCACCAGGTCCAGTTCGTCGGCGCTCACACCGTCGAAACACGACGACAGTGCCACCCGGTCGTAGGCGCGGCGCGACTCCTCACCCAACGCCGTGATGGAGAACCGGCCAACGGTGTCGCGTTGCCACAACGTCTCCACGAACCGCTGACCTACCATGCCGTTGCCGACGACGACGACCTGCTGGCGGCGGGATGCGGGCATGAAGCGGTCACCTCTGCGATCCGGATCCGGTGACATCCTGTGCCGATATCCTGGGCAGCGCGCGTTATCCGCGACGGTCAGCCGGGTTACCACGCCGCTACGGCCCGCTCACCACGCGCCGCCGGCCTCGGTGTGGGGACGGCCGTGTGACCGCAACCGCACGCACTCGCCCAGGTCATCCGACGCTGGCAGGGTCGGCCGGGTGCCCGTGCCGTCGACCACTCTGGCGACAGCCCGCCCATCGCCGGTGCCGCGGTGACCGCCGTGACCAGACAACACACCGGGCAGCACGCTGGGCTGGACACCGTCTGCGGCGTGTGCGCCTACTGCGGTGTCGGCTGTGGCCTCCTGCTCCAGGTCGACCGGAGCGGGCCGACATCACGGGTCGTGCGCTCCACCGGCGACCCCGATCACCCCGCCAACCACGGCCGGCTGTGTACCAAGGGCGCGACCACCGCCGACATGCTCAACGCGCCCGGACGCCTGTGCACCGCGCTGACCCGCCGCCACAGGGACGACACACCCACCCCAGGTGACGTGGACGCGGCACTCGACCTCGCCGCCGCCCGGCTCGCGGCCATCCGCGACGAACACGGCCCCGATGCCATCGCCATCTACACCTCCGGCCAACTCAGCATCGAGGCCCAGTACCTGATCACCAAGCTCGCCAAGGGATTCCTGCGCACCCAGTACCAGGAGTGCAACAGCAGACTGTGCATGGCCAGCGCCGCCTCCGGCTACAAACTCAGCCTCGGCGCCGACGCTCCTCCCGGCAGCTACGACGACTTCGACCACGCCGACGTCTTCCTCGTCATCGGCGCGAACATGGCCGACTGCCACCCGGTCCTGTTCCTCCGGATGATGGACCGGGTCAGGTCCGGTGCCCGACTCATCGTCGTCGACCCCCGCCGAACCGCCACCGCCGACAAGGCCAACCTCTTCCTCCAGCCGCGGCCCGGCACCGACATCGCGCTCCTCAACGGCCTGCTGTGGCTGCTGCACACCTCCGGCGCGGTCGACCAGCGGTTCATCGACGCCCACACCGAGGGCTGGGACGCGATGCCCGGTTTCCTCGCCGACTACGACCCGGCCGCCGTCACCGGCATCACCGGTGTGCCCGAAGACGATCTGCGTGCCGCCGCCACGCTCATCGCCGGCGCCGACAACTGGATGAGCTGCTGGACGATGGGCCTCAACCAGTCCACGCACGGCACCTGGAACAGCAATGCCCTCATCAACCTGCATCTCGCGACCGGCGCGATCTGCCGCACCGGCAGCGGCCCGTTCTCCCTGACCGGGCAACCGAACGCGATGGGCGGACGCGAGATGGGATACATGGGTCCGGGTCTGCCCGGACAGCGGTCGATCCTCAACCCCGCTGACCGGGCATACATCGAGGACCTGTGGGATGTGCCGGCCGGCACGATCCGCACCGACCACGGCAACGGCACCATCGGCATGTTCGGCCAGCTGGCCGCCGGGAAGATCAGGGCGGCCTGGGTCATCTGCACCAACCCGATCGCCAGCATCGCCAACCGGCGCACCGTCATCGACGGACTGGAACGCGCCGAGTTCGTGCTCGTCCACGACGCCTTCGCCGACACGGAAACCACCCGGTACGCCGACATCGTCCTGCCCGCCGCCATCTGGGCCGAAACCGCGGGCGTCATGGTGAACTCCGAGCGAACCCTCACCCTCACCGAACCCGCCGTCGACCCACCCGGCCAGGCCCGCGCCGACTGGCGGCTCATCGCCGGCGTCGCCGCGCGCCTCGGATATGCCGAACACTTCGACTACGGCGGCGCGGCGGAGGTGTTCGACGAACTGCGCCGGGCCTGGAACCCGGTCACCGGGTGGGACCTGCGCGGCATCACCCACGACACACTGCGGGAGACGCCGATGCAGTGGCCCGCCCCGCCCGGCGCCGGCCCCCGCAACCCGATCCGCTACCTGACCGACAGCGGCCCACGATTCCCCACACCCAGCGGGAAGGCGAAATTCTGGGCGCGGCCGCATGTCGACCCGCAGGAGATGCCCGACGAGCGGTACCCGTACCTGCTCAACACCGGCCGCCTGCAACACCAGTGGCACACCCTCACCAAGACCGGCCGCGTCGCGCGCCTCAACAAACTCAACCCCGGCCCGTTCGTCGAGATCCACCCGGACGACGCCACGACACTCGGGATCTCCGACGGTGACCGCGTCGAGGTCGCCTCCCGCCGCGGGCGCGCCGTGCTGCCCGCCGTCATCACCGACCGGGTCCGGCCGGGCAACTGCTTCGCACCGTTCCACTGGAACGACCTGTTCGGCGAGAACCTCGCGGTGAACGCCACGACCTCCGACGCCGTCGACCCGATCTCCCTGCAGCCCGAGTTCAAGGTCTGCGCCGTCGCCCTCACGCGGGTGCCCGCTCCCGAGACCGCCCATCCGGCTGTCCTCCTGGACGACGTGATGCGGGCCGGCACCGCCGGTTCCGCCGTCGCTCCCGTGATGGACCTGCTCGGGCTCGGCGACACGGACCCACCGGCGCTGACCGACGACGAACACGCCTACCTGGCCGGCTTCGTCGCGGGACTGGCCACCGATCTCGCCCGCGGACCACTCACCACCGTCCCGCTCCTCCCGCCGTCGGCGCCGGTCAGCCGACCGACGGCCCTGTGGGTGAACGGCGCACTGGCCGGGCTCTGGTCACGTGTCCCGGTCAAACATCGCGAGGCGGTCCCGCCCAAGACGGACGAGTCGGGTGGGCGTCGAGTGCTACTCGGCTGGGCCTCCCAGACCGGCAACGCGGAATCGGTCGCCGAGCAGGCCGAGACCAGGCTGACCGCCTCCGGCGCCGCCGTCACCAGGATCTCCCTCAACGACATCACCGACATTCCCGCACACACCGACCTGGTGATCGTGACGAGCACCTTTGGCGACGGCGAGTCCCCCGACAACGGCTGCGAGTTCCTGTCCAGGCTGGAAGCCCGCACGACGCCACTCGACGATGTCCACTTCGCCGTGATCGCCCTCGGTGACAGCAGCTACAGCGACTTCTGTGGTCACGGCCGGCGGGTCGACCAGCGTCTGGCCGAACTCGGCGGACAGCGCCTGACCGACCGAGTCGACTGCGAACCCGACTTCGAGACGACCGCCGAAGCGTGGCTCGACCGGCTGGTCACCACCCGCGCGGCAACCAGCCCCACTCCGGCCGCACCGCCGCTCAGGCCGCCACCGCGGCCGGCACCGGTGTCCCGGGTCAGCGGGACACGCTCGGCGACCCTGACGGGGAACCGGCTGCTCAGCAGCCCAGGTTCGGCCAAGGAGGTACGCGAGATCATCGTCGATCTCGCCGACAGCGACCTCCGGTACGAGACGGGTGACCTGCTCGTCGTGCGGCCGACCAACCGTGCCGAGTTGGTGGACGAATGGCTCGCCACGACGGGGCTGAGAGGCAATACGCTCGTCGACCTGCCCCAGGTCGGGCGGGCGGAGTTCGCCGTGGCACTGCGGGAACATCTGGAGATCGCGCTGCCGAACCCCGCGCTGCTCACGTTCGCCGCCGACCGCGGCGGCTCACACCACCTGCGTGAGCTGCTGCGCGGCGACCGCGCGCACCTCGACGGCTGGCTGTGGGGGCGGCAGTGCATCGACGTGATCGCCGAGACCGGTGCGCGCGCTTCCGCGCAGGAGTGGTGCGAGGTCCTCAGACCGCTGCGCGAGCGCCGGTACTCGATCTCGTCGGCCGCCGAGGTGTCGCCCCGGCTGATCCGGACGCTGGTGTCCGTGGTCCGCTACACCGCGCCCTCGGGTGCCGCGCGCACCGGCGTGGCATCGGCATTCCTCGCCGACACTCCCGCCGGGACACCGGTTCGGGTCGCCGTCGCCCGCTCCGCCGGATTCGTGCCGCCAACCGACCCAGGCACGCCGATGATCATGATCGGCCCGGGCACCGGGCTGGCACCGTTCCTGGCCTTCCTGGACGCCCGCCGGGCCGGTGGCCACACCGGGCGCAACTGGCTGTTCTTCGGTGAACAGCACGAGGCCACCGACTTCCACTACCGCGACGAACTCGCGGAACTCGCCCGGTCGGGCGTGCTGACCCGGCTCGACACCGCGTTCTCCCGCGACCAGCGGGCGAAGATCTACGTGCAGGACCGGATGCGCGAGCACGGTGCTCTGCTGTGGCGCTGGCTGTGTGAGGGCGCCGTGGTCTATGTGTGCGGAGACGCGGCGCGGATGGCCCGGGACGTCGACGCCACCCTGCGGCATGTCGTGGCCAAACACGGCGAGCTGAGCCCCGACCAGGCTGGCGACCATGTCCGGCGGCTCGCCGCCGACGGCCGCTACCACCGCGACGTCTACTGACCGATCGCCTCGACACTCGTCGTGCCGCTGCCAGCCGCAAGGAGGGTTGACCTTCGAGTTGGTTGAGGCTGGACGAGGAGGACATGGCTGACACGGAGTTGATGTCGATCGGCGCCTTCGCCAAGCTGGCAGGTCTCACCGCGAGCGCGCTGCGTTTCTACGACGATGCCGGGCCACGACTCGTCACCGCCAACAAGAACCCGATGAGAAGGACGGACCCGCTGCATGACCACAGCATCTGACGCGATGTCTGACCGCACGATGGAAGCCATCGGCGCAGCCATATCCCTGGGCCGAGAAGGCAAGGTCGAGTCGGCTCGACGCGACCTGCTGGAATCTGGCAGCGGATTTGGGTGGTGGGCGATCCGTTCCACCGCTGCACCCTGGCGCACTACCTGGCCGACCTGTACGAGGACCCTGCTGAGTCTCTCGTCTGGGATGTGCGCGCACTCGACGCCGCCGACGCGCTCACCGAGCAGCGCGCTCAGCAACACCACGCGAGCCTGCATGTCGCCGGCTTCTACCCGACTCTCCACCTCAACCTCGCCGACGACTTCCGTCGCCTGGGCGCGTTCCCGGCAGCGGCTGAGCAGATCAATGAGGCAGAGAAACACACCTCCGCACTCCCTGCGGAGCCCTACGGCGACACCATCCGGACCGCCATTCGTGAGATGGCCCAGGCCATTGCTGGTCACGACACCACCCGCCGTGCTTCCGCTCCCGGCCCGGTGACGTGAAGTACAAGAACGCTTCGCTCACGGTGAGGCACCGCTACACCCGCGAGTTCACCAGTGAGGACGCTCGATCTAACGCAATCGCGGCGTGGGACATCTACTACGACAACCCGAACGCGCCATGTGCGACACTGCGATGGCGACCGCATCTGGGAGGATTACCGTTGATGGCTGCTGCCCCGGTGCCTGTTCATCTTGGTGCCGCGCTGGAGGGTCTCGCCGAAAATCCGGCGTTACCGATGCGCCTGGCTCGACGACTGGTGGCGAACCGGACAGACCGGGTTGCCAGGCGTGCGGACCTCACCGCCGACCTGATCAACGAGATCATCGCCACCGACTCCGCGGCACTGCTGCACTCACTGGCGCTGAACCGGCATCTGCCGAACGCGGTCCGATTACGGCTTGCTCGGCATCCCAACCCAGCCGTCCGGGCCGCCCTGGTCATCGCAGGCCGCGACGTGTCCGCAGAGTTGTTCGAACGACTGATCAACGATCCGGACAAGTGGGTTCGCGAGTGCCTCGCACAGAGTGACCACGCGCCCGCCTGTCTCCGTGCCCGCCTGGTGCACGATCCTGATCCCGAGGTCCGGGCCACGCTCGCTCAATGGTGGCCGCAAGCGCCAGAGGAGCTACGGCGGATCCTGCTGACCGATCCCGTCGACCAAGTCCGTGCGGCCGCCTGTTCCACGTACTACCGGCGGCTACCGCACCCAGTTCCACCGACCGACCTGCTACCCCGTCTGCTCGACGACCCAGTCACCCGGGCTGGCGCTGTCAAGCATGCGGCTCTCACCACCCAGATGGCGCAGCGGCTGGCCAACGACCCTGATTACCAGGTTCGCGGACAACTGGCACAGCATCCCCAACTTCCCGCCAGCCTCCGTGACCAGCTGGCGGACGACTCGAACGCATCCGTGCGAATCGGTGTCTTCGCCCGGCCTGACACGCCCGAACCGCAACGGCACGAGATCTACTTTGGGATCCTGCGCGGCGACAGCTCACGAATTGACCATCTGGCTGAAGACCTCGACCAGGAGGCCCTCCTACAGACGGCAGAGGACTTCATCGCCGGCACGGAGCTCAGGAATCTATGCCTGGAATGGGTAACCGCCGACCCATTGCCGTACGCGTCCTCGCCCTATGTCTGCTTCCGGCGCTCTGCTGCGTGCAGCCGATCACTCCCCGAGCACGCAGTGCTGCGGCTACTCAACGATGGCGAGAGCATCGTGCGCACGACCATGGCCAGGCACGCACCCCACCTCGTCGATCCGGCTACCGCCGAGCGCATAGACCGCGACTTTCGACCCGAGAAGAAGACCAGTTGGCGTCCGGCCGACGACTTTACTTTTCCATCGCAGACCCTGCGCCGATTCGCGTCCGACTCCGACCCAAGAATGCGCTGTCTAGCGCCCCGCGACCCCGATCTGCCCGCCGACCTGGCCGAACAGTTGGCTGCCGACCCCGAAGCTTCGGTACGTCGCGCCGTCGCCGCTCACCCGCTTCTCCCTGAGCATGCCATCGTCACCCTGCTCTCGGACGAAGACGAGCGGGTTACGCGCGCAGCCGCCGGCTCCCCATTCCTACCGATGCCGGAGATGGAACGGCTTCTCACCTTCGCAGGTCTCTGATCCCATCAGCGCGGCTGACCTGGGTTCGCCTATCACCCGGCGCCGGTGATCAGTTCGGTCGCGATCGTCAGCGCCGCCGTCGCCCGCTCCTGGTCGGACACGTCGAGGTGCGGCAGCGTGAGGCTGCTCATCAGCAGCGCGCCGATGGCCAGTTGGGCCCGCATCTGTGTCTCGACGTCGGACTTCCCACCCGCCAGGAGTCGCGTGACGCCGGCGATGCGCTCGGCCATCTCGGCCCCGACGTTCAGGTCGCTGATGGCGGTGCTGTTGTTCTGCGACAGCCGCATCAGCTCGCGCATCCGGTCGTCACTAACGATCGCCGCGAGCCGGTTCAGCACTTCGCGTCGTGTGTCGTCGGTGGGCGGCTGGTCGCGACCCCAGGCGATCAGCTCGTCGAGGAACCGGTTCAGGTCCGCGACGATGCTCTCCAGGATCGCCTCCTTGGTCCTGAAGTGGTAGTAGACGGCCGCCTTGGTGACATCGAGGCGGTCGGCGATCGCCTGGAGGGACGTCTTCTCATAGCCCTGTTTCGCGAAGAGCCCCATGGCGACCTGCTGGATCCGTTCCCGGGTGTCTGTCCGTCGTGCGTCCATCAGCGCCCGCCCTTCCGCACCACACTAGCTAGCCGGCCGGCTAGCTAGTGTGGTAGACAACTACCTAGCCAGACGGCTAGCAATCTACGCCAGCGGACACGGACGGACGGGCGACACAACATGACCACGCGCGCAGCACCGCGGGAAGCCACGGACAGCCAACGCCAGTGGTGGGCGCTGGTGGCCATCTCCGTCGCGCAGTTGATGGTCACCCTCGACTCGACGATCGTCGCCATCGCGCTCCCCTCCGCGCAGGCCGATCTGGGGATCTCCGACAGCGACCGGCAGTGGGTGCTGACCGCCTACACCCTCGCCTTCGGTTGCCTACTGCTGACCTGCGGAAGGATCACCGACCTCATCGGGCACAAGCGCAGCCTGATCATCGGCCTGCTCGGCTTCGCCGTCATGTCGGCGGTCGGTGGCGCGGCCGCCAACGGCTGGATGCTGATCGGCGCCCGCGCGGCGCAGGGCGTGTTCGCGGCCGTGCTGACCCCCTCCACGCTGGCATTGGTGAACACCACGTTCACCGACGAACGCCGGCGCGGAAAGGCGTTCGGGGTGTTCGGCGCGATCCTGGTCACCGGCGGCGCACTGGGCCTGATCGCTGGCGGCCTGATCACCCAGTACCTGAGTTGGCGCTGGTGCCTCTACGTCAACCTGCCCGTCGCCGTACTGGCACTCGTCGGCGCCGCCGCGCTGCTGCCACGGCGTCCCGGGGGCCGGGGGTCCACATTGGATCTGCCCGGCGCGGTGATCGGTTGCTGCGGGATGTCCTGCCTGGTCTACGGTTTCGGCACCGCGGCGACGCGCGGTTGGGATTCCACCCTCGTCATCGGACTGCTCCTCGCGGCTGTGGCGCTCGTCATCGCGTTCGTCGCCGTCGAGGCAAGGTCCCGGAACCCGTTGGTCGCCGCGCCCCTGGTGCGTTCCCGTGACAGGGCGGGCGCTTTTCTCACGCTGGCACTCTCCGCCTTCGCACTGTTCGGGATGTTCCTTTTCCTCACCTATGAGTTGCAGGGCGTGCTTCGCTACTCGCCGCTGCGGGCCGGTGCGGCCTTCCTGCCCCTGCTGCTGGCGAACATCCTGATGTCAAGCCTGGTGACCGGGCCAATGCTGTCCCGTGTACAGCCGAGAATGCTGCTCGCACCAGGACTGTTGGCCGCCGCGATCGGCATGGTCATGCTCACGACATTGTCCCAGCACAGCACGTTTCTCGGTGGCGTCCTGCCCGCCGAGGTCGTGCTCGGTCTCGGACTGGGCACGGTGATGGCTCCCAGCGCCAGCATCGCCACCGCCAACGTTGACCCCGGGATGCAGGGCATTGTCTCCGCCCTGGTCAGCACCTCGCAGCAGATCGGCGGAGCCGTGGGCACCGCGCTGCTCAACACCGTCGCCGCCAGTACCGCGGCCGCGTACGAAGCCGCGCACCGGCAGGAACCCGGCGCGGACGTGGCGGCGACCGTGGACGGCTACGCGATGGCGGGCCGCTGGGCGGCCGTGGTCCTCGTGCTCGCCGCCGCCCTGGCGGCGGCGCTGATCAACGCACGACCCCAACCGAAAACCCCGGCACCATCTGACTAAACCTCGGATACAGAGATTTCGTCAAATACGCCGGCAGCCATTCATCGTTACCGTGATATTCCGCAATTCCATTCCCTGGAACTCGCTGTCTCCACCCGTCTCGTTGGCGCATGATGTCGCGGACCACCTTGGTTCACACCATGTCTGCCGTTCTGAGAAGGGTTCATGTCCACACAAGACACTCCCGCACTTCCCGAGAAGCCGCGCCGGGGCAGAGGATTCTTCATCAGTATCGGCGCCGCGATCGTGGTTGTCGTCGTGGCGGCGGTGCTGATCATCGTCAACGTGACCAGCGGGTCCAGTAACACCGCAGGGCGGATCACGGTGCGGATCGGCGTGACCGACGCCAGCTCCGACTACTGGAAGACCTACACCCAGCTCGCGGCGGCGCAGGGCATCGACATCAAGCTGGTCAACTTCAGCGACTACACCCAGGCCAACCCCGCGCTCTCGCAGGGCCAGCTCGACCTGAACCTGTTCCAGCACATCCTGTTCCTCGCCAACTACGACGTGTCGAACAACGACACACTCACCCCGATCGGTTCGACACTCGTCGTGCCACTGAGTCTTTACTCACGGAAGCACACCAGCCTCGCCGACATCCCGCAGGGAGGGCAGATCGCGATCCCGAACGACCCCACGAACCAGGCGCGCGCCCTGCTGGTCCTGCAGTCCGCCGGGCTGATCAAGCTCTCCGGTGGCGGAAACGTGCTCTCCACGCCGGCCGAGATCGACAAGGCAGCCTCGAAGGTCACCGTCACACCGGTCGACGCCTCCCAGACCGTCGCCGCGCTGCCGTCGGTGGACGCCGCGATCGTGAACAACAACTTCGCCCTCGACGCGGGCCTCGACCCGTCCAAGGCGCTGTTCAACGACGACCCGAAGAACCCGTCGGCCGAGCCGTACATCAATACGTTCGTGGCCCGCGCGAAGGACAAGAACAACCCGACCTACCTCAAGCTGGTCCAGATCTACCGCGATCCACGGGTGACCAACCAGGTGGAAGCCGAGTCGAAGAACACCGCGGTGCTCGTTGACCGCCCACAGTCCGACCTGGAGAACATCCTCGCCCGGCTGGAGCAGACGGTCCGGTCCTCGCAGAAATGACCGAACTCATCCAACTGCGACACGTCACCAAGACCTTCGGTAGCGGTGCCAACGCGGTCACCGCTGTCGACGGCGTCGACCTGAGCATCGAAGCCGGGCAGATCTTCGGGATCATCGGCTCCTCGGGCGCGGGCAAGAGCACGCTGGTCCGGCTGATCAACGCGCTCGAACCCGTCACCTCCGGCCAGGTCCTGGTCAACGGGGTGGACCTGTCCACGCTGACCGAACGGGAACTGCGCCGGGTCCGGGCCGGCATCGGGATGATCTTCCAACAGTTCAACCTGCTGCGCTCGCGCACGGTGTTCGGCAATGTCGCCTACCCGCTGAGGATCGCCGGCTGGGACCGCGAGCGCCGCCGGAGACGCGTCACGGAGCTGCTGAACTTCGTCGGGATCGCCGACAAGGCGTGGAGTTACCCCAACCAACTCTCCGGCGGGCAGAAGCAGCGAGTCGGAATCGCGCGGGCGCTGGCGACCAGCCCCGAGATCCTGCTCGCCGACGAGGCCACCAGCGCGCTCGACCCGAGCACCACCGCGGAGGTGCTGCGCCTGCTCAAGCGGGTCAACACCGAGTTGGGCGTGACGATCGTGGTCATCACGCACGAGATGGATGTGGTGCGGGAGATCGCCGACCGGGTCGCGGTGCTCGACGCCGGGCGACTCGTCGAGGAAGGCAGCGTCTACGACGTGTTCTCCGCACCGAAAAGCGAGACCGCACAACGGTTCGTCGCCACGGTGCTCCGGGAGGCACCCGACGGTGACGATCTCGAGCGGGTGCGGACACGGCACCGCGGGCGGCTCGTGACAGCCCGGGTGCACGACTCCGACCGGCTCGGCACCGCGCTGTCGCACGCCGTCGGGCGGCACGGGGTGCGATTCGAAATCGTCTACGGCGGCATCACCACCCTGTCCGGACGCTCGTTCGGCGGACTCACCCTCGAACTGCTCGGCGAACCGTCCGATGTGGACGCCCTCATCGCGGAACTGCGTACCACCACGGAGATCGAGGAGATCACCGCATGAGCATCCACTGGGATACCATCGGCCCGGTCTTTCTCGACGCCATCGGGCAGACGCTCTTCATGGTCGTGGCGACACTGCTCATCGGCGGACTGCTCGGGCTGGTGCTGGGCATCCTGCTCTACACCACCCGCCCGGGCGGGATCCTGGCCAACCGCTGGGTGTTCACCGTGCTCAACGTCGTGGTCAACATCATCCGGCCGATTCCGTTCATCATCTTCATCACCGCGATCGGGCCGCTGACCATCCTCGCCGTGGGCACCCAGCTGGGCACCACCGCCGCGACCTTCGCGCTGATCGTCGCCGCGACATTCGGTATCTCCCGCATCGTCGAGCAGAACCTGGTCACCATCGATCCCGGCGTGCTGGAGGCCGCCCGGGCCATGGGCGCGAGCCCACTGCGGATCATCCTCACCCTGCTCGTGCCCGAGGCGCTCGGCCCGCTGATCCTCGGCTACACCTTCGTGTTCGTCGCCGTGGTTGACATGACCGCCGTCGCGGGCGCGGTCGGCGGCGGCGGGCTCGGTGACTTCGCCATCACGTACGGGTATCACCGGTTCAACTGGGCGGTCACCTGGCTCGCCGTGCTCACCATCATCGTGCTCGTCCAGGCCGCGCAGTTCCTCGGGAACCTGCTGGCGCGCAAGGCACTCCGCCACTGACTGCGCGTCGATCACGGACGTCTGGGCGTGTTTGTGGTGAGTTCGCTGGAACGGGACGGTTTGGTTGTTTGTTATTGGTTTTGGTCGTCACTGAAATCATGGTGACAATATGTAGGACGACCACCAACAGTGCCGGCGACGCCGCCACGGTCAGTCCAGGGTCATGAATCGTCGCCGACTACGGCGAGCGGAAGGCTCCCGGTCCGCAGGCGGCCTGGATCGCGGAGGTCGACGGGGTCCGGGCCGGCTGCGTCTTCTGCGTACGCGAGGACGACCGGACCGCGAAGCTGCGCCTGCTGCTCGTCGACCCGAAAACACGCGGCCTGGGCCTGGGCACCCGCCTGGTCGACGAGTGCCTCACATCCGCACGGGACGCCGGTTACCAGGCGATCACGCTGTGGACCAACGACGTGCTCGCCGCCG
This sequence comes from Pseudonocardiaceae bacterium, assembly GCA_036384655.1. GTDB lineage: Bacteria > Actinomycetota > Actinomycetes > Mycobacteriales > Pseudonocardiaceae > DASVLX01. Next base: position 15,681 of record DASVLX010000303.1, read on the forward strand.
CCCGCCGCATCTACCAGCGCCACGGGTTCACGCTCGTCGCCGAGGAAGCCCACCACAGCTTCGGCCACGACCTCGTCGGCCAGACCTGGCACCGCGAGCTGTAATGGCATATCGCGTGACTGAAGTAAGTACGAAAGTACGCGACTTTGGTTTACGAAAGACCCTTTCCGATGTCCATCACAACACGACAGGAGTGGGTGAAAGCCCTGAAAGGGTCACGGGTGGTCCACCATAGTCCAGCGTGGAGTGAGTTGCTGCAATAGAGATATGGAACAGAGGCCAGCAGACCGGACGTGCGAGGTTTGCGGCGAGCTCTACTACGAGCACGCGGCACCAAGCCGTGGTCTGCATTCCAAGCAGTACGCCTACGAAATCGGGTCGTACCACTACAACTGGCACCCCGCCGTTGAGTTGTTGCTGATCCTCACCGGCGAGGTCGAGGTCTGCGCCAGCGGCGCCGTCAGCCTGCTGCGGCCGGGCGACCTGGTCGTGATCAACTCCAACGAGGGGCACGCCACCCTGGCGACCCGGCCGCAGAGTATCGCTCTGCTCCTACACCTGGACACGGCCTACTTGGCGGGCTTTGAGGAGGGCGAGGGTGTCCCCCGGTTCGCGTGCCGGTCGACGCCCCTGACGAGGTCCGCGCCGGCGTTCGTGAAGCTGCGGCGGCTGCTCACCGCGATGATGCTGCAGACGGTCGACCTCTCCCCCGCCGGGATCGCCGCGTACGAGCGCGATCTGCTGGATATCGTCGCCACCTTGTTCAGGGATTTCCCGTCCACCTCCGAAGGGCCCGCGCCCGCGGACAACGAGATACGTGATCTCGCCCTTCGCCGGGCCGTCGCCTATGTCGACCGTCACTTCCGGGAGCGGATCTCCCTGAAACGTCTCGGGGA
>DASVLX010000304.1:0-19847 GCA_036384655.1 Pseudonocardiaceae bacterium
CGGACGGCTGGTTCACCTCGGCGAACCGCACAACGCCCGACTGGTCAATCAGGAAGGTGCCACGGTTGGCCATCCCACCAGCCTCGTTGAACACGCCGTAAGCCTGGGCGACCGCGCCATGCGGCCAGAAGTCCGACAGCAGCGGGAACTGGTATCCCTGCTGTTCAGCCCAGACCTTGAGGCTGGCCGGGGTGTCCGTGGAGATCTCCACCACCTGCACCCCGTCGTTCTGGTAGTCGGCCAGCTCGTCGCGGACCTGGCAGAGCTCGCCGGTGCAGATTCCGGTGAACGCGAACGGCACGAACACCAGCAGCACGGCCTTGTCCCGCAGCAGCGACCGCAGGTTGACCTGCTCCCGGTTCGAATCGGTCAGTGTGAAGTCCGGTGCCTTCTGCCCAACCTCAACCGTCATCCGCGTGGACCTCCTGCCCCGTCACGTGTCGATCTCAGCCTGTCGATCGTTCCCGGCCAGCTTAACGGCCGGGCGCCGTATATCGATCCAGTCGAGCGGATCAGCGACGTGTCTTGGCCGACTTGGGCGACACCAGGCGGATGCCGATCCAGTCCGTTCCGACGCTGATGTTGGACGTCTGGGCGAGCCCGGCCGTGGGCACCGCCTCGGCGATCTCGCTGGGCTCGACATGACCGTTCCGCCCGGTCTTCGGTGTCAGCACCCAGATCACGCCGTCCTCGGCCAGCCCGGTTGTGGCGTCCACCAGGGCGTCGACCAGGTCGCCGTCCTCGTCCCGCCACCACAGCAGGATGACCTCCAGAACCTCGTCCGCGTCCTCGTCGAGAAGCTCGCTTCCGCAACGCTCCTCGACCGCGGCGCGCACGTCGTCATCGACGTCCTCGTCCCACCCGATCTCCCCCACGACCATGCCCGACTCGATCCCGAGCCTCTCGGCGACACCGATCTTGCCGGCGTCTCCCGCGGCGACCACGGCTTGTCACTCCTCCTCAAGTACGTCAAGTACGCCGATGCGGCGACACGCCGTCCGGCGAGCCACCGCACATTGTCCACACCATTGCCGGTTAGCGAACACTGGCGGCGGCGCCAGCGCAACCGTCCGAACGGGGACACGCCGCAGCGAATCGATGGGTATCACGATCTCAATTATGCGGCTTCCCACAGCTGGCGGGGCGGAACGATCCAGAGCTACTCGACGGTAACGAGTAGAAAGGCGGATAGTCTTGACACTGCCTGAGATGGCCCACCGCCGAACGACGGCAGTGACACCCCTCCGCATCATCAGACGAGGAGATCCCTTGTCCACCCAGAACACCGGTGTTCCGAGCTACCCGCAGGATGCCCCCCACGACCACGGGTCGGGCGCCAACACGACCGAACGTGTCCGTGTCATCCGTAACGGTGTGGCCACCCACCTGCCCGACATCGATCCCGATGAGACAGCCGAGTGGCTGGACTCATTCGACTCCGTCCTCGACAACGGCGGCCAGCAGCGCGCCCGCTACCTCATGTTGCGGCTGCTGGAACGGTCCCGGGAGAAGCGTGTCGGCCTCCCTTCGCTGGTCACCACGGACTACGTGAACACCATCCCCACCGAGCTGGAGCCCTGGTTCCCCGGTGACGAGGAGGTGGAACGCCGGTATCGGGCCTGGATCAGGTGGAACGCGGCGGTCATGGTGCACCGCGCGCAGCGGCCCGGTGTGGCGGTCGGCGGGCACATCTCGACCTATGCCTCCTCGGCGACCCTGTACGAGGTCGGTTTCAACTGGTTCTTCCACGGCAAGAATCACCCTTCTGGGGGTGACCAGGTCTACATCCAGGGTCACGCCTCCCCCGGCACCTACGCGCGCGCCTTCCTGGAGGGCCGGCTGTCGGCCGACCAGCTCGACGGATTCCGGCAGGAGTACTCGCATGCCGGGCCGGGTGGCGGACTGCCGTCGTACCCGCACCCGCGGCTGATGCCGGACTTCTGGGAGTTCCCCACCGTGTCCATGGGCCTGGGCCCGATGAACGCGATCTACCAGGCCCGGTTCAACCGGTACCTGCACGCGCGCGGCATCAAGGACACTTCCGGCCAGCGCGTCTGGGCGTTCCTCGGCGACGGCGAGATGGACGAGCCGGAGTCGCGCGGCCTGGTGAGCGTGGCCGCGTACGAGGGCCTGGACAACCTGACCTTCGTGATCAACTGCAACCTGCAGCGGCTGGACGGGCCGGTGCGCGGCAACGGCAAGATCATCCAGGAGCTGGAGTCGTTCTTCCGGGGTGCCGGCTGGAACGTGATCAAGGTCATCTGGGGTCGTGAGTGGGACCCGCTGCTGCAGGCGGACCGGGACGGCGCGCTCGTCAACCTGATGAACGTCACACCGGACGGCGACTACCAGACGTACAAGGCGAACAACGGCGCCTACGTGCGTGAGCACTTCTTCGGTCGCGACCCGCGCACCCGCGCGATGGTCGATCACATGACCGACGACGAGATCTGGAACCTCAAGCGCGGCGGTCACGACTACCGCAAGGTCTACGCGGCCTACCAGGCGGCGACCGAGTACAACGGCCAGCCGACCGTGATCCTCGCCAAGACCATCAAGGGTTACGGCCTCGGCCCGCACTTCGCCGGCCGGAACGCCACGCACCAGATGAAGAAGCTGACCCTGGACGACATGAAGCTGTTCAGGGACACCCTGCGCATCCCGATCAGCGACGCCGAGCTGGAGCGCGACCCGTACCTGCCGCCGTACTTCCACCCGGGACCCGACGCGCCGGAGATCCAGTACCTGCTGGAACGGCGTCGGCAGTTGGGCGGTTTCGTGCCGGAGCGGCGCACCAAGTCCAAGGCGCTGGTGCTGCCCGGCGACAAGGTCTACGACGTGACCAAACGCGGCTCGGGTAAGCAGGAGGTCGCCACCACGATGGCGTTCGTCCGGCTGGTCCGCGACCTGGTCAAGGACCCGGAGATCGGGGCCCGGATCGTGCCGATCATCCCGGATGAGGCGCGCACGTTCGGGATGGACTCGATGTTCCCGACGCAGAAGATCTACAACCCGCAGGGCCAGCTCTACACATCGGTGGACGCCAGCCTGATGCTCGCCTACCGGGAGAGCGAACACGGCCAGATCCTGCACGAGGGCATCAACGAGGCCGGCTCGGTCGCGTCGTTCACGGCCGCCGGCACGTCGTACTCGACGCACGGCGAGCCGATGATCCCGATCTACCCGTTCTACTCGATGTTCGGCTTCCAGCGCACCGGCGACGGGCTGTGGGCGGCGGCGGACCAGATGACCCGCGGTTTCCTGCTCGGCGCCACCGCCGGCCGCACCACGCTGACCGGCGAGGGACTGCAGCACGCGGACGGCCATTCGCTGCTGCTCGCCGCGTCGAACCCGGCGGTCGTCGCCTACGACCCGGCCTGGGCGTACGAGATCGGCTACATCGTCAAGGACGGCCTGCGCCGGATGTATGGCGACGAGGCGGAGAACGTCTTCTACTACCTCACCGTCTACAACGAGCCATACGTGCAGCCGGCCGAGCCGGAGAACCTTGACGTGGAGGGCCTGCTGCGCGGGCTCTACCGCTACCAGGCCGCACCGGAGGGCGACGGACCCAGGGCGAACATCCTGGTGTCCGGGGTGATCATGCCGGACGCGCTGCGCGCCCAGGCACTGCTCGCCGAGGACTGGGGGGTGCGCGCCACCGTGTGGTCCGCGACCTCCTGGTCCGAACTGCGCCGGGAGGCCGTCGAGATCGACCGGCACAACCTGCTACACCCGGAGGCCGAGCCACGAGTCGCCTACGTGACGAAGATGCTGCGGGACATGACCGGCCCGATCGTGGCGTCGTCCGACTGGACGCGGGCCGTGCCGGATCTGATCCGGCCGTGGGCGCCGACGGACATGGTGTCGCTGGGCACCGACGGGTTCGGGTTCGCCGACACCCGGCCGGCCGCGCGGCGGCATTTCCTGATCGACGCGCAGTCGATCGCGGTGGCCGCGCTCGCGGCGCTGGGTAGGCGCGGCGAGATCGACCGCTCCAAGGCGGTCGAGGCGGCGCGCAGGTACCGGATCGACGACGTGCAGGCCGCCGGCCCGCAGCGGGGCGACGCCGGGCTGGCGTGACCAGGTGCTGACACAGGTGGGGCGCCCGGTCTGGCCGGGTGCCCCACCTGTTTGTCCTGCCTCGATGTTTGTCTGCTGAGTCCCGCTCAGTCCCGGTCGGCCTCCGCACCGGCGGCGGCCGGCATCCGCGCGGCGGCCTCCCGGCGCGCGGTCCGGCGCCAGCCGAGGAATCCGCTGATCACCAGCGCGGCGAACACCACGTACACCAGCGCGGAGAAGAACAACCCCGAGCTGAGCTGCAACGGCACGCCGACCGCGTCGACGAGCAGCCACACCAGCCAGAACTCCACCAGGCCGAGGCCCTGGGCGGCGAACGCGACCACGGTGCCGATGAAGATCCAGGCATCCGGCCAGGGCGCCCACGACGCGTTCAGCGCCTGCAGCACCAGCGCCATGCCGACCGTGCCGACGGCCAGCGCGCCGACCATGACCAGCCGTTCCCGGCCGGTCGCCGCGCGCACCAGCACGCCGGACACCGGGTCACGCCGCCGGACCCACGCTATCCAGCCGTAGATCGAGATCAGCAGGATCACGACCTGGCGGGAGGCCAGCCCACCGAGATGCGCCGAGGTGTAAACCCCGAACAGCAACACGGTGGCCGCGACCTGCACCGGCCAGGTCCACAGTGTCCGGCGTTGGGCCAGGAACACCACGGCCAACGCGCAGAGCTGGCCGACGAACTCGGCCCAGGAGACGTGTTCCCCCAGCAGTACGAAACCGTGACTCAGCAGGATTTCCATCGTCAGCCGGGAACAGCATCGTGGGCGCCGGCATTCCGACGCCCACGATGTGAGAGATCAACGGCACATCTCGGTAACGCCCGCTTCGCGGACGCGGCGCGAGGCCGCGGGAGGCGCTTATACCCGCTCGGGCGCCGAACACACGCGATTGTGCACAGGCCGGTTGATCTATCTACACCCGCGAGTTGTTCGCTTTGTGCCGCTGACCTGCGTCGATAGACTGGCCAAGGGGTCGCCCCCCGGAGAGGGCGGGGGCTGTTTACCCGCGCTCAAGCCGCCGAATCGGCACCGGCACGGCACCGTCTCTGGATCACCCCGACTGTTCTGGCGTTCCAGGCCGATGCGGTGCGAGGCCGCGAGCCGCGGAACGCCGGCCGCTGCCTGGAACGGCGGGATCAGTGTTCCTCCTCCGGACGCTGGGTGCCCTGGACGCCCTCGGGCGGGGTCGGCGCGTCGCTGGTCGCACCGAGATGGCCGGGGTAGGCCTCGCCGGCCCCCTGCTGGCCGGACTCCTGGATGCCGGGCCGGGTGGCGCCGGCGCCAACCTGACGCGCGCCGGCGTTCTGCTCCTGCAACCGGTCCAGCCAGCCGTCCCAGCGCTGCCGCATCGGCTGGATGAGGCCGCCGCCCATGCCCACCACGAGCACGCCACCGAGGGTGGCCAGCGCGAAGATCATCACGGTGTTGATGACCGCGGTGGCGATCTCCAACTGACCGAGCGCGGCGATGATGCCGAGCGCCAGCACGACCGCGAAGGAGATGTTGCCGAGGACCGGGCCGATCGGGCGTTCGCCGAGCGCGCCGGTGATCAGGTTGCGCACGATCCTGCCGATCGCCGCCGCGATCAGCACCAGGATGACCGCCACGACCACCCGCGGCAGATACCCGATGATCTGATTCAGGAACACGCTCACCGGGTTCGTCGGCCCGAACGCGGCGAACGCGACCTGCAGCGCGAGCAGCAGGATGAAGTAGTAGACGAGCTTGACGATGATGTTGGCCGGATCGAGGCCGCGTGTCATGCTGCCCAGCCCGGACCGTTCCACCAGGCGGCCGAATCCGACGCGCTGGAGCAGGAAGCTGACGGCCTTGGAGATCGCCTTCGCGATCAACCAACCAACCAGCAGAATCAGCAGGAAGACGATCAGCTTCGGCACGAACGTGGTGAACAGTGACCAGGCCTGGCCCAGCCCTGAGGTGATTTGCGCGCCCATGAGGTCCTCCGCAGCTCATAGACAGGGTTTGCCCTTGACGGTTCAGGGCCGCGCCCGGACCGGCAACTCGAAACGTGCCCCGATCGGGGGAAACGCGCCGTTGGGGTGGCGAGACCGCTCAGGGTCCAGCACAGTGGAGCTCACCGGTGGGGACCGGGGAGAGGAGATCGCACGGCATACCGCGGCCATGACGGCATGCCGTGCGATCTCCGTGTTTGGGCCGGCGTGGGACGACGCTCGCGACGCGGACGTGCGATTCTGGGCGGGTGAGCGTCGCGAGTCGGGATGACGGTGGCCGCCCCGAGGGAATGGGCCTTTCTCGGGCGACGCTGCGCCGCATCCAACTGGCCTCCGGCGAACTGGCCGCCAGCACGGTGACCGCGATGGAGAAGCGGCTGTCCTGGTTCAGCCGGCTGCCCGCGGACCAGCGGGCCAACGTGCTGTTGATCACCCAGGCCGGGGTGGCCGGTTTCGTCGAGTGGTTCCACGACCCGCAGGCCGCCTTCCGGCTGTCCACCGATGCCTTCCGGTCGGCGCCGCGCGACATGTACCGATGGGTCAGCCTGCGGCGCACGGTGGAGCTGGTGCGGCTGGCGCTGGAGGAATTCGAGCACAACCTGCCCGCGCTCGCCGAGGACCCGCAGGAGCGTGCGGTGCTCACCGAGGCGATCCTGCGCTACGGCCGGGAGATCGCGTTCCAGGCGGCCACGTCGTACGCGGCCGCGGCCGAGGCGCGCGGCGCCTGGGACGCCCGGCTGGAGGCGTTGGTCGTGGACGGCATCGTCCGTGGTGACGCAGAGGAGTCCCTGCTGTCCCGGGCGGCCGCGCTGAACTGGCAGCCGGCCACCGAGGCGACGGTGCTGGTCGGCCGGCCACCGACGGACGATCCACCGACGGTCGTGTACGGGGTGCGCAGCCGCACCACCCGGTTGGGCCGGCCGGTGCTGTTGAGCGTGCAGGGCAGCCGGCTGGTGGTGGTGCTCGGCGGCCCCACCAGCGAGCCCGCCGATCAGGGCGTGCTGGGCAGGATCGCCGACGCGTTCGGCTCCGGGCCGGTGGTGGCCGGGCCGACCGTGCCCGATCTGGGAGAGGCGCACCGCAGCGCGTCCGAGGCGTTGTCCGGGCTGCGGGCGGTGGTCGGCTGGCCGGACGCGCCGCGCCCGGTGCGGTCGGCGGACCTGCTGCCGGAACGCGCGCTGGCCGGCGACGCGGAGGCCGAGCGGCAGTTGATCGAGGAGGTGGCGCGACCGCTGGAGAAGGCCGGTGGCGCGCTGCTGGAGACCGTGGACGCCTACCTGGAGACCGGCGGCAGCCTGGAGGCATGCTCCCGTAAGCTGTTCGTACATCCGAACACCGTCCGGTACCGACTCCGAAGAGTGATTGAGGTCACTGGACGTAGTGCCACCGATCCGCGTGACGGACTGGTGCTCCGCACAGCCCTCACTCTCGGCCGTCTGGCCAGGGCCCGGGGCACCTGGCAGTCAACCGAACCGTGGTGACCACGCGGTCTCCGTAAGATCACGATGAAACAAGTTCAACCGCGTAATATTCAACGAACCGTTACGTTTGTAGGAATCCTACAAAGCCAGGCTCGGTACTTGGTCGCTGACGGCAGCTCCCCGGCGGTCCCGGACCGTGTTCAGTGAGGAGCGTGATCGCACTTCTCGCGCCGGGACAGGGCGCTCAGAAGCCCGGCATGCTGATGCCGTGGCTGGAACTGAAGGGCGTACCCGAGCGGATCGCCGCCTGGTCCGAGATCACCGGTCTCGACCTGCGCCGGCTCGGCACCACCGCCGACGCCGATGAGATCAAGGACACCTCACTGACCCAGCCGCTGGTCGTCGCGCAGAGCCTGGTCGCCTTCGAGGTGTTGCGCGAGCGGGTCGACCTGCCGGCGGACACCGTGCTGGCCGGGCACTCGGTCGGCGAGCTGGCCGCCGCGGCCATGGCCGGCGTGCTCACCCCGTCCGACGCGGTCGCGCTGGCCGCGGTCCGGGGCGCCGAGATGGCCGCCGCCTGCGAGATCGAGCCGACCGGGATGGCCGCCGTGATGGGCGGCGACCCTGACGAGATCGCCGAATGGCTGACCAGCATGGACCTGGTGCCGGCCAACATCAACGGCGCCGGCCAGATCGTGGCCGCCGGTTCGATGGCCGCCCTGGACAAGCTGACGGCCGAGCCACCGAAGGGTCTCAAGATCATCCGGCTGAAGGTGGCCGGCGCCTTCCACACCCGGTACATGGCCCCCGCCGAGGCGGCGCTACGCGAGAAGGCCGCCGGCATCACGGTCAACGACCCGGTCTTCACCCTGCTGTCCAACGCCGACGGCGAGCCCGTCAGCACCGGCGCTGAGCTGCTGCGGCGGCTGATCGCCCAGGTCATCAAGCCGGTCCGGTGGGATGAGTGCATGGCCACGATGGCCCGCCTCGGGGTCACCGCGACCGCCGAGATGCCACCGGCCGGAACGCTGTCCGGCCTGGTCAGGCGGCAACTGGCCGGAGTGGCCACGCTGCCGCTGAAAACGCCCGCCGAGTTGGACAAGGTCGCCGCGTTGATCGCGGAACATGGAGGCACTCAGTGACCGACCGGATCTCGCACGCCCCGTTGATGCTCCGCCACGGGGCGCCAGCCACCCAGATCCTGGGGGTTGGCAGCTTCCAGCCGGAGAAGCGGGTCACCAACGACGACCTGTCCAAGATCATGGACACCAATGACGAGTGGATCCGCGACCGGGTCGGCATCATCGAGCGCCGGGTCGCCGGGCCCGACGAGCAGGTCGTGGACTTCGCCGCCGCCGCCGGGCAGCGCGCGCTGCGTGACGCGGGCGTGTCCGGTTCGGACCTCGACGCCGTGATCGTCGCCACCTGCACGCTGCCAAACCAGATCCCGAACGCCGCCGCGCGCGTCGCCCACCGGGTCGGCGCGACCGGCGTGGGTGCCTTCGACGTCAACGCCGCCTGCGCCGGCTTCTGCTACGCGCTGAACACCGCGTCCGAGCTGATCCGCTCCGGCTCCGCCGAGCATGTCCTGGTGCTCGGCGCGGAGAAGCTGACCGACTGGGTGGAGCCGACCGACCGGTCGAACGCGATCATCTTCGCGGACGGTGCCGGCGCCGCGGTGGTCGGACCGTCGGACGAGCCGCGCATCGGCCCGGTGTTCTGGGGCAGCGCCGGTGACCTGGCCGACCTGATCTACATGCGTGACAAGCGCTGGCTGTACCAGGAGGGCCAGTCGGTGTTCCGCTGGGCCACCACCCAGATCGCCCCGGTCGCGCTGCGCGCCCTCGAACTGGCCGGGCTCAAGCCCGCCGACGTGGACGTGCTCGTCGCGCACCAGGCGAACCTGCGGATCGTGCAGCACATCGCCAAGAAGCTGCGCGCCGAGGGCGCCTCGGACGACATGGTGGTCGCCGACGACATCCAGTACTCCGGTAACACGTCGTCCGCATCGATCCCGATGGCCCTGGATCACATGCGGGCGGCCGGCCGGGTCTCCCGTGATGATGTACTGCTGTTCGTCGGATTCGGTGCGGGACTGTCCTATGCGGCTCAGGCCGTGATCTGCCCCTGACCGAATCGGCGAATTCCAGTTCCAGCTCCGGTGCCCGTGTGCGTTTACGGCGCCGGCCACAGCACAACCAAGGAAGGAACAAATCCGTGGCGAGCAACGAGGAGATCCTGACGGGTCTGGCCGACATCGTCGAAGAGGTCGCCGGCGTGCCCAAGGACGAGGTTACGGCCGACAAGACCTTCGTGGACGACCTGGACATCGACTCTCTGTCCATGGTGGAAATCGCGGTCCAGGCCGAGGACAAGTTCGACGTCAAGATTCCCGACGACGAACTGGCCAATCTGAAGACCGTGGCGGACGCCGTCAACTTCATCGCGGCGCACTCCTGAGCGTCGCCGGTTCCAACCAACGAGGCGAGGACGACATGAGCGGTATTGACGTCGTCGTCACAGGACTGGGCGCGACGACCCCGCTGGGCGGGGACGTCACGTCCACCTGGGACGGGCTGCTGAGCGGCCGCAGTGCGGCACGTTTGCTGACCGATGACTGGGTCGATCGGTTCAACCTGCCGACGCGGTTCGCGGCGCGGCTCGCGGTTGAACCGACCGAGATCCTGCCAAGGGTCGAGGCTCGCCGGTTGGACCGGTGCGAGCAGGTGGCCGTGGTCGCGGCACAGCAGGCATGGGAGGACGCCAAGCTCGGTGAGCCTGGCGAGTCGGTGGACCCGGAGCGGGTCGGGGTCGTGATCGGCACCGGTATCGGTGGCGTGCAGACCCTGCTCTCGCAGGACGACCTGCTGGAGACGGCGGGCCTGCGCAAGGTTTCACCGCTGACCGTGCCCATGCTGATGCCCAACGGGCCGGCCGCGCATGTTGGCCTGGTCTTGAAGGCCAGGGCCGGGGTGCACGCCCCGGTTTCGGCATGCGCGTCCGGCGCCGAAGGGCTGGCCTGGGGCTGGCGCATGGTGCACTGGGGCGAGGCGGACGTGGTGGTCTGCGGTGGCGCCGAGGCGAGCATCGCCGCGATCACCATGGCCGGCTTCTGCCAGGCCCGCACCATGAGCACCCGCAACGACGCGCCCGAACTCGCGTCGCGTCCCTGGGACGTGGACCGGGACGGGTTCGTGCTCGGTGAGGGTGCCGGGATCATGGTGCTGGAGAGCGCCGAGCACGCGGCGGCGCGCGGTGCGCGGGTGTACGGCCGGCTTGCCGGCGCCGGCACCAGCGCCGACTCGTACCACATCACCGCGCCGGATCCGGAGGGCACCGGACAGGCGCGGGCCATCACCACCGCGCTGCGGAACGCCGATGTCAGCCCGGCGGACATCGGGCATGTCAACGCGCACGCCACCTCCACCCCGGTCGGCGATGTGACGGAGACCGTGGCGATCCGCAAGGCGATCGGCTCGCACCCGATCCTCACCGCACCCAAGGGCTCTCTCGGGCACCTGCTCGGCGCGGCGGGCGCGGTCGAGGCCATCGCCACCCTGTTGGCCGTGCACGAGGGAGTGATCCCTCCCACGGCGAACCTGGAGCACCTCGATCCGGGCGTGGTCCTGGACGTGGTGTCCGGCCAGCCCCGCAAGGTAGCGCTCACCGCCGCCGTCAACGACGCGTTCGGCTTCGGTGGGCACAACGTGGCTCTCGTGTTCACCGCCAACTAATCGCGCAACCCGCGAACTATCAGGGAGAACTCGATGACCGTTCTGGCGACTCGGCCCGCGGAACTCCGCACCTCCCCCGAGCCTGATCCCCGTGACCCGGAGATACGGCTCGCCGGACTGCTCGACGAGGGTTCCTTGGCTCCGCTGCGGCCCCGGGATGGCAGCGGCATGCTCGCCGCCCGTGGCCGGATCAACGGCGCCAAGGTGGTTGCCTACTGCTCCGACGCGACCCGGATGGGCGGTGCTCTCGGTGCGGAGGGCACTCGCCACATCGTGGAAGCGATCGACACCGCGGTGCGCGAGCGCTGCCCGGTGATCGGCCTGTGGCACTCCGGTGGAGCGCGGCTGGCCGAGGGCGTCGAGTCCCTGGACGGTATGGGCCAAATGTTCTCCGCGATGGTTCGGGCCTCGGGCCGGGTACCACAGATCTCCGTGGTGCTCGGCCCGGCGGCCGGCGGCGCGGCCTACGGGCCGGCCCTGACCGACATCGTGATCATGGCTCCGACCGGGAAGATCTTCGTGACCGGCCCGGACGTGGTCCGCTCGGTCACTGGCGAGCGCATCGACATGGAGGGCCTCGGTGGCGCCGAGGCACATGGCAAGAAGTCCGGTGTCGTGCACATGCTGGCCGACTCGGAACAGGACGCCTACGCCCGGGCCCGCCGGCTGACCACGCTGCTCGCCAAGCCCGGTGTGTTCAACCTGGCCTCGGTCGCCGAGCCGGCCGATCTGCGGGCGCTGCTGCCCGACCGGCCACGCCGCGCGTACGACGTCCGGCCGCTGGTCCGCACCATCCTGGATGTCGCTCCCGGTGGCCATGACACGCCCACCGCGGTCGCCTTCGACGAGTTCCAGCCCCGCTGGGCACCCAACATGGTCGTCGGCCTCGGCCGCCTGGCCGGCCGCGCCATCGGCGTGATCGCCAACAACCCACTGCGTAAGGGCGGCTGCCTGGACTCGCTGTCCGCCGAGAAGGCCGCCCGGTTCGTGCGGATGTGCGACTCGTTCGGTGTGCCGATGCTGGTTCTGGTGGACGTGCCCGGCTACCTGCCCGGCGTCGGCCAGGAGTGGGAGGGCGTGGTCCGACGCGGCGCCAAGCTGCTGCACGCCTTCGCCGAGGCCATCGTGCCGCGGGTCACCCTGGTCACCCGCAAGTCCTACGGCGGTGCCTACATCGCCATGAACTCCCGGTCGCTGGGCGCCACCGCCGTATACACCTGGCCCGGCGCCGAGGTTGCCGTGATGGGCGCGAAGGCCGCGGTCGGCATCCTGCACCGTAAGAGGCTCGCCGCCGCCCCCGAGGACGAGCGGGATCAGTTGCACGAGCAGCTGGCGGCCGAGCATGAGCGGATCGCCGGTGGAGTCGGCCGCGCCCTGTCGATCGGCGTGGTGGACGAGGTCATCGACCCCTCCGAGACCCGCTACCGCATCGCCGAGGCACTCGCCGCCGCCCCGGCCGGCCGTGGCCACCACGGCAACATCCCGCTCTGACCCGGCGGTATCCCCGGATAATCCCCCACTGCCCGGCAGCCGCAGCGTCGCGGTCCGCCGAACCCTCTCCCCGGTCCCCCGCGGAACTCTTTCCCGCTGGCCCTACTCTGGCTGGCCCTACTGGCAGACCTGCCGTTGCGGGCTGGCGCTGCTGACCGCGAAGTCCAGCTTCCAGGCGCCGTTCTCGTAGGCGAGTGGGTAGACAACCTGCCACTGGATGCACCCGGACGGCAGGTCCTTGGGCGCGTCCGACACGTCCTGGGTACTCGTGAAGTCCAGCAGCACCCGCAGGCCGTTGTCCGGCGCTTGCTCGATCCGGTAGACGACGATGTTGCCGTCAGTGGTGCTGCGGTAGTCCTGCAGCCAGGCCGACCGGGAGGTCTGCCGCTGGCGGTTGGCGGTGACCACCGACACCCACTGCGAGAAGTTCTTGTCGTTGATCGCGTCGAAGTAGTTCTGCAGCAGCTTCCGCACGGCCGGACCCAGCGGATAGTTCTCCGCGTCCGCGGTCAGCGCCACCTCGGACGGGCCGGCGCCCTCGGCCCTCGTTGCCGAACTCGATGGGGACGGCGTCTCACTTGGCTGTGCGTTGGCGTCGCCGAAGGACCGGCCGCCGTGGTAGATCATGTGCGCCGCGAACCCGCCCAGGCCGGTGAAGAGCATGACGGCGGCCAGCACGGGAGCCAGCCACCAGTACCGGGGCCGGTCATGCGCTGCCGCCGCCTTCACCGTCATCACATCGGGAGCCTGCCACAGGGCCGTCGGAGCAGCGCTGGCCGGTTCTAGCCCACCCGGTGCAGCCAGGTGACCGGGGCGCCGTCACCGGCCCGCCGGAAGGGCTCCAGGGCGTCGTCCCAGGGCTTGCCGAGCAGCTTGTCCACATGGTGCGCGAACGACTCGCCGCCGCGCGCGTTCGCGGCGAGCGTGCGGAGCTGGTCCTCGCAGACCACGATGTCGCCGTTGGCGCTGGTCCGGCTGTTCCACAGGCCCAACCCTGGGGCATAACAGAACCGCTCACCGTCGACACCCGGTGAAGGGTCTTCGGTGAGCTCAAAACGCAGCATGGGCCAGGCGCGGAGCGCGGCGGCCAGCTTGCTGCCGGTGCCCGGCAGGGCTGTCCACGCGCACTCGGCACGCAGGCTCCCGGGCGCGGCCGGCTGTGCTGTCCACCGCAGTGTGACGCGCACACCCAGGGTGCCCGAGATCGCCCACTCGACGTGCGGACAGACCGCAGACGGCGACGAGTGGACGTAGACCACGCCACTGGTGCTGCCACGGGTGCTCACTACTGACCTCCGCTGCTCGACGAGGGACGTCTTCCCCTACGCCCTATCGAGTCGTGACGTTCGGCCATTGCGATCAACCGTGCTGCGTCATTCTGCCCCGAGTTGGACCTTCCCCGCTACCGGAATGGGAGATCCTCACGAGAAGGGTGACCTTGGAGAGAGATCAGGTGACAAACCGCCCCCAATCAGATACGGTCAGTGACACAATCAGCTCTTCACCCACGGCAGAAGGTCCAGCGATACGGTATTCGTGCGGGAAACGATCTCGCGGAGTAGTTGGAGGTGTGCCGTGCGGCTGGTCCGACTGGGCGACCAGACCTCGCAGGTCGGCTCGGATCTCCGGGCCGCGCTCTCGTCGTGGGGCGAGGGAGACAGCGTGCTCGGTGGGGTCGCACTGCTGGGTGTCACCCCGGTGGGCTGCGGCCGGCCGGTGGAAGCAATCGTCCTGACTCCGCGCGGGCTGGTGGTCGTGGTGGGCGTTGACCTGCCCGATCCGGCGATCCGGCTGGAGGCGCCACTCAACGCGCCGTGGAAGGCCGACAACTGGCCGCTGGTGCGTTCCGACGGCGTGACGAACCCCGCCGGGGCGGCCATGCGGATCGCGGGCACCGTGTCCCGTGTGCTGGAACAGGCCCGGGTGGAACCGCTGCCGGTGACCACCGTGATCGCGGTCGGGCCGTACGTCCAGCAGGTCGTCCAGCCGGCCATCGACATGCATCGCGGCGTACGGGTGCTGCATCCACGGCCCAAGTCGCTGCTGGACGCCGTCCGCGAGCTGACCACCTACAAGCGGGCCAGCTCCGTCGACAACGCCAGACATGTGCTGTCCACCGTGGTGGGCGTGCACACCGCGTTCACGCCGCATGAGCTGATCGCCGAGGGGTTCGTGGACGCCGTGACTCCCAGCATGGCGAAGGAACACACCACGCTGATCCCCCGCATCACCGACCTGACCGAACCACCGGATGGCGTTGACCAGGGCGGGAAGGGCCGCGGCCGGGCCGGCCGGCGCGGCTCGGGTGGAACGACGCGGGGCCGGGTCCCGGTCGGCTCCACCCGTGGCACAGCCCGTGGTGCCGTACCTGGCTCTCCCCGCCGCACGGTGGGCGCCGCGCACGGCTCGGCCCTGGCGGCGAGCCCGGCGGGTGTCCGGCAGTCCGGAGATCAGGTGCTGCGCCTGCTGACCGGCGAGGGCAAGACCGGCTGGACCCGCTGGTTGCCGCTGGGTGTGCTCGTCCTGCTGGTGATCGTGATCATCGTCATCATCGTGCTGCTGGTGTAGGGCCTGTCCCGCGGATCTCCTCCCAGCTAGCGGGGATCGGCGCGGATGAGCCGCAAGGCGGAGGAGGTCCAGCTACCGGACGGTCGTAACTGGGCCGACGACAACGCGGCGGATCGCCGCGCCGGCCCCGCGCAGCGGGAACGCGGATCCACGGGACAGGCCCCTTAGTCGCGGCCGCCGTCTAGTCGCCCAGCCGCAGGTGCGCGTTCATGGCGCGGGCCCGCTCGGCCCATCCGGGCAGTTCGACCACGGTCGCGCCGGCCCGCTCCAGCAGTTCGACGCCCTGGCAGTCGGCCACGAACAGGGCCGGCTCGCGCCAGGCGATGACGACACGCGGGATGCCGGCCTCCCCGATGAGCCGCGCGCACGACTTCGGCCGGGACGCCCGGCGCGAGCAGGGCTCCAGCGTGCTGTAGATCGTCGCGCGCGCGAGCCGGGGATCGGTTGGCGACAATTTCGCGAGAGCCGATTCCTCGGCGTGCTCCCGGGGATCATTCTCGCGGGAATATCCGGCGGCGATCTCGTTGCCATCGGCATCCACGATGACGGCACCGACCGAGTAGGCGCTCTGACTAGGCGGACACAAATGGGCGAGACCAACTGCCCGTTTCATCCATTTGTCATCATCGGGATGCTCTTTATTGGTCTGGTTATCAGTCATGTGAATCCTCGCGGAATCAGGCTAGCTCAGCCAGAGGCCGGTGGGCCTGCGGCGCACCCGGACGACATAGCCGACCGGGATGGTCAGTCCGGGCGCCTCGTGGATCGCCCGCCGCGCCACCGCGGCCGAGAACTCGATCCGCAGCACCGATTCCAGGCTGGCCCGGTCCGCGAACCGCCACAGCGCGGTCACCGGCCGGCGGTCGAACCCCTGCCCGGCGAAGAACCCGTCGACCTCGTCGACGTCGTAGTCCGGCAGGTCGGCTCGCATCCAGTCGCCGTAGGGCGGCTGGCGCACGTCCAGGTCCACGATCGCCAGCGCCCCGCCGGGACGCAACACCCGGTCCGCCTCGGCGAGCCCGGGTTCGCAGCCCGGCCCGAAGAAGTACGCGGTGCGGGCATGCGCCAGGTCGACACTCGCGTCCGGCAACGGCAGCGTCTGCGCCCCGGCCGCGAGAACCTTCACGTTGTCCAGCCCGGCGACCCGGTCGCGGGCCCGGCGCACCAGCGGCGGATGCGGCTCCACGCCGGTCACGGCGCGCGCGGTGGCCGCGAATACCGGAAGGTGGAACCCGTCGCCGCAGCCGATGTCCAGCACGTCCCGGCCCGACCAGTCGAACGCCTCGCGCAGCGTCCGCCAGATGTCCCCACCCGCGTCCTGGGCACGGTTCTCGACCTCGTAGATCTCCGGCCAGCGCCAGATGTTGGGGCTGGGCAGCACCGGTTCGTCGTCGGCCCACCCGCGTGCTCGTCCCGTCACGTGACGTTCAGGCCGGGATCAGCAGGGACATCAACAGCCAGGACACCACCGCGGAGGGCAGCAGGGAGTCCAGCCGGTCCATCAGGCCACCATGGCCGGGCAACAGGGTGCCCATGTCCTTGATCCCCAGATCGCGCTTGATCAGCGACTCGGCGAGATCCCCGGCGGTCGCCGTGCCGACCAGCGCGGCGCCCAGCGGCAGGCCGAGCCACCAGTGCGCGTGCAGCAGCAGCCAGACCGACAGCGTGGCACCCGTCAGGCTGACGATCACCGAGCCGGCGAAGCCCTCCCAGGACTTCTTCGGACTGATCGACGGGGCCATCGGATGCTTGCCGAGCCACACACCGGTGGCATAGCCGCCGGTGTCCGAACACACCACGACGATCAGGAAGGTCAACACCCGCTGCGCACCGTCATGCGGTTCGACCAGCAGGGCGGCGAAGGAGGCGAACAACGGCACATAGGTGGCGACGAACAGGGACGCGGTGGCGTCCCGCAGGAATCCCACGCTGCCGCCCCGGAACCGCCAGATCACACAGGCCAGCACGGTGAGCACGTATCCGGTGAGCACACCGGACGTCTGCCACAGCCAGGACAGCCACACCATCGCCTGGCCGCCGATCAGCAGCGGGAGCAGGGAGATCTGGATCTGTTCGCCGCGCCGCATCGCGCCGGCCAGTTCGATGGTGGCCACCGCGACGGCGGCGGCCACCACGCCGATGAAGATCTGCCGCACCGTGAACAACGAGATGAGCACGATCGCGCCCAAGCCGAGCCCGACGCCGATCGCCGCGCCCAGGTTGCGACCGGCCCGCGACTTCTTGGCCGACTCGTGTTCCGCCGCCGGTTCGTGCTCAGCCCGTTGTTTCTCGGCTGGTTGTTTCTCAGCCTGTTCCTTCTCGGCTGGTTCCGCGTCGACTGGTTGCTGAGCCGACGGCTCCTCGGCCGGCGAACCCTTCGCGGGCGAGCCGTTCACCGGCGCCGCCGGTGCGGACGCCGGTTCCTCGGGCTCCCGGTTCGCGGGGTCCGTCGCTTCCATCAGTCGCTTAGTGCTCACAGCCCACCGGCCAGGCGCCCGTCACACCTCAAGGAGCTCGGCTTCCTTGTGCTTGACGAGATCTTCCACCTGGACGACGTAACGGTCGGTGACGTGCTGGAGTTCCTTCTCGGCCCTGGCCACGTCATCCTCGCCCGCTTCGCCGTCCTTGGCGATTCGATCCAGCTCCTCCTTGGCCTTGCGGCGGATGTTGCGGATCGTGATCTTGGCGTCCTCGCCCTTGGACTTGGCCAGCTTGACCATGTCCCGCCGGCGTTCCTCGGACAGCGCCGGGATGAGGATGCGGATGATCAACCCGTCGTTGCCGGGGTTGACGCCCAGGTCGGAATCCCGGATCGCCTTCTCGATCACGTTGAGCTGGCTGGTGTCATAGGGCTTGATGATGGCCATCCGGGCTTCCGGAATGTTGATGCTGGCCAACTGGTTCAGCGGGGTCGGCGTGCCGTAGTAGTCGACGTGGATCCTCGAGAACATCGCCGGCGTCGCGCGCCCGGTGCGAACGGTGGCCAGGTCCTCCTTGGCCACTGAGACCGCTTTTTCCATCTTCTCTTCGGCATCGAAGAGGGTCTCGTCGATCACGGCTTCTCCTTGTGGGGTTCAGGCGGTAGGGCGCCCACCGGGGGTGCCGACGAACGTGCCGATCCTCTCACCGCGGACCGCCCGGGCGATGTTGCCCTCGGTGAGCATATTGAAGACGATCATCGGCATGTTGTTGTCCATGCACAGGCTGAACGCGGTGGCGTCAGCGACCTTGAGACCGCGTTCCAGAACCTCACGGTGAGTGATCTCGGTGTACCGGGTGGCGGTCGGGTCGAGCTTCGGGTCGGCGGAGTAGACGCCGTCCACGGCCTTGGCCATCAGCACCACCTCGCAGCCGATCTCCAACGCCCGCTGCGCGGCCGCCGTGTCGGTGGAGAAGTACGGCATGCCGACGCCGGCGCCGAAGATCACGACGCGGCCCTTCTCCAGGTGTCGCTCGGCGCGGCGCGGGATGTACGGCTCGGCGACCTGTCCCATCGCGATCGCGGTCTGCACGCGGGTCGGCAGGCCCTCCTGCCGTTCCAGGAAGTCCTGCAGCGCCAGGCAGTTCATCACGGTGCCCAGCATCGCCATGTAGTCGGCGCGGTCCCGTTCCATGCCGCGTTGCGACAGTTCGGCACCACGGAAGAAGTTGCCACCGCCGATGACGACGGCGATCTGTACACCCGTCCGGGCCACCTCGGCGATCTGCGAGGCCACCGTCTGCACCACGTCCGGGTCGACGCCGACGGAACCGCCGCCGAACATCTCGCCGCCGAGTTTCAGCAGCACACGGCGATAGCCGACCCTGCCGTCCCGCGGGTCAAGGCCGTCCGCCCCGGTCCGATCCACCTGTTCCACCTGCCGCTGCGCCGTGGTCACCGCATACTCTCCTCGCCGTCGCTCCGTGCACTGCTGACGGCGTCCCGTCATCGGAACGCCGGACACGACGACGGGGCCGTCGTGGAGTACTCCACCCCACCCACGACCCCGTCATCTTGCCAGGTAGTGAGGGACTAGGGCTGGCCGACCTCGAACCGGGCGAACCGGGTCACGGTGACACCGGCGCCGTCCAGCAACGCCTTGACCGTCTTCTTCGAGTCCCGCACGGATGGCTGCTCCACCAGCACGGTGTCCTTGAAGAACCCGTTCAGTCGGCCCTCGATGATCTTCGGCAGCGCCTTCTCGGGCTTGCCCTCCGCGCGGGAGGTCTCCTCGGCGATGCGCCGCTCGGTGGCCACGACATCCTCGGGTACCTCGTCACGGGTGACATAGTGCGGCTTCAGCGCGGCCACCTGCATGGCGGCCTCGCGCGCGGCCTCCTCGTTGTCACCGGTGTACTCGACCAGCACACCCACCGCCGGCGGCAGGTCCGCAGCGCGCCGGTGCAGGTAGTTGGTCGTCTGGCCGTCGAAGAACACGACCCGGCGCAGCTCCAGCTTCTCGCCGATCTTCGCGGACAGCTCCTGAACGGCCTCCGCGACCGTGCGGGTGTCGAGCTTGGCGTCCAGCAGGCTCTGCGCGTCGGCCGCCTTGGCCTGCTCGGCCACCTCGACGATGCGGTCCGCCAGCGCGATGAACT
>DASVLX010000305.1:0-14456 GCA_036384655.1 Pseudonocardiaceae bacterium
CCCCGCCACATCGGGTGGGGCATGCCCGGCCGAACCATGTCGTTACGGCAGTCGGGTTGGCGGACTGATCCGATCCGGCGAACGGTCAGATCGTTCCGACGTAGACGATCTGATCGCCCTCCACCTTGTATCCGTAAACGGTCTTGGTTGTCAGCTCACCGGTGGAATCCCACTGGAAGTGCTTGCTCAGACCGTCGCCGTTGTAGTTCTTGACGTAGTTCAGCAGAGCCGGGCGCGTCGTGCTACCCGCGTCGATACCCTTCAGCAGGACCGTGGCCGCGTCGTAGGCCTCCAGCGAGTAGGTGCCGGGGGTCGCGCCGCCGTTGTCGGCCTTGTACTCGTCCGAGAACGAGGCCACCAGATCGCCGGGAACACATGGGCAGGTGAAGTACGAGTTCGACGCGGCGCTACCGGCCAGCTTGAGGAACTCGGGGTCCTTCACGCCGTCCGGGCCAACGAACAGACCGGTGTAACCCTTGTTGACCAGGCCCTGGTCCAGGGTGGACGCGTCCGAGTAGTACCCGGAGTAGAAGACCGCCTGCGGGTTGGCGCTGACGATCTTGGAGACCGTCGAGGACAGATCCTTGTTGCCGGCCTGGATCTGGTCGTCGCAGGACGTGTCGTTGGCGCTGCCCAGCGCGGACTTGATCACGTTGGCCAGCCCGATGCCGTAGTCGGAGTCATCCTGGATGACGCAGACCTTGGACGCCTTGAGCGGGCCGGTGAGGAACTTGGCGGCCGCCTGCCCCTGCACGCTGTCCGGCGCCAGGCCACGGAAGAACGTGGTCCAGCCGTTCTGGGTCAGGCCGACGTTGGTGGCGGCGGGGGTGATGTGCACCAGGCCGGCGGTCTGGAACAGACCACCGGTCGACTTCGACTCACCGGAGAACGGCAGTCCGACCACGCCGACGATCTTGGAGTCGCTGACCAGCTGGGTGACGACGCCCGGTGCCTGGTTCGGGTCGCCAACGGTGTCGAAGGTCTTGAGAGTGACCTGACAGTTGGGGTTGGCCTTGTTGTGCTCCTGGACCGCGGTCTTCACGCCGTCGAGGATGTTGATGCCCAACTGAGCGTTGGCACCGGTCTGGGCGCCCGCATAGGCAATCTCCGTGCCCTGCGGGCAGGTGGCCTTGCCTGTGTCGGCGGCTCTCGCGGCATCCGTCGGGACAGGAAGCTGAGTGACCTTCGGCAGGTTCACTCCACTGCTGCTGCTACTCGATGATGAACTTCCGTTGGCCGCACACGCGCCAAGGGCCAGCGCCAACGCGACTGCCACCGTGACCGAGCGCGCGAGTCTTGCTGCAGACACCCGTTACCTCCCAATACCAACGACCGCCAGGCGCGGCGGTTGCCCCAGCGGGGCCTGGTGAGGTCAGCACGGTAACCATTGGGCAAACCTCTCGGCATGCCCAACTGTGTGACTGTGTCCACATCGAAACGAATGTAACCGGGCGTAACAGAAATATGACACAATTGATCAATACTCGGCGCACAGTGCGACCGGTCGCATTCAGTGCGTGAAGGCTACTCCAAACGGCCGGTCAAGCCGGCCTTGAGAGTTGTCGACCGTTTCCGAGCGCTTGTCCACTCTCCCGGGCTGATCATTTCCATGCTGATCTTGGTTCGGGCATGACAAGACCCCGGCGCGGTGAGAAATTCGCCGCCGGGGTCTGTTGTCAGTTAGTTGCTCAGCCCAGTTGTTCAGCCAAAGTTGTCGACGACAACCTGCGCGACGGCCTTCATCGTCGTGCGCCGGTCCATCGCGGTCCGCTGAATCCAGCGGAACGCCTCGGGCTCGGTCATGCCCTGCTTGGCCATCAGCAGGCCCTTCGCCCGCTCGATGGCCTTGCGGGCCTCCAGGCGGTCGCTGAGGGCGGCGACCTCGTTCTCCAACGCCTGCAGCTCGGAGAACCGGCTCACCGCGAGTTCGATCGCGGGAACCAGGTCGCGCTTGGCGAAGGGTTTGACGAGGTACGCCATGGCACCGGCATCGCGGGCGCGCTCCACCAGGTCACGCTGGCTGAACGCGGTCAGCATGACGACCGGGGCGATGCGCTTGCCAGCGATCGCCGCGGCGGCCTCAATGCCGTCCTGCTTGGGCATCTTGACGTCGAGAATGACCAGATCGGGGCGCAGATCCTCGGCGAGCGCGACGGCTTCCTCGCCGTCACCGGCTTCACCGACGACGTCATAGCCCTCTTCGCGCAACATCTCAATCAGATCGAGGCGGATGAGCGCCTCGTCCTCTGCGACGAGCACGCGACGTGCGGGCCTGGCCTCGAACTGGGCCTCGGCAGCCGACTTGGTCACCGGGGGCCTCCTGTTGCACACCGTGATCAGCACTGGTCGGGATTCGGAACCTGAAGAATACCGTCCGCAGACGATCAACGACGGCTCAGGGGGCGGAAAATATAGGTGCGCTAGGACACTCTGCTGCCGACAAGCCGCTGGTCATCACCCGTCCAGCCGGCCGCCGGGCACCGTACGACCGTACGGCTGGACGAATGGCGAACAAGTGGGAGCTGGATGGGCGACGCCGCGGGCACCGAGTACGATGCTTCGTGATCGCGTGACGGATGTCCGTCGATCCCGCCCACGTAGCCCAATCGGCAGAGGCAACGGACTCAAAATCCGTCCAGTGTGCGTTCGAGTCGCACCGTGGGCACTCCCCCGAGCACGTCAATCGGCCCGCTACCTGCGTCAACGAGGTAGCGGGCCGATCTTGTGCTGTCCGGTTCAGTCCGGCCGTATCCGGTCGTGACCGGCCATCTGCGGGGAATACACGGGCACGTTCTAGCCGTCTTCGCCCAGGCCAAGGGCCTCGCCGATGCGTCGACGAGCCAGGTCCTCCTGCCCAGCGATGCACTGGGCGTACACGCGCAGGAGCACGGCGACACTGTGCCCGGCCCACTCCGCTACCTGCGTTGGTGGGACTCCACCGTTGAGCCAGGTCGACAGGCAGGCATGACGTAGGTCGTAGCCGCGACGGGCCAGAGGTGAGGCGTACTCATCGGCGCTGAGAGCGGTCTTACGAGCAAGCCGCCAGGCGCGGCTAGAGGTGCTCTCCGAGAGCTGACCGGTCTCCCGTTCACCCCGGAACAAGTAGCCGTCGGCATCGGTACCGAACTGCTCCAAGTGCTCATGGAGTATCCGGGTGAGCGGGGGCACACACGGCACCGGACGTGTGTCGCCGCGTTCTCGGTGCTTGAGTTGCCGTCGGTCGCGCCGGGTACCGGTGTCGCTCCAAGATGCACCGGTCTCAGGTGCAGACTCCCACAGCAACAGTTCTCCCCAACCATCCGAGGGAATAGCCAGGTCCTGCTTGCGCAGATTGACAGCCTCGCCAGGCCGGAGACCTGCGTAGTACATGACGGCGAAGTAGGCTACCAATCGAAGTCCGCTCGGCTTTTGCTCCCTGACTGCCGCCAACAGTCGCCGGGCTTGATCTTGGTTGACCACAACTCGCTTGTCGACCACCTTCACGGGCTTGGGCACCTTCCATTTGATCAGTTTGAGAGGATTTACCGCCACAAGGTTTCTCTCCTTCGCGTATTCTCCGACGTTGTAGAGAACCGCCCGTTTGCGCCGCACAACCGAGGGCGCCGCTGAGGTCCCATCAAGCTTGGATGACAGGAGCGTGAGCACTCCGCGCACCTCTGCTGGCTCTGCCAGCGCCGAGACCGGCCGAGTGTGGCTCTTGACCCAGTTCAGGGCAGCGTCGATATCGGCAGGCATCGCCACCTTGCCTCGACGGTTCAAGTTGAACGCCCATCCGTTCAGGGCACGACGGATCAGCTTGTCATCGGGCTTACCGCGCAGTGTCGAAAACATCTGCGGCGTCACTGTGGTCAGGGTTTCTGCGACCCCCTTTCGTGAGTTCCCCGCCGAGATTGGCCACTTCATGTCAACGTACGCGCAGGCGAAGTCAAACCAGCTCATGTCGTTTTTCGCACGAACAGCGGAAACTGACTGCCCGGTCGTCCTGTCGAACGCCTCCCCCTTCCGCGCCGCGCCAATCAGACCAGACCGGAAGCTCTCTGCCAACGCTCGTGTCGTAAAGGTGCGCTGGAATTCGTGCCCCTCAACCGACCATCGAACCGTGTAGGTCGCCTTCTTCTGTCCGTGATTGACGCGGAGTTTCCAGATTCGAACATCGAATGTCGTATCCATCAGGCTACTTCCTCCAGGCTGTCGAGCCAGCGGTCCACTTCGGTGCGCCGAATTCGAATTTCTCCGTTGGGGAGCTTGATGCAGCGTGGGGCCTTTCCCTTAGCACGCCAGTCGTAGAACGTTGAGCGCGCGATCTCCAGTTCGTCACAGAACTGGGCGATGGTGAGGCGTTCGCACGGTTTAGTCATGGCGTACCTCCAGGTGTGGGCGTGACAGGTTGGGTCGGGGTGTCACGGCGGGTGTCACGGCTGTTGTTCCTGGTCAGGGGCTTGCCGTGACAGGCGTGACAGGCGTGACAGTTCGGGGGGTGTCTCGGTGTCACGGCTGCTGTCGGGTGGTAGGTGCCGTCGACCGGTACCGGACTGGCCATCTCGACTCCCCTCGGGTGGTGGTGTGGGCGTGACAGGTTGGGTCGGGGTGTCACGGCAGGTGTCACGGCTGTTGTTCCTGCTCAGGGGCCTGCCGTGACAGGCGTGACAGGCGTGACAGTTCGGGGGGTGTCTCGGTGTCACGGCAGGTGTCGGGGTCGTCTGTCGGGTGGTAGGTGCCGTCGGTGGCGGCTCGGAGTTGGCCGGCGTCGACCATCCGGCGCAGGTAGGAGCGGACGTTGCCGGATTCCATGGCGAGTCCGGCGGCGATATCGCGCGGTTTTCGGCCGGGGTTGTCGCGGACGTATCGGGAGATTTGGGCGCGGGTGTCGTGCATGAGGTGTTCCTCGGCCGGGCCGTCGAGGATTTCCCAGGCGCCGGCGTCGGCGTTGAAGGTCATGGCGTAGTCGTTTTCTTCGACGTCGCGGCCGGTGACGTGCAGAACGCCGTCGGCCTGCGCCCGGCCGCGTTCCAGCACCAACACGGCGTCGGCGGCACCGGCCAGGCCGTTGGTGCCGGACACGGTGGCCAGGAAGTCCTCGGCGGCGGCCTTACGAACGTGGTGGATTAGCAGCACCGGGACGGCGTAGGCGTCGGCCAGCCGCTTGATGTGGCTGATAGCGGCGTAGTCGGCTTCGTAGGCCGACACCCCCGGCGCCGGGTGTCCCCGGACTTTGGTGAATACGTCGATGACCACGAGTCGGGCGCCGGGGTGCTCGTCCAACCAGCCGCCGATGTACTCGACACCGCCGGTGGGCAGGGCCGGGCAGTAGGTGTCCAGGGTCAGCCCGGCCGGCGCGGGCCGGCCGGCCAGCACCCTGCGTAGCCGAGCCTGCAACCGGCGCGGGGTGTCCTCCAGGGCGAGGTAGAGCACCGGGCCGGGGTCGACGTCGATGCTGCCGAGGGCGGGGTCACCGCCGGCGATGGCGACGCCGAGGTTGAGTGACAGCCACGACTTACCGACCTTCGGGGGGCCGGCCAGCAGGTTGACGCCCTCGGCGATCAGCCCAGGCACCGCCCAGGTCGGCTCGGGAAACGACATGGCCATCAGCTCGTCGGCGGTCCACGACGTGACCGGCCGTTCGGGCACGGCGTACAGCGGTGGCCGTTCGGGTGCGCTCATCAGGCGGCCTGCCGGCCGTGGCGCTGTCCGGCGCGTAGTCCGGAGGCGATGGTGGCCAGCGCCTGGCGGTGGCTGTAGGCGCGCACGGCGAGGTGTCCGGCGGCGGCGTCCAGCAACACGGCCTGGTGTTCGGCCTCGGTCAGGTCTCCGGCAGCGACGAACCGCCCGAGAGACACGGCGGCGCCGTAGAGGGCGGCATTGCGGCTGGTGGTCGTGGCCTTGAGACGGGCGGCGGTGTCGGCGACGGCGGCGTCCAGGTAGGCGTCGTGGTGGCGCACCCGCACCGGTTCGGCCGCCGGTGTCGGGGTCGGCGGTGCGGCCAGCCGGGCGGCCAGCCAGCCGGGCAGCGGGATCGGGTCACGGTCCAGCACGACCCGGTAGGACCTGCCGGCGATGGTCGAGCCGGGTGCGACGACATAGCCGCCGTGCGCCCGGGTGTCGATCTTCCAGCCCAGCAGCGATCCGGCGGTGTTGCGCAGCAGCGGCCCGGCCGGGGCCTGGTAGTAGAGGTGCGTTCCCCCGCTGGGGGTGGCCGCCGTGAACGTGTCGACCGGCGGGACCTGCCCGGCCTGGTCGCAGACCAGCAGGAACACGTCCTCACCGCTGGTGACGCCGGGCTGGTTCCACGGCGGCGGGGGCGGGACCTCGCCGGGCTTCCGCACGTCCAGATCGATCACCAGCAGCCCGGCCGGGCCGGTCGCCAACCCGATGTTGTAGCGGCCGGTCGACCAGGCGCGGCGGATCACCCCGGGATCGGTGGTCGCGCGCTGCTCCCAACCGCGGTGCCCGCCGGCGCACGGGCCGGTGTGCGGGCAGCGGTCATAGCCATGCAACGCCGGCTTCTTGCTGCCCGGCCGCAGCGGGATCACCGGCCAGCCCCGCTCAGCGCAGGCCAGCGCGGCGGACAACAGATCAGCGGTCACGATGACTCCCAACAGGTGGTGTTCTCGATCAGTGAGGTGGGGCCGGGTGACGGCCGGGGCTCACGGCCGGCCGGCCGCCACCCGGGGTCGAGGGGTTACTTGCGGGCGCAGTCGGCGCACATGACCTGGTCGGCCGGGATGACTCGGCCGCACAGCGGGCAGGTGGCGACAAAGCGGGCGATGATCCGGGCGAGGGCGGCGGGGGTCACGGTGGTCAGTCCTCCTGTGTGGACGGTCTGGTCTGGACGGTTGTCGTGTCGTGTCCCTGGTGTGGCCAGCGGAAAACGGCGACGACAGCTAGCGGCCGTGGTGGCGGTGGGTGTCGGTGTAGATCGCGCCGACCTGCATGCCCAGCGACTGCCCGGTGGCGATGTTGTGGACCGTGACGCTGCCGTCCGGGTTCGTGGTGACCGTGCTGCCGCTGGTGCCGGCCGCCGCGTGTTCGGCGGCGGCGCGGATCTGCTCGCCCATCGCGCGCAACTCGGCGGCCATGGCGCGGAACTCGTCGGGGTCCGCTGCCGTCGTGTCCCCGTGCTGGCCTGTGATGTCGAGGTGGGTGACGCCGTCGGGGCCGGTGTGCACGGTGACCGTGTCGGCCTGGAAACCGACCTGGGAGCCGATCGCGGTGTTGTGGAACCGGTCGCCGCCGGCCGGCCCGGGGGTGTGTGGACCGGTCGTGCCCCCGCCCTGTTCTCCGTTCGCGCCGGTGTCCGGCCCGGCGGCCTGGTGTGTCGTGTCCCCCTGCTGGGCTGGGGTGGCGGTCTTGGCGTCGGTCAGGCGTTGCCGGGCGGCGTCCAGCCGGGCACGGGCGGCGTTGATCTGGTCGGGGTCGCCGGTGGCCTGCGCGGCGCGCAGGGCTCGGCCGGCCCGCTGGCACTGGCGTTGAGCGCTGGCAATGGCCCGGTTGCGGCCGCTGGTGGTGCTGGGGCAGCGTCGGCCGCCCTCGGATGCGGACCTGCACATGGCGTGACATCTCCTCAAATTGGTAACTATGCGTAGTTGACGATGGGTGCGGAGAGGGAAGGGAGGGAGCCGTGGGCGTGGTCTCCACTCCCCTGGTCTCGGGGTGGTGGGTGGGTGTTCGGGCCGGCCGGAGGCCGCCTCCCCAGGGCTGACCTGCGCTGGTCAGGTCAGGGAGTGCGGGTCAGGGAACCGGTTGGGGAGAACTCCCCGCCTCCCGGGCGCCTCCCCGTCAGTCGGTGCCGTCCGGGTCGTCCTCCGGTTCGGTCGCCTCGTCACGCTCGGTGAGAGCACGGATGACGTCCTCGATCCGGACAACCATCAGGCCACCGGACTTGGCCGGGGCGACGCCGACTTCGGCGAGCGCTTCTTTGAGCTCGCCGAAGCCCCATTTCCCGTACTCGGCGTGGTTGAGGGCGGCCAGGCCGGACAGGACTTCCTGGGTGCGCATCCGGCGGGTCTCGCCCAGCACCTGGCGGATGTCGGCCAGGTGGTCGACCGGTGCGGGGTCCTCGCCGGGGTCGGCGGGGGTGTCGGTGATGCCGGCGGCCTCCCGCAGCGCCAGGGCTCGGGTGACGACCGGGGTCACCTCGTCGACACCGTTGCCGCGGCGCACCCAGTAGCAGCGCATCAGCCCGGACGCGGCGGTGAACCCCACGGTCATGGCGGTACCGATGTCGCCGGGGTCGACGGTGCCGTCGGGTTCCTCGGTCATCGGCCGCAGGTTCACGGCGGTGATGCCGGCTTTGTGGGCGCCGGTGCCGAGAATCGAGTCGTTGCCCACGTGGTCGCCGATCGCGAAGCACGCCCGGTTGGACAGCACCTTGGCGACCTTGCGGGGCAGCGAGTCGGCCGAGGGTACGGGGGTGGCGAACAGCAGCGTCACCCCGTACTTGCGGGCCTTGGCCACCATCTTGGAGACCAGTTCGGCGGCTTCCTCGCCGTGTTCGGACACGAACAGTTCCTGGCACTCGTCGATGACCACGACGCGGGGCCGCATGGTGGGGTCGGCCTCGGCGATCTTGCGGGTCAGCTTCGGTTCGGCGTACTCGGACAGCTTGCGCCCGCGTTCGGACAACTCGCTCATCAGCGTCTTGAGGGCGTCGAGCACGACCGGGATCTGGTCGGGGTCGTCGGACTTGAACAGGGTCCGCAGCCGGGGTTTCAGCGGGTCGTAGTCGGCGTTGTAGGCCATGCAGTACACGTCGATGTCGACCAGCGGGTCCAGCATCGCGCCCAGCAGGGCGGTAATGATCAGCGTGGACTTGCCGGACCCCATCATGCCGGCGATCCCCCAGTTGGCCTGGAACAACCGGCCCAGCACGGTCTTACCCTGCGGGTTGACCCCGACCGGCACGCCCTTGAAGTAGTCGGCGGTGCCCTTGTGCAGTAGCGGCCACGGGCCAACCGGCTTGGTCAGGCTGCCCTGGTTGGCCACCCACAGATCCAGCACACCGGGGTGGTCCTTGGGTTCGGTGGGCCAGACCTCCAACGGCAGCCGCAACAGGTTGTGGGCCAACACATCCCGCTTGTCCACGATCATGGCGACCGTCACGGCCTCCGGCAGCAGCACCCTCGCCCGCCAGCCCGACCCGTCGTAAACGGGGGCCTGCACCCACCGGGGCCGCCAGCCCTCCCGGAACTTCTTGTCCAGCGCCGACAGCGACAGGTTCCGCAGCGCGTTGACGATCGCACCCTCATCGGGCACCACGTCGCGTCCCTCCGGGCCGGCCTCGGCCGGGGCGATCCACGCGGGCACGCTGCCCCGCCGCCGGCCCTCCCGCCACGCGGCCAGCAACACCGCCGGGATCGTGCCGTACAGGACGATGTGCACGACGATCCCGGCGACCAGGCCGAGGGTGCCGACGACCTGGCCCAGCAGCTGCCACCAGCCGTCCCAGTCCATCCCACCGGGGGTGACCTGCACGGCGACACCAACCACCACGAGCATGCCCACGATGACCGTCAGCACCACTCCCACCGTGATGGCCACCGCCTTCAGCGTCTCCGGCAGGTTCCGCAGCCGATCGGAACGGGCCTGCTTCAGCGACACCAGCCGTTCGGTCCACTCGGCCAGCGCCACCGGATCGCCGGCCGCCCGCGCCGAGGTGATCTGCTCCCGCACGTGGCCGTATGTGGCCGCGTCGACGGCACGCTTGACCCAACTGCCGGCGCCCTGGCCGATCGTCACCGCCGTGTGCACGGTCACCCGGGCGGTCGCCTTCGTCTTCGGATGCGTCACACCCACCCGCACCACGTGGGCGGCCTGCCGCAACGCGACCTGCCCCGTGCGGCGGTGTTCCAACGCGGCCTCGTCGGCCGGGCTCATCAGCTCCCCATCCACCACCTCGGGCGCCGGTTCGATCTCGGTGCCCGGCCGGACCGGGAAGTTCAACACCCGGGCGTCGGTGTCGGTGAGGTCGGTGTCGGTGGGTTCGTGCGGGTCGGGTGTGGCAACGAGCGTGTCGCTGGCCATCAGGCGGCCTCCCCTTCCAACTCGGTGGTGATCTCCGTGCTGTCGTCGGGCACGTCCGGTCCGGCCGGCAACACGGTCAGCGGCTCGGTCGGTGCCGCAGCCACGGCAACGGCATCAGGGCTGGTCGCGGCGGTGTGGGTGTGTTCGTCCGGTTCGGTCGCCAGTGCGGCGGCCAGCTTCACCGAGGTGCCGGCCGAACAGCCGGTCACCGCCCGGCACCAGGCCGGGGTGATCGCGGCCGGCCGGGTCTCGGCCACCTGCTGGCGAGCGGTAGCCAGGTAGTCGGCGAACAACACCCGGCCACCGGTGCGCTTGCCCCGACCGCCCTTTCTGCGGGCGTTCACGGCCCGGCGCGGGCGCGGCACACGAACCGGCGCGGGAGTGGTCGCGGGGGTGGTGTCGTGAACCGGTCCGGACGCCACGTCCTGAACGGGCTCGGCGGTGGCCTCGTGAACCGGTTCGTGAACCTCGCCGGTCGGGTTCGTGGCCGTGTCCGGTGTGCCGTTCACGGCGGGGTTCACCGGCGCCATCAGGGAGCGGGCCACCGCCTTCGTGAGGGCCTCCCGCATCGCCGGGCCGCCCTCCACGGCGCAGAACACCAGCAGCGGTGGCACGGAGTGCAGCACGATCCCGGCCGGCGCCAGGTGTGCCCACGGCTGCCAGGTGTTCATGACATAGGTGGCGGTCACGGCGAACCACTTGGTGTTCCGCGCCCACCTCGGGGTGTCCAGCTCCCACCGGGAGGTGACCTGCTCGGCCACCAACACCCCGATCAGCACCAGCGACACCATCGGGTCCAGCAGCCACGCCGAGCACCAGGCCAACGACCCCAGCGGCGCGCCACTGGCCGCGAACGTCTGGACGTTGACCATGGTGAAGGCCAGGCCGAGCACCACCCCAGCCCAGATCAGGCCACCGGACCAGCCGCGCACCCGCTCGATGCGCAGCGCGGTCACGTCCGGGTGCGTCTGGTAGGCGCGGACCTCGGCGGCCTCCCGCGACTTACGCGCCAACTCCGACAGCTTCACCGCGGCTCACCACCCTCGGGCTGCGGACGCGGCGCCGGGTGCAACCCGGCGACGGCCTGCCAGGCGTCCCGGTCGGGCAGCGGCAGGCCGGTGACCGTGTCGTTGAGGCCGACGGCGGCGGCGATCGCCAACAGGGCGTGGACCCCGGCGGTGGCCATCAGTGCGCGACGCTCGGCCTGGGGACGGTCGGTCATCGCGACCAGCGCGGCCTCGGCGGCGTCGTAGTGTTCGGGTCCGTTCATTGGTCACCTCCGGTGGCCTTGCACGTGGCGGTGGCGTACTTGCGGTTCTCGGGGTTGTCGGGCGTCACCGACACCAGCCGGCCGGCCGCGTCGCATTTGGCGTAGAAGAAGTGCGACCCGCCGGAGTGGGCCGGCGTGGACGTGCTGGTCCGGGTCGACGTGGCCGGGCTCGGCGAGCTGGCCGCCGAGTGGTGATGGGCGATCAACACCACCAACAGCACCAGGGCGATCAACCACCACAGCCGCTTCATGACCACCACCGCTTCGGGGCGCGCAGCTCGGACGGGGACAGCCGGCCACGCTCGGCCAGGATCGGCACCAGCCGCTCCACCTGGTTCCACTGCTGGCGGAGGATCTTCCGGGCACGGGCACGGGCGTCGGACTCCCACAGCCGGCCACCACGGCGGGCCTCGCGGAAGTGCTGGAAATCGATGGCCGAGCCGCGTTTGCTGGCCCGGCCGCCGTGCTGGGCGGCCCACAACACCTCGGCCTCGTAGCCGGCCAGCGCGGAGACCTGGTAGGCGGCCTGCAACTCACGCGGGGAGTCCTCGCCGATCTCCACGGCCAGCAGGGTGGCTCCCGTGCCGTCGCGGAGGTCCACGGTCACACTGGCCACCGCCAGACCCAGGGCCACATTGACGATCCCGTGGCCGATCTCGTGCACGGTCAGCAACTGCTCGTCGGTGTCCAGAGCGAGTCGACGGGCGCTCATGCGGCAGCACCCCGAACCGTGCCAGTGATCAGCACGGGGCCACGGGCGGTGGCGCGGGCCGTGTCGCCGGCGTCGGCGATCCGCTCACTGATCTCCGCGACTAGCCCGGTGACGGCCGAGACCAGCCGGAACACCAGCGTCAGCACGCTGATCACCACGAAGGCGACCGCGGCGGGCAGGCTCATCTGTGATAGGGCACGCCGGCCGGGGGGCACCTGGCGGCGGCGGAAACGGGCAGACATGATGGTCATCTCCTGATTGCTCGTGAGGGTGATGGGGAGACCCGGCCCGGCGGGCACGTTCTTGGCGGTTCGAGCCGCCGGGCCGGGGCCGGTCAGAGGCGCAACTCGGCCGACCCACGCCGGCGAGGGGCGTCGTCAGCCTGGGCTTGGGTCAGTCCTCGGGGAGGCCCATCGCCTCGTTCAAGATGTCGCCGATGGTGACCTCGATGGTGCCGTGGCCGGACGGGTCCGGTGCCGACGCCGTGACGTCGACGCTGACCTCGATGCGGTCGCCGTCGCGGTCGATGTCGTCCTCCTCGACGCTTTCGAGGTCGGGGCCGGCATTCATCAGCCGGTCATTCGTCTTGGCCACCTTGTCCAGCAGCCGGGCGCGGATCTGGGCGCGCTGCTGCTCCACGTCGCGGT
This sequence comes from Pseudonocardiaceae bacterium, assembly GCA_036384655.1. Lineage (GTDB taxonomy): Bacteria > Actinomycetota > Actinomycetes > Mycobacteriales > Pseudonocardiaceae > DASVLX01. The sequence continues at coordinate 12,650 of DASVLX010000305.1, forward strand.
CCTCGCGCTTTGCCATGGTGTGTCCCTTCGTGTTGTGGATGTGCTCGTGAGGGTGATGGGAGACCCGGCCCGGCGGGCACGTGCTTGGCGGTTCGAGCCGCCGGGCCGGGGCGGGTCAGAGCTGGTTGCCGTAGGTCTGGACGTCCTCGGCGATCTGATTGGCCGACGCGGTCAACTCGTCGATCTGGTCCTGCATCCGGCGGATCGCGGCGAGCGCGTTGGCGGGGGTGTCCTGGCTGGACTCCATCACGCCGGCGTAGACCAGCCGGTCCTGCATGCCGGCAGCCACGGACTTCGCCTCCTGCAACAGGTAGGCGAGCCTGCGGCCCTCTTCCCAGACGAGACCCAGACTGACGCGCAGGTCATCCAATGTGGACATGGCGGTACCTCCGATAGGGGTGTGGGTGGTGCTGGTGTGGTTGTGGGTGGTGGGGGCGGCCGGGATCGGCTCGTCCCGGTGGGTGTGCCGCTGGTGACGGGAGATCACCAAGCGGGCGTAGTGCGAGATCAGGGCACTGCCCTGCTCGTCCATGCCCTCGGTCCACCACCGGCGGTCCCCGCGCCTGTCCGGGACCCCGGTGATGACCTCGCCGGGCATGTCCTCGCCTCGGCCGACGTGCAGCCAGAACCGGGTGTCCGGGGTGTAGGAGCGGGCGGCGATGGTGGCGACCGTGGCCAGGTCCGGGTACTCGCCGGAAATGTCGGCGACCGTGCCGGCCGGGGTGCGGACCAGGCTGTGCGCGGCCACCGGCCGGCCGCCCTCGGCGTCGGCGGTGAGGATGGTGACGACATCCCAGCCGGTCAGGCAGGCGATCGCGGCGGCCAACCGGTGGCACGAGTGCCGCCCGAACAACTCCCGGGCGTCCTCGTCGATCACCCCGGCGTGCAGCGTGACCTCGGTGCGGCCGTGCTGGGTCGGCACGGTCAACGTCACGTGCGCGGTACCGGTGAACTCGCCGGCCGGGATGCCGTCAGTCATCGCTGCTGCCCCACCTGGTGCTCGGCCAGCACCAGCGCGTCGAACAGGATCTGGCGGTGGTCGAAGGCCAGGCCGTGGCGGCCCAGCAGCACCTCGGTCACGTCCAGCCATCCGGCGGAGGCGGCGTCATCCCCGGCGGTCGCGGACACCATGGCGGGCAGCACCGCCAGGTAGGCGACCGTCACGACCCGGCCGCGCGGGTCCCGCTCGACGTCGTCGTAGACGTCGACGCGGTGCAGGGCGGCGGCGTCGACGATGATGCCGGTTTCCTCGGCCAGCTCGCGGGCGGCGGCCCGGCGTGAGGTCTCCCCCTCGTCGACGTGCCCGCCCGGCAGAGCCAACTGTCCCTGGTAGGGCGGCCAGCCCCGCTGAACCAGCAGCACCCGCCAGGCGCCGAGGTCGTAGGCCAGGACCACCGCGTCAGCCGTGTACGTGACCAACGCTTCGGCCGCTTCGGCCGCTTCGGTGGATGCGGAATCGGTGGACATCGATACCTCCTGAGTGTTCGTGAGGGTGATGGGACGACCCGGCCCGGCGGGCACGTGCTTGGCGGTTCGAGCTGCCAGGTCGGGAGTCACAGGGGTGTCGCCGGCGGGCTGGTCGCAGTCCCAGCAGCGGCGGCCGGTCGAGCGGGGCAGGTAGTAGCCGACGTCCGTGCCGCAGACGCGGCAGGTCCGGCGGGTGGTCAGGGCCGCATCGATGGCGGCCCGCTTCGCCGCGGTCAACGGCCGCACCGGGCTGGCCAGGTCGACCCGGTACAGGCCGGCCCAGGCCCGGCCGCGCCGCCACTCGATGACGGCGGTGATGTCCTGTCCCCCCGGCCGCAGG
>DASVLX010000306.1:0-22005 GCA_036384655.1 Pseudonocardiaceae bacterium
CCCGCATCCACCTGGAACGCCGGAACGGTCTGGGGTTCAGAGACGCGCCGGTCCTCGTAGCTTCAGCGAGTATCGCGGCCTGCGGATTGGTCCGCATCCACCGAACCTCCTGGACCGCTTGGTCGAGGTCTTCTCAGTCGCTGTGGTCGCGGCGGCTTCGCTCGCTGCGGGTGTGGCCTCCGTAGAGGACGGCCGCGCTGTTCACCAGGCCGAGGTGGCTGAACGCCTGGGGAAAGTTACCGAGAAAGTGGCCCGTGCTCGGGTCGTACTCCTCGGCCATCAGGCCGACATCGTTGCGCAGCGCGAGCAGGCGCTCGAACATCAGCTCGGCCTCCTCCTGCTCGCCACACAACGCCAGCGCGTCCACGTACCAGAACGAGCAGACCAGGAACGCGCCCTCCTCGCCGCTCAGTCCGTCCACCGGGTCCGGCGTCGGGCCGGTCGAATAGCGCTGGACGAGGTCACCATGCTTGAGTTCGCGGCCGATCACCCGCAACGTCGAGCGGACCCGGGGATCACTGCCCGGTAGGAACCCGACCGCGGGGATCAACAGGGTGGCCGCGTCCAGCTCGGTGCCGCCGTAGTGCTGGGTGAACGACCCGATATCGGCGTTGTAGGCCCGGTCCAGCACCTCTTGATGGATCGCGTCGCGAATCTCCCGCCACTGGTCCACCGGACCTGGCAGCTTGTCCTCCTCACCGGCGCGGACGGCTCGGTCGAACGCCACCCACAGCATGATCCGGCTGTGGGTGAAGTGGTGGCCCTGGCCCCGGACCTCCCACATGCCACTGTCCCGCTCCTGCCAGACCTGGCTGAGATGCGCCATCACGCCACGCTGGATCGACCACGACTCGGGCGTTTCCGCCACGCCACGCTCCCGGGCGAGGTGCAGCGCGTCCATCAGCTCGCCGTACACGTCAAGCTGCAACTGCCGGTACGCGGCATTGCCGATGCGGACCGGCCGGGCGCCCTGGTAGCCGGGCAGCCAGTCGGCCTCCCATTCGATCAGGTGCCGCTCGCCGCGCAACCCGTACATGATCTGCATGTCGGCCGGATCGCCGGCGACCGCGCGGACCAGCCAGCGCCGCCAGGCCTCGGCCTCGGCCACATAGCCGAAGTTGTCGAACGCCAACAGGGTCAGTGTGGCGTCGCGCAGCCAGCAGTACCGGTAGTCCCAGTTGCGTTCGCCACCCGGTGTCTCCGGCAGCGAGGTGGTCGGCGCCGCGATGATGCCGCCGCTGGGCGCGTAGGTGAGCGCCTTCAGCGTTACCAACGAGCGTTGCACGACGCCAGCATGCGGACCCGTGTAGTGGAACTGCGCGGACCACTGTCGCCAGAACCGCTCGGTGCTGGCCAGGTCGACCTCGGGATCGATGTCCGGTGGTTCGTCGTCGGAGTCGGGCAGATACGCCATCACCCAGGACAGTCGTTCGCCAGCGGCGACGGTGAACACGCACTCATGGACGAGTTCGCCCGGCACGGCTTCCGGCAACCGGGTTCCGCAGAGGGTGACAGCGCGCGGCCCGGCCAGCGCCAGGATGCGTTCCTTCCCATGCACGCGCAGCCGGCGCACCCAGGGGATGGCGTCCGCGTAGGCGAATCGCACGAGCCACCGCAGCCGCATCTCGACCTGGCCGGTCACGCCCTCGACGATGCGGACGACGCGGGGCTGGTCGTCGGTGTTGTCGCGGCTTTCCTGCGGTGGCATGAAGTCGATCAGCCGTACCACGCCGTCGTCGGTGACGAACTCCGTTTCCAGCACCATTGATCCCTCGCGGTACCACCGACGAGTTTCGACGCTCTTGTCGGTGGGCGCGATCCGCCAGTGGCCATGCCGGTCGGTGCCGAGCAGGCGGGTGAAGCACGAGTGACCGCTGAACCGTGGCAGGCACAGCCAGTCGATCGATCCGTCGATTCCGACCAGCGCGGCGGTGCGCAAATCGGACAACAACGCGTAGTCCTCGATCGGTAGCGGACCGGAATACCGTTCGGTGTCCACGGCCCGAGGCTATCCGGATATGACGCGATCTACGCTGGATGACGATGGCATCTCAGCAGACACCAGGACAGGCAGCACGACGGCACATTGATCCTTTTCAGATGCGGGCGGCCGTCACGGAAGTGCTGCCCTGGCTCGACGACGCGACCGCGCGGCAGCCGGAGCGCGCCGTACTCGCCGCCGCGGTGCGGTTGAGCCTGCGAGTGTTGCCGGACGTCGCGCCCGGCAACAGTGTCGAGGTGCGGGTGCCACCGTTCGCCGCCGTGCAGTGCGTGGCCGGCCCCCGGCACACCCGCGGCACCCCGCCAAACGTGATCGAGACCGATCCGCGCACCTGGCTGGAGCTGGCCACCGGCCGGCTGGCCTGGGCGGATGCCGTGGCCACCGCCCGGGTCAGCGCCTCCGGCACCCGCGCCGACATCTCAGCCCTGCTGCCGGTCGTCCGCCTGTAGCGGCGCGGAGAGATCCCGGGTCCGTGGCGGGATGTTCGACACCACCGTGCCAGTCGCCTGGTTCGCCACGACCGCCGCCTGGATGGCGGCCCCACCGAGATTCAGCGTCTTTGTTCGTCGGAGTTCCCGCCGCAGCGCCCGCGCGACCCGCTTCGCCTGCCCCTTCCGCCGGGTCCCGAAGTCCACCGTGTAATCACCCACACCATCACACACAACCTGGGTATACATCACCCGCACATACCACCCCGGCGACCGGCGATGATGAATCACCAACCGAACCACCCCCACCGTCGGCCGCACCAGCAGCCACTCGAGCGACCACAGCGCCGAAAGCACCAAAAGCAAGGCGGCTTCAATGGGATCATCACCCGCTCCAGTATACGAATCCCACCAGGGTTTCGGAATAAGCGACCAGCGAAACCCTCCGATTCGCTCAGGCTTGTCGATATGCCATTGAAGCGCCGAGTACCACGATTCCACCTGTGCTAATCCTCCCAAGTAAACGAGTCGAAGACGTCCAACGCCAGATCACAGACATGCGCCCAGTCCTGCCAGGACGGCGAGATCACCGACACCATCCCGAGGGTTGTACCGCGAGAGTCCGGGAACCAGGCACTGGCTCGACGAATCAACATTGTGATCGGCTCATGCACATCGACTGGAATTTCCAACAGCTGTTCCTCGACCACCGCGACAGCCTCGCCCGCCGGCAGCAGCAGCGTCTCTACCGCCTGTGCCGTCTGCTGACCGTACAGCTCACGCAGGCCGGCGATAGCGATCGCAACCGACTCGTGCTTCGAGGGCACCCTCGTTCCGGTGAGCATGACAAAAGCAGGCCGCGTGGGTTCGTCGGGGGAACGAAACAAGCCCATGCCAGCGAACTCCATACCAGATTCACCCAGCACCGCGCCAAGACCAGTGAACACTGATCCCAATGCATCGGCGCTGACGTCGTCGCCGGGCAGACCGAATCGTGCAGCCAGTTCGTCCGCCAGGGCACTGTCGCGATCGGCGATCGAGTCGACCGGCACTCGTACGATCCCTTCGGGCAAGCCGATAGAAAAGCTGCGCAATGCCAAGTCACATTTCATGATCCAGACCTCGCCGCAACCCTAGAGCTGAACGTCGAACCTGCCGGCGCGGGATGGCTTCCCCCGCCGCCATGAAAGACGTCATAGCTGATACTAGCCGTTGATTTGACAGAACCGATCGCTATGTCAATGCCTCGCCCCATCGCGGACATGGGGTCAATAGCATGGCTAACCAAGCCTGACATGCCGGGTATCTTGCCGCCAAATTTGAGGACCTTGTTCAGACCCCCGACCCCCACGACCTGACCGTTGACGAACTTACTCACCCCACCGGCGAGCAACTTCGATTTCAGTCCTTTACCGGCGACGCCGACAACACCACCGTCAACAGCGTGCAAACCGGATCGCATGAGCGACATTCCCTTGCCACCCTTCACAGCGGCAGCTCCCAGGCCGGTCACGAGCTCGTTCGCCCGGCTGACCGCCGTGGCAGTATCAACACCCACCTGAGCGATCTTGGCACCTTTTGCTGCTACTCCCAGAAACGGAATAGCCCCTGCGGCATCAAGGCCGAGGGTGGTCCAGGAGACGTTGGCGCCAGCGGCCTTGGCGAGGCCCTGAGTAGCAAACGCAGCTACGGATGTGATGCCGGCAGCGGCACCGAGGATCGCACCAAGCGGCTCGATCGGTGCACAGACGAGAGCCGCCACTCCGAGGACCGCGCTGATCTTGTTGAGGATGTCGCCGACCTTGGCGATGTCCTGGGCATGGTCCTTGGTCCACTGCCACACCTTGCCGGCGAGCGATTCCACCGCGCCGAGCATGCCGGACAGGGCGTTGCCGAGGCTTTCCAGGAAGCCAGGCTCGGGCGGAGCCTCGTCCGTGGCGCGCCGCAGGGCGTCAGCCACCCGCCGTGCCAGATCCTCGTGCTGGTCGAGGAGTCGCCGGGCATCCGCGCGGATGGCGTCCAGGTCCTGCTGGGCCGAGTTCAACGCCTGTTCCGCGGCGGCGAGTTCGCGTTGCGCTAGTTGCAACGCCTGCTGGCTGTCAAACCGCTGACCGGCCAGCTTGAGGTTGGGGTCGTTTCGCGCCCGTTCCAGGCGCGCCAGTGCCTGCTGTGCCTGGTCCTCGTAGCCGGCCGCCCGGTACTGCATGGTGGTGAGGTCAGACGCCCAGCCATCCAACGCGGTCGCGGCGTCGGACAGCGATGCGTTGGCCTTGTTCAGGTAGTTGGGTAGCTGGCCAACCTTGCCGCGGAAGTTCGTGGCGGCGTCGCCCTGCCACACGCTGTCGCTGTTACCGATGCTCTCCAGCGTGTCGCGGGCGGACCCGAGCTGCCGCGCGACGGTCATGAAGTTGTCCGCCAACGCGTTGACGGCGCCGGGTTCGCCGGGCGCGGGGTCGAAACCGAGCGCGGGATAGTTGCTCTTCATGGCGTGACGCCCCCAGTCTGGAAGGACTGGGCCAGCGTCGTCTCCAATTGCTGATATGCCTGCACCGTCGCGTTGAGCGCGTCCGTCATCGTGCCGGTCAGCTTGGAGATCTTGCTCGTTCCGGAGTCCCAGCGGTCCTTGAATTCGCTGCCCGCGCTGTCCAGGTCGTCATTGCCGAGTTGGCTCGCTGAAGCATTCTTCAACGCGGTGCTCGCGCTGGTGATGCTTCGAGCGGCGTCTCGCAGTGTGCTGACGAGCTGGCTCATCGCGGCTAAGTCGATCTCGTAGCCGTTACCCACCGCACCCCTCCGCTGTCGGTCCGTGCATCTGCCTGGTAACGGTGGCCAGCGACGGCTCGGCCTGTGGCCAAATTGTCGATGTTCGCCCGCAATGGACCGGACCACGCCGCTTACACTGGCGTTGCACCCATCCGGTTCGTGAGGGAGTTTCCCGGTGGTCTCCGACCAGTCCGGTGCGGACTGTGGTCCGCGCGAGGAGTGTGGCGTCTTCGGTGTGTGGGCACCAGGCGAAGAGGTGGCGAAACTCACCTTCTACGGTCTGTACGCGCTTCAACACCGTGGGCAGGAGGCCGCCGGCATCTCGGTCGCGGACGGCCGGCAGATCGTCGTCTTCAAGGACCTCGGCCTGGTCAGCCAGGTGTTCGACGAGCAGACGCTGTCCGCGCTGCGCGGCCATGTCGCGGTGGGGCACTGCCGCTACTCCACCACGGGCTCGGTGACCTGGGAGAACGCCCAACCCACCTTCCGGCACACGGCGACCGGCAGCGGACTTTCCCTGGGCCACAACGGCAATCTGGTCAACACCGCCGAACTGCGTGACCGCGCCACGGAGATCGGCGCCGACACCGGTCAGGGCGCCACGACGGACTCCGACCTGATCTGCGGCCTGCTGGCGGCGGCCGCCGCCGACACCGGCATCGAGCAGGCCGCGCTGTCCCTGCTGCCCACCCTGCGCGGCGCGTTCTGCCTGGTGTTCTCCGACGAGTCCACGCTGTACGCGGCGCGCGATCCGCAGGGCGTGCACCCGCTGGTGCTGGGCCGGCTGGAACGCGGCTGGGTGGTGGCCAGCGAGACGGCCGCGCTGGACATCGTGGGCGCGTCCTTCGTGCGCGAGGTCGAGCCCGGCGAACTGCTCGCGATCGACGCCGGCGGGCTGCGCTCGTCGCGGTTCGCGATGCCCGAGCCCAAGGGCTGCATATTCGAGTACGTCTACCTGGCCCGGCCCGACAGCACCATCGCCGGCCGCTCGGTGCACGCCAGCCGGGTTGAGATCGGCCGCCGGTTGGCCGCCGAGCATCCGGTCGAGGCCGATCTGGTGATCCCGGTGCCCGAGTCCGGTACCCCGGCCGCGATCGGCTACGCCCAGGCGTCCGGCATCCCGTACGGGTCGGGCCTGGTCAAGAACTCCTACGTGGGCCGCACGTTCATCCAGCCGTCGCAGACGATCCGGCAGTTGGGCATCCGGCTCAAGCTGAACCCGCTGCGCTACGCGATCCGAGGCAAGCGGCTGATCGTGGTGGACGACTCGATCGTGCGCGGCAACACCCAGCGCGCCCTGGTCCGGATGCTGCGCGAGTCCGGTGCGGTCGAGGTGCATGTGCGGATCGCCTCGCCGCCGGTGCGCTGGCCCTGCTTCTACGGCATTGACTTCGCTTCGCGTGCCGAGCTGATCGCCAATGGTCTGGACATCGACGGTATCCGGCGCTCGATCGGAGCGGACTCGCTGGGCTATGTCTCCATGGAGAGCCTGATCGCGGCCACCGAGCAGCCCAAGTCCAGACTGTGCGCCGCCTGCTTCACCGGCGAGTACCCGATCGCGCTGCCGGACGAGGCACTGATCGGCAAGCATCTGTTGGAGGACCTGGACAACGCCGGCCGGGATATGGACCCGGGAGCGGTCGGCGCCGGATCAGCCTCCGTGCCGAGCGGGTACGGTGCCGAGGACGCCGTTCGCCGCCCGTAACCCAACAATCATTTGGCGGTAACCCAACGATGTGCGGAGAGCCCTCGCCGTGACCACGTTTCCGGACAGTCCCAAGGCCACCTACGCCAGCGCCGGCGTGAACATCGCCGCCGGCGATGAGGCCGTCGCCAAGTTGCGGCCGTACGCCGAGAAGGCCAGCCGACCCGAAGTACTGGGTGGCATCGGGGGCTTCGCCGGGCTGTTCGAGCTGCGGCTGGACCGGTGGAAGGAGCCGGTGCTGGCCTCCTCCACGGACGGGGTGGGCACCAAGATCGCCGTGGCGCAGGCCCTGGACGTGCATGACACGGTGGGCATTGACCTGGTCGCGATGGTCGTCGATGACCTGGTGGTCTGCGGTGCGGAACCGCTGTTCCTGCAGGACTACATCGCGGTCGGCCGGGTCGTGCCTGACCAGATCGCCGAACTCGTGAAGGGCATCGCGCGGGGCTGCCAGCAGGCCGGTTGCGCGCTACTCGGCGGCGAAACGGCCGAGCACCCCGGGCTGATGCCGATCGGCGAATACGACCTGTCCGCGACCGGCGTGGGCATCGTGGAGGCGTCCGGCATCCTCGGCCCGGAGCGGGTGCGCGCCGGTGACGTGGTGATCGCCCTGGGATCCAGCGGCCTGCACTCCAACGGCTACTCGCTGGCCCGGCACGTGTTGCTGGAGACCGGCCGGATGCCGCTGTCCGGTCACGTCGAGGAGTTCGGCCGCACCCTGGGTGAGGAACTCCTGGAGCCCACCCGCATCTACGCCGCCGACTGCCTGGCGCTGATCGCCGAGACCGAGGTGCGTACGTTCGCGCACATCACCGGCGGTGGGCTGGCGGCCAACCTCGCGCGGGTGATCCCGGCCGGGTTGACCGCGGTGCTGGACCGGCGGACCTGGACGCCCGCGCCGGTGTTCGCGTTGATCGCGCAGCGCGGCCGGATCGAGCGGGACGAGATGGAGTCCACCTTCAACATGGGCGTCGGCATGGTCGCCGTGATCGCCCCGACCGACGTGGACCGCGCGCTGGCCATGCTCACCGCCCGGCACCTGCCGGCCTGGGTGCTCGGTGAGATCACCGAATCGCAGGACGGCGAGCGGGCGGTGCTGCACGGCGACCATCCCCGGTTCTGACTCCACCGAGGCGGCGACGCGCGGCCGGGCAGGCCGCGCGTCGGCCGACCATCATCAACCCACGACGCGGGCCAAGTGAGCCGAGATGTGCGGCTGCATCGGCTGGCCGACCATCGCGCGCTCCTCGACATAGGCCAGGCCACCGTCATGCACGATGCCGTACAGCCGGTGTCCGGAGTTGACCTCCTTGGCCGACGCCGTGCGCATCACGATGTCGGTGGCCAGTTCCCAGGACGTCAGCGTGCGCGGTTTGCCGTAGAAGATCTCCACGATGCCGGTGTTGTGGGTCAGCAGCAGCTCGATGGTGCCGTCCGCCTGGGGACGCCACCAGCCGGTCTCCCGGGCGGCCGGCCTGATCACCGCGCCGTTCGCGTCGAGCAGCCAGGATCGGGACTCGTAGTAGAGGAACGGCCGGCCGTCGTGCGCGAACACCACCTGCTGCCCGAACCGGGCCGGGGCGGCCATGCTCGGGTAGGTCGCCTCGCCCTCGCCGCGCCACACACCGACCAGCGGCAGCAGTGGCAGGCAGGCGTCGTGCAGTCCGGGGCCCTCGCGGAGATTCGCGGTGTCCGCCGGGACGGGTAGATCGTCGAACTGCGGCAGGTTCCGGTGCCGGGTGTTCTCGGCGCGAGCCGCGGCGGCCGCGATGGCGGCGTCAGCGTCGCCGCGCGCACCGGAACGAGTGGACCGCTCGTCTGGGGAACTGGCAGAACTAGTCATCGGCAACAGCAAACACTATGGCAGAACGTCAGCGGTCGCCGGCCAACAGGCGGCGCACGACGTAGTAGGCGAACCACGCTGACAGCAGCGCGGTCGCGACCAGCAGGGCCGTGTAGAACTGCTCCACCGGCGAAGGATAACGCCTCGGACACCCGTGGGTGTCCGAGGCGTTGCCCATTCCAGTCAGACCGACTCTTCGGTGACTACCGTGACAGCCCTGGTCAGGCCACCGAGATGGCGACCTCGTGCAGGCCGGGACCGTCCGCGTGCACCGACTGCTGGGCGTTGCCCGTGCGGTGCAGAGCACGCAGGGTCCAGTCGCCGGGCGCCGCGAAGAACCGGAAGTCGCCCTCGTCGGACGTGACGACCTCACCGACGAAGTCCCCGTTGTCGTTGAGCAGGCGCACGTACGCGCCGCCCACCGGCGAACCACCCGCGGTCACCTTGCCGGCCAGCACCACCTCGGTGCCCAGGTCAACATGCGCCGGCAGTTTGGTGGACTGCGCCGGAGCGCCACAACCCTGACTCATCGATCAACCCTCCGTACCCACGGCGACCGGCACGCCGACCAGCGAGCCGTATTCGGTCCAGGAACCGTCGTAGTTCTTGACGTTCTGCAGGCCCAGCAGCTCGTGCAGGGCGAACCAGGTGTGCGAGGAACGCTCGCCGATCCGGCAGTACGCGATGGTCGGCTTCGAGGTGTCCAGGCCCACGCCGGTGTACAGCTCGCGCAGTTCGGCGTCGGACTTGAAGGTGCCATCCTCGTTGGCGGCCTTGGCCCATGGAACATTCTTGGCACTCGGCACGTGACCGGGCCGCTGCGACTGCTCCTGCGGCAGGTGCGCGGGCGCCAGCAGCTTACCGGTGTACTCGTCGGGCGAGCGGACGTCGATCAGGTTCTTCTTGCCGATCGCGTCCACGACCTCGTCGCGGAACGCGCGGATCGCCAGGTTCTGGTCCTTGGCCGCATAGTGGGTGGCCTGGCGCTTCACCTCATCGGCGGTCAGCGGGCGGCCGTCCAGCTCCCACTTCTTACGGCCACCGTCGATCAGCTTGACGTTCTCGTGCCCGTACAACTTGAAGTACCAGTACGCATAGGCGGCGAACCAGTTGTTGTTGCCGCCGTAGAGAATGACCTGATCATTGTTGCCGATGCCCTTGCTGGACAGCAGCGCCTCGAAGCCCGCCTTGTCGACGAAGTCCCGCTTCACCGGATCCTGCAGGTCTTTCTTCCAGTCGAGTTTGACGGCGCCGGCCAGGTGGCCCTTGTCGTATGCCGTGGTGTCCTCGTCCACCTCGACGAACACCACACCCGGCGTCTGAAGGTTGTCCTCTGCCCACTGCGTGGAGACCAGGACGTTTTCGCGGCTCATCGAGCAGCTCCCATTCCTGTGTTGATGCGTGATTCAGTTTGATTACGGACGAATCAAGAAAGGCATACCCGCCAGATGCGGGGACCGCCAGTTAACGGGCGCCGAACGCCGGGATGCCAGCCCGGCGCAGCAGCAGGTAGACCTCGCAACCGAGGCAGAATGCGAAGGCCGCGTTGAGGAACGCGGCGACCAGCGCGAACGCGGTCGCGATGATGCCGAGCAGAGTCAGGTCGAAGGCGTAGCCGAACACGCCTACGACGGCGAACAGGAATCCGACGAGCTGGGCGAACCGAGGCGGTGCGGCCTCCTCACGCTCGCTGGTCGGCCCGAGCCTCGGGGTCACCAGGTAGCGATAGATGAAGCCGTAGGGCGCGTAGCCGAGGCCGGCGAACGCGCCGATTCCGAAGATCACCGCCTGAACGGCCAGCAGCGGCCACCAGTTGGTGGCCAGGACCACCGCCAAAACCACGGTGGTGACCCACGCGCCGAATCGCGGACCTCGGGGATCCACCAACGGCGTATTGCGTGAGCGACGGACGCTACGTTCCGAATTGCCTGATGTGGATGTGCCTGATGTGCTGGTCACGACGTGCTCCTGACCTGGGGTACTGATCTTGCGGAATCTGACCGGTCAGAAGACGCGACACAGGCTGCTCTGCACGCGGCGGAAGTCCACCGCGCGGCGCCTGGTCAACATCGTGTGCACGTTTCGGACGTTACCGTGCTCTCCCTCGTCCTGGGAGATATGTCCAGCAGATGGGACGAGCCTGATCGGACGAATTCAGGCCGGTTCAGGATCCCTGGCGCCCGATCGTCTGCCCGATCTTCGATTCGCCGACTGAGCCGACAGAGGCCGCCGCCTCGGGGAGGTACGGCCGTAGCGCGGCGAGCAACGACTCGCGCTTCGGCACGCCGCCGACCCGCAACAGTTCGGTGCCGTCCGGGGCCAGCGCGATCGTGGTCGGTGTGCGCAGCACGCCCAGACCGGTGGCGACCTCCGGCTGGTTGGTGACGTCCAAGTCGACATGCCGCAGGCCGTCCACCCTGCTGGCGAGATCGGCGAGCACCAGCCGGGCATGCCGGCATGGCGCGCAGAACGTGGTGGAAATCTGGACCAGAGTCACCGGGGTGGCCGGGTCAAGCAGCTCGCGCACCGGCTCCGGCAGTTTCGCCACGGGTGGTTCGCCCCCGTCCCTGGAGGGTGTGCCGACACGGGCCCACCGGATCAACCCGTCGCGGGACCGCAGCAGCAAGCCCAGCAGGCTCGCCGCGGCCAGCACGCCGACGGTGATCCACAGCCCGGTCACGCTAGAAGCCACTCCCGTTGTTGTTGAGCACGACGTTCGTCGCGGTGCCCTGCACGGTCAGCGAACCCGGGTAGACGACCACGCCGGTCGCCCGCACGGTGAACGGCAACGGCAGCTCACTCGGGTTCAGCGTGAGGTTGAACCGCGACATCACCTGGTTCTCCACGGTACTCGCCAGCGGTCCGGAGATCATGTTGTTGCTGACCTCAAGACGCTTCGGGCTCACCACGATGCTGCCGTTGACCAGCTCGATCAGCCCGAACACCGACACCTTGGTCTGTTGGCCGGCGATGTCGACAGTGCCGGTCAGCTCGGCGCCGGCGCGCTGCCCGTCGGTGTACTGGTTGGGCACCGCGCCCGCGGTGACCACGCCGAGCGCGGTGTTCAGGGTCTGCGGGACGACCTGGAGGTCGTTGATGCCCAACAGCCGGCCGACATCGGCCGCCTGGATCTGCACGCTGCCGTCCACCTGGCCGATCTTGACCGTGGAGACGTGCCCGGAAAGCAGTTCGGACGCGCCGACCTGGACGTTGCGCAGCTCGACGTTGATCTGGGCGTCGCGGAGCTTGTCCTGCACCGGCATGTGACTGGCCATCACCGTGACATCTTTGAAGCTGCCGGACAGGGCCTGGGTGGTGAACGGGAAGCCGTGGATGGTGACCGACGGATCGTCGGCCAGGTTCAGCTCCGTGCGCATGCCCTTGGAGACCTGGTACTCGGCCGCCGAGGCGAGCCCGAAGTCCGCGGCGACAAGCACCGCCGCGATCACGATCACGACGATGGCCAGCTTCTTCAAGCGACCCCGCCGTCCTGTCGGCTTCACCATCTCGACCACCACATACTCGTGCGTATCCGCGCGGCAATTCCCCGCCCGGTGTCTACCAGGTCCGTGGTCCACGGCGACGAGCGGCCTCGACACGACGTCGACATCGCAGCCGAGATCATGGTCGGCAGCACGGCCGAATCGATGCCCACACGACCTTGAAACGGCCTCGTCAGCGCCCGGAATCGGCCGGTCCATCATCCGGGATGGCGTTCCGCGGATGTGACACTGTCGTCACGATCTGGGCAAAACCGCCGGTGAACCGCTATTCTGGTCGATATCTCACGGCAACGAGGCCGGATCTGTTGGATCCGCGCGGTCCGGTCTGCACGAAGCATATGAAGTTGATTGCCAGCGGTGGAGAGTGACCGCCAACCACGATGGGAGCCGCTAATGGGTGCCGACCTGTTGTTGTTGACGAGTGATCCCGAGCCCGGTGCCGTGCTGCCCGCCCTCGGCCTGTTGTCGCACAAGGTCCGGCCCCTGGAGCCCGACGTGGCGGCGCTGCTGGAGGCCGGCCCGTACGACGCGGTGCTCGTGGACGCTCGGATCGACCTCGTTGGCGCTCGTAGCCTCTGCCGGCTGCTGTCGTCCAGCGGAGTGGAGGTCCCGGTGCTCGCCGTCGTGAACGAGGGCGGGCTCGTCGCGGTCTCCGCGGAATGGGGCATCGACGACATCGTGCTGCCTACCGCCGGCCCCGCCGAGGTGGACGCCCGGCTGCGGCTGGTGCGGTCCCGCCGTGCCGACGCCACCAAGGGTGGCGACGGTGCGCTGCAGCTCGGTGAGCTGGTGATCGACGAGTCGACGTACACCGCGCGGCTGCGCGGCCGCCCGCTCGACCTCACCTACAAGGAGTTCGAGCTCCTCAAGTATCTGGCGCAGCACGCGGGCCGGGTGTTCACCCGGGCCCAGCTGCTCCAGGAGGTCTGGGGTTACGACTTCTTCGGTGGCACCCGGACCGTCGACGTGCACGTCCGGCGGCTGCGCGCCAAGCTCGGCCCCGAGCACGAGCAGCTGATCGGCACCGTCCGCAACGTCGGCTACAAGTTCGTGCGTCCGGGCCGGCCGGCAGCGCCGCAACCCACGGCCCGTGCCGCGCGGGTGACCCCGATCGACGTACCGACCGCCTGAGAGTGGCCGGGCCGGTCTGGCGAACCGAGCTGACCGAAGCGGATCTGGCCGAGCTTCGTGAGCTGCTGCTCGCGGTCCGGCAGCGGGATGGCCGACCCGAGGTGGCGGCCCAGGGTCCGCTGCCACGCGAGTTCCGTGGTGGTGAGCATCTGCTCGACCGGGCTGACGGTCGACTGATCGGCTACGCCCATCTCGACACCTCCGGCGATGCCTTCGGCCGGCAGGTCGCGGAACTGTACGTGCGGCCGGCCAACCGGCGGCGCGGCGTCGGGGCACGGCTGGCCGCCGCGCTGCTCGATCACGCACCGGACGACGTCCGGGTCTGGGCACACGGGGACCATCCGGCTGCTGCCGCGCTGGCCGGGCGGTTGGGTCTGCGCCGGGCGCGTGAACTGCATCGCATGCTGCTCGACCCGCTCCCGGCTGATCTGCCGGCGCCCAAGACACCCGATGGTGTGACGCTGCGAGCCTTCGTCCCCGGCCGGGACGAGCCCGCCGTGGTCGCCGTGAATGGACGGGCGTTCGACTGGCACCCCGAGCAGGGCGCGCTGTCCGTGGGCGAGTTGCTGGCCACCGAGGCCGAGCCGTGGTTTGACCCGAACGGGTTCCTGCTCGCGGTGGACGCGGCGGACCGGGTGCTGGGATTCCACTGGACGAAGATCCATCCCGGCGCGGGGCCAAATGAGACACCGCGCGACCCGGTCGGTGAGGTGTACGTGCTGGGTGTGGATCCGCACGCGCAGGGCGGCGGACTGGGGCGCGCGTTGACCATCGCCGGGCTGAGGTATCTGGCGGAGCGCGGGCTGCGCCGGGTGATCCTCTATGTCGAGGGCGACAACAGGCCTGCGATCGCGGTGTACTCCAAAATCGGTTTCAATTTGTGGGACATGGACGTCCAATACGCGAGATGACATCGCGCGGGCGTTACATCACAGACCGCAAACAAGCAGGTCACGGCCTGGATTACGGATCGTCCTATTGGAGCAGTGGACCGTCACCTGCTGTGCCAAGTTCACCTTTCGTTTACCTGGAACCCGGCGGTTGTCCACTCCAACTGCCTACCGTCCGTGTCGAGCGGCGAGCCATGTCGCGAGCAAGTTGACATACGAGTTGACACAAAAGACAAACTTCCTGGTTGGAGGATCTGCGGTGAAGATCAATCGGCGCGGCGCTGCCGTGCTCGGTATTGCCGCTGCGGGTGCCCTGGTTGCGGCCTGTGGTACGAACGACAATTCAAGCGGAAGCGGCTCGTCGACCTCTTCCTCAGCGGCGAACATCCAGTGTGCTTCCGGCACGCTGAACGCCGCGGGTTCCACGGCCCAGCAGAACGCGGTCTCGCAGTGGACGAAGGACTTCGAGAACGCGTGCAACGGCGCCACCGTCAACTACGCGGGTAGCGGCTCCGGTGCCGGCGTCCAGCAGTTCGAGCAGGGCACCATCGACTTCGCCGGTTCCGACTTCCCGCTGTCCGGTTCGGACATCCAGGCGGCCAACGCGCGCTGCAAGACCGGCAACGCGATCGACCTTCCGCTGGCCCCCGGACCGATCGCGATCGGCTACAACATCCCCGGCGTGACCACCAGCCTGAACCTTTCCGCGGCCAACCTGGCCAAGATCTTCAGCGGCAAGATCACCAACTGGAACGACCCGGCGATCAAGGCTGACAACGCGAACGTCACCCTTCCGAACCTGCCGATCCAGACCTTCCACCGGTCGGACAGCTCCGGCACCAGCTTCAACTTCTCGAACTACCTGGTTCACGACGCCGCGGCGGACTGGACCGTAGGTGCCAACAAGAACTGGCCGGGCCCCGGTGGCCAGGGCGGCAAGGGCAGCTCCGTGGTTGCCCAGGACGTGAAGAGCACTCCGGGCGGCATCGGCTACTTCGAGGAGTCCTTCGCCACCCAGAACAACATCCCGTTCGCCAACGTGGGCAACGCCCAGGGCAAGTTCGTGCAGCTGACCACCGACAACGTGGCCAACTTCATCTCCAAGGCGACCCCGGCCACCACCAACACCGGTGCCGGTGACCTCGCTCTGGACCTGCCCTACAGCGACACCGACGCGAACGCCTACCCGAACGTGCTGATCACCTACGAGATCGTCTGCTCGAAGGGCAACAACGCGAACAAGCTGCCCCTGATCAAGGGCT
The DNA here is from genome assembly GCA_036384655.1 of Pseudonocardiaceae bacterium. Classification (GTDB taxonomy): domain Bacteria; phylum Actinomycetota; class Actinomycetes; order Mycobacteriales; family Pseudonocardiaceae; genus DASVLX01. The sequence continues at coordinate 15,528 of DASVLX010000306.1, forward strand.
TCCTGGGCTGGGCCGCCAGCACCGACGGCCAGAAGGAGCTCTCCAAGATCAGCTACGTGCCGCTGCCCTCGAACATCCAGTCCGAGGTCGCCAAGGCCGTCAGCTCGCTTGGCTGAGTAAGTCCAGCCCAAACGAGCGCTTAGCGAGCGGCAGTCTGCCGACCGCACCATCGTGAGAGAACAGGATGACCGAGGAGCCTGAGATCACCACCACGAGCGCGTCGGCAGAGCCGGAGCGGGTGGCTCGAGATTCAGACGGCGGACCTGGCCCGGGAATCCCCGGGCCAGGTTCGGCCATGTTGCTAATGTCCCGTCGCCGGTTCGCCGGCGGCGATGCCATGTTCCGGTGGCTCGCCAAGGCCGCCGGGGCGTTGATCCTGATTGTCATGGCGGCGATCGCCGCCTTCCTGATCTACGAGGCCATCCCGGCCATCTCGAAGGACCAGGGGAGTTTCTTCGGCACGCAGAGCTGGGACCCCGACGGTAGTGTGGTCTACGGGATCGCGGCCATCGCCTTCGGCAGCGTGCTGTCGTCGGCACTGGCCCTGATCATCGGCGTGCCGATCGCGGTGGGCGTGGCGCTCTACATCAGCCACTACGCGCCGGCCTGGCTGTCCAGGCCACTGGGCTACATCGTCGACCTGCTGGCCGCCGTGCCCAGTGTGGTCTTCGGTCTGTGGGGCCTGGCGTTCCTGTCGCAGAACATGAACGGTCTGTCCAGGTTCCTGAGCACCTACCTGGGCTGGTTCCCGCTGTTCACCTCGTCCTATGGCACCTACGGCAAGTCCATGGCGGTGGCGGGCGTGGTGCTGGCGATCATGCTGCTGCCGATCGTGGCCGCGCTCTGTCGCGAGGTCTTCGTGCAGACGCCGAAGGTTCACCAGGAGGCGGCGTACGCGTTGGGCGCCACCAAGTGGGAAATGATCCGGATGGCGGTGCTGCCCTACGGGCGGTCCGGCATGATCAGCGCGATCGTGCTCGGCTTCGGTCGTGCCGTCGGTGAGACCATCGCCGTCGCCCTGGTGCTGTCGTCGACGTTCTCCATCAGTTGGCGCATCCTCGACCCTGGTGGCAACACGATCGCCGCGAACATCGCCAACCGGTGGGCTGACGCCGGTGACGTCGGCCGCGGCGCGCTGATCGCCTCCGGTCTGGTGTTGTTCGCGATCACCCTGATTGTCAACTTCGGCGCGCGGACCATCGTGCGGCGCGGTTCGAGGGAGAAGAAAGCATGACGGCCGACGTGCTCGACACGCCGCTGCACGGGGCGAGCCTGGCCCGGAAGAAGCTGCCGTCGTGGGCACTTCCGGGCATCACGGTCGGCGTGCTCGTCGTGACCTACCTGCTGAAGATGCTCGGCTCGCTGAACTGGATCCAGTACGTCCTGATCGCCGCGGTGCTGTACCTGATCGTGCAGACCGTCGCGTCGATCTCGGTTGAGGGCTGGCGGCACGCCAAGGACCGGCTGATGACCGGCCTGCTGTACGTCACCCTGGTACTGGCCGTGCTGCCTCTGGTGGCGGTGCTGGGCTACACGATCGCCAAGGGCATCGTCCGCTTCGACCCCACGTTCTTCACCCACTCGATGCGAGCGGTGTCCGAGGACGAGGCGACCGGCGGTGCCTACCAGGCGATCCTGGGCACGCTGGAACAGGTGGGCATCGCCGCCGTGATCTCGGTGCCGTTCGGCATCCTGGTGGCCGTCTATCTGGTCGAGTACAGCAGCGGGCGGCTCGGCCGGGTGGTCAGTTTCTTCGTGGACGTGATGACCGGCCTTCCGTCGATCGTCGCCGGCCTGTTCATCTACACGCTGTGGATCCTGGCCCTGGGCTTCGACTTCTCCGGGTTCGCCGGTTCACTGTCGTTGGTCATCCTGATGCTGCCAACGGTGGTCCGGTCCTCGGAGGAGATGCTGAAGCTGGTGCCGAACAGCCTGCGTGAGGCGTCCTACGCGCTCGGCGTCGCCAAATGGATCACGGTGGTGCGCATCGTGTTGCCCACCGCACTCGCCGGCATCATCACCGGCATCATGTTGGCCATCGCCCGCGTTATGGGTGAGACGGCGCCGGTGCTGCTCACCGTCGCCGGTAGTGCCTCGATCAACTATGACCCGTTCAACGGACCTCAGGCATCGCTGCCACTGTTCGTGTTCCAGGAAGCGCAGCTCCCCAACGACACCGCGATCGACCGGGCGTGGGCCGCGGCGCTGACCCTGATCATCATCGTGCTCCTACTGAACTTGATCGCCCGGGCGGTCGCGCGCTTCGCGCGCGTACGCGGTTAGGAAGGTGTGCTGGTCCTCATGGCCAAGCGAATCGATGTCAAGGATCTGAACATCTTCTACGGCAAGTTTCACGCCGTGGCGGACGTGAGCCTCTCGGTGCCACCGCGCGCGGTCACCGCGTTCATCGGCCCGTCCGGATGTGGAAAGTCAACCGTGCTGCGCTCGCTGAACCGGATGCACGAGGTCACCCCCGGTGCCCGGGTGGAGGGCCAGGTGCTGCTGGAGGGCGAGAACATCTACGGCAGTGCGGTGGACCCGGTGGTGGTTCGTCGCACCATCGGCATGGTGTTCCAGCAGCCGAACCCGTTTCCCACGATGTCCATCCGGGACAACGTGATCGCCGGCCTGAAGCTGTCCGGCGTGCGGAACAACAGGCAGCTCAACGAGATCGCCGAGCGGGCGCTGCGCGGCGCCAACCTCTGGAACGAGGTCAAGGACCGGCTCAGCCGGCCCGGCGGCGGCCTCTCCGGTGGGCAGCAGCAGCGGCTGTGCATCGCCCGCGCGATCGCGGTCCGGCCCGAGGTGGTGCTGATGGACGAGCCCTGCTCGGCCCTCGACCCCATCTCGACGCTCGCCATCGAGGACCTGATCGGTGAGCTGAAGAAGGACTACACGATCGTCATCGTCACCCACAACATGCAGCAGGCGGCCCGCGTCAGCGACCAGACCGCCTTCTTCAACCTGCGTGGTGTCGGCCAGCCGGGACGCCTGGTGGAGGTCGACGACACCGAGAAGATCTTCTCCAACCCCAGCCAGCAGGCCACCGAGGACTACATCTCCGGCCGGTTCGGCTGATCCGCCCTGCCGCGGTTCACACGGCGGCCCGGTGTCGAAGTGATTCGGCACCGGGCCGCCGTGTTGTCTGGGCCGCCGTGTTGTCTGGGCCGTGATCGGGCGGAAACGGGACGGCGGGGTCGACGGCGCCCGAGCGCCACGACCCCGCCGTCGGATTGGCAGTGGGAGGAGAAGCCTCAGATGTCGAACTGGTCGGAGCCGGGCATCCGGCCGGTGACCACGAAGACCGTGCGCTTGGCGACGGACACCGCGTGGTCGGCGTACCGCTCGTAGAAGCGGGACAGCAGGGTCACGTCGACGGCGGCGGCGGTGCCGTAGGGCCAGGACCGGTCCATGACCACCGAGAACAGGTGGCGGTGCATATCGTCGATCTCGTCGTCCTCGTCGACCAGATCCCGGGCCAGCGCCACATCCTGGGTGCGGATCACCTGCTCCGCCTTGCGGGACAGCGAGACCGCGACCCGGCCCATCTGCTCGAAGTCGGGGCGCACCTCGTCGGGCAGCGCGGCCTTGGGGTGCCTGCGCCGGGCGGCCTTGGCCACATGCAGGGCCAGGTCACCCATCCGCTCCAGGCTCTCCGCCGCGTGGATCACCGACAAAACGGTACGGAGGTCGGTCGCCACCGGCGCCTGCAGCGCCAGTAGGGCGTATGCCTCCTCCTCGTAGGCGGACCGGGCCTCGTCAATCTTGACGTCGTCACCGATCACCTGCTCGGCCAGCGCCAGGTCGGCGTTCAGCAAGGCTGCTGTCGCTCGCTCCATAGCGTCACTGACCATCGCGCACATGTCGGCCAGATGGGTGGCGAGTTCACCGAGCTGGTCGTGGTAGGCCTCACGCATGCGGTAATGCTAGGCGGAAGGCGTCGCTGACATGGCATCGAGGGATGAAGCGCACGTGAACCGGCAATGACCATCAACCGCAGGTCAGGGACGCACCGGCATTCAGTGTCGTCAGCGTGACCGGTTGACTCGCGCCCGTTGCCGGGGTACCGCTCGTGGCGCCCGGCAGGGTCGCCGTGCCGCTCTTGGCCGCGTTGACCTGCTTGTCGAAGTTGGCGCCGAGGATCAGCTCGATCGCGCTCACCATGCTCGGATCTTCCTGAAGCTGCGCGCTGGGCACCGACGAGGCGAGCGTGGCGGCCGCGGCGGCCTGGTTGGCCGAGTACTTGATCACCGTCTGGGGCACCGTGGTGTTGTTGGTGCCGTCGTTGATCACGTCGAAGCCCTGGCTGACCAGCTTGGACTTGGTGTCCGCGCCCAGGCCCTGAATGGTGGTGCCGTTGAGCACCTGGACCTTGACGGAGGACGGCGCCACCAGGCTGACGTTGTTGGCCTGAGTGGCGGCGGAGCCGGTGGCCGGGGCGGCCGACGTCGGTAGCGCGCCACCGTTCCGTACGGCGGTGAACAGCTGGTTGGCCAGGGCGGTCGACATGGCCTCGCCGCTCGAACCGCCGGAGTTGGTCACCGAGGTGGCCGGCACGGTGATGAAGGTGATCTGGCCGAGCCCGACGCTCTGCACCGACTGGGCGAAGCTGAGCAGCTGGTTGACGCCCGCGCTCTCGCTGAAGGTCGCCTTGGCGAAGCTGCTCAGGAAGTCGTTCAGCTTGCTCGGATCGGATATCACGTCATTGCTGATCAGCTTCTGCAGCGCGGCGGCCATGAACAACTGCTGCCGGCGGATCCGGCCCTGCTCGCCGGACGTGTCGCCGGTGATGTGATCGGCCCGTACGAAGTTCAGGCCTTCCTCACCGTTGAGCGTGACATTGCCGCTGCTGCTGGCGATCGTGCCGAGCTGGCTGTCGGACAGGCTGGTGCTGACGCACACGCTCACGCCCTGCAGGGCGTTCGTCATCTGCTGGAACCCGCCGAAGTCGATGCCGACGAAGTGGTTGATCGCGATGCCGGTGATGTCCTGCAGGGTGTCGGTCAGGCAGCGCGGGCCGCCCTGCTTGTAGATATCGTCCAGGCGCACCGAGTCGGTGGCCGGCATCTGGGTGCCGGTGTACTGGCCGGACTGGTTGTTCCAGCCCGCGCAGATCGGTCGAGTGACCTGCAGGTCGGCCGGGAACGAGAGGATCTGGATGCGCGCCCGGTTGGCCGGCACATGCGCCAGCATGATGGTTTCGGCGCCGGTGGCGGCCGCGCTGCCGCCCGGCCGGGCCGACGTGCCGATCAACAGGAAGTTGTCGTCGTTGGTCTGCCCCTGGGCGTTCTGGATGCCGGCGGCACCCTCGTCCAGCGCCAGGACCTGCTGCATGTTCTTGTCGATGTGCAGCCGCGTGGTCCAGCCAATGCCGCACAGCGCGAGCACCACCAGGGCCGCGACGCAGGCGGCGATCCGACCGGCCATCGCGCTCTGCTCGCGTTGCTTCGCGCGCTTGCGTTGCAGCCGGGTCAGCGGCCTCCGGATGATCTTCTTCTTGACGGGCTTCTCGGCCGTGTCGGACGTCTGTTCGGGCGGCTCGGCACCCATATGAGGCGTGGCGGCGGACAGCGCGTCGTCCAGCGGATCGTCGGTCTCACGCCACGGCATCAGCTTGTGCCAGCGGTTACGGCGCTCGCGTTCCTCGCGGGCCATCTCGTCGTGGACCGCGGAGAACCGGGCGAGCGTGGCATCGACCTTGCGGCGTTCCACGATGGCGTCGCTGATCGGCTCCATCTCACTGGTCATCGAGATCGCGTCGGCCGAGGAGGTCTTGGGCCGGCCAGTGCCACCGGTGGCCTTGGTAGCCGCCTTGCTCGCTGCCCCGGTGACCGCCCTGGTGGCCGCCCTGGTGGCGCTGTCCGAGCCGCCGGCCCTGCCGGTGCTGCCCGGTCTGTCCGGGGTGCCCACGGACGCCGGACGCTCAACGGGGATACGGGCGGGGGCGCTGGTGGTCCCGGCCGTGGCCTTGGTGGTCCCGGCCGTGGCGGTGGTCGTCGTGGCCACCGGAGTCCGTGCCGAACCCGGAGCCGACGCCCTGGCCGGACCACCGGTGCCGCGCGCGATTCCCGGCACCGACGGCGAAATCACGGCCGAGGCGGGAACCACGAACGATGTCGGGACCGGCCCTGCCGGGATCTGGGGTTCGGCCCTCGGCGGGACCGAGCCGGGAACCCGGGCCCGACCGCCGGCGATCGGCTGGCCGGCCCGCGGCCTGGCCGCGGGTGGCTTCGGTACCGCCTGCTTCGGCGTCCCCTGCTTCGGCGTCCCCTGCTTCGGGGCCACCGGCTTGGGCATTCCGGGCTTGCCGGCCGCCGTCCTGGGCACACCCGGCCTGGACAGCGGAGGCGGTGCGGCGGCCGCGTTCGCAGCCGTGTTGGCGGCCGTGACCGAGATTGGCGGTGGCCCGCCGGCGACCTGTCCTCGGCCACGCCCGGTGGTCGGTGCGGCGGGCCGCACCCGGGGTGGCAGCACCCGG
>DASVLX010000307.1:0-22757 GCA_036384655.1 Pseudonocardiaceae bacterium
GGTGGTGGTCGTGGGTGACAGTGCGTTGCCGCCTCCGCCGCCGCAGCCGGCGACGAGCGTGACGAGGGATGCGGCCAAGATCGCGGTAGCGATGCCGGTGCCGGTGCGCACGGACAGCCCCCAAGAGATAGGTCCTCGGCAGATCACTTCGGCGTCACGGTACCCGGTGATCGGCTGTCAGGATCACGAAACGGTACGAACTTCCGCGTGGGACGTGAGGTATCGCACGGCCAGCCCACGGCGCCCGTCACAGAATGTTGTGATGGAGCGCGGCACGAGCCCCGGTTGATCACTGACGGAAGATGCGACGCGGCACACGTCAACATGGTTACTCGCGGGTAACGTACACTACGCTTCGCGCCACAGCACCATAACGCACATCCCCCAAGGTGGAGGCTCGGTGATACTTCGACTAGTGCTGGGCCTGGTGATCACGGTGGTCGGCCTGGCCATCGCTGGTCGCCGGGTGATCTGGCTGTACCGGCTGATCAGTTCCGGTCAACCGGCCAGCGGCCGGGTCGAGGACCCGGGCGCCCGGCTGACCACCGAGGTGGAGGAGGTCGCCGGCCAGCGCAAGCTGCTCAAATGGTCGGTCCCGGGCACCGCCCACTTCTTCACCATGTGGGGCTTCGCCATCCTGCTCTTCACGATCGTGGAGACCTGGGGTGCGCTGTTCGACCGCGACTACTCGTTCTGGTGGTTCGGTCACGCCCGCTGGCTGGGCTTCGTCGAGGACTTCTTCACGGTCGCGGTGCTGGTCGCGCTGGTCACCTTCGCGATCATCCGCACCCGGCAGAAGCCGGAACGCCAGCAGCGCAAGTCGCGTTTCTACGGTTCGCACACCGGCGCGGCCTGGCTGGTCCTCTCCATGATCGCCGGCGTCATGGTCACGCTGCTGATCTACCGCGGCGCGCAGTACGCCACCGGGCACTTCCCGTACGGTCGCAGCGGCTGGCCGTTCGCCTCCTGGCTGCTCGGGCACGCGTTCATGCCGCTGGGCAACGGCGTGAACAGCGCGCTGGAGACCGCGTTCATCCTGCTCAACATCGCGATCGTGACCGGCTTCCTGGTGCTGGTGGTGCACTCCAAGCACCTGCACATCTTCCTGGCGCCGCTGAACGTCGGCGCGAAGCGGCTGCCGGACGGGCTCGGCCCGCTGCTACCGATGGAGTCCGGCGGCAAGCCGATCGACTTCGAGGATCCGGGCGAGGACGACATCTTCGGTCGCGGCAAGATCGAGGACTTCACCTGGAAGGGCATGCTCGACTTCGCCACCTGTACCGAATGTGGGCGATGCCAGAGCCAGTGCCCGGCGTGGAACACCGGTAAGCCGCTGTCGCCCAAGCTCGTGATCATGGACCTGCGCGACCACCTGTTCGCCAAGGCTCCGTACATCATCGGCGGGCAGGAGGCCCCCGAGGAGGGCTCGGTCGAGATCAAGGCCGACGCCACGCACGCCGAACATGGCGTGGCCGAATCCGGCTTCGCCCGCGTGCTGGGTTCCGGTCCGGAGCAGGCGGCCCGCCCGCTGGTCGGCACGGCCGACGAGGGCGGTGTGATCGACCCGGACGTGCTGTGGTCCTGCACCACCTGCGGTGCCTGCGTGAACCAGTGCCCGGTGGACATCGAGCATGTCGACCATATCGTCGACATGCGCCGCTACCAGGTGATGATCGAGTCGAACTTCCCGACCGAGCTCGGTGGGATGTTCAAGAACCTGGAGAACAAGGGCAACCCGTGGGGCCAGAACGCGAAGGATCGGCTGGCCTGGACCGACGGCCTGGACTTCGAGGTTCCGGTGTTCGACGGCGAGCTGTCCGAGGACACCGAGTATCTGTTCTGGGTCGGTTGCGCGGGCGCGTTCGAGGACTCCGCGAAGAAGACCACCCGGGCGGTCGCGGAACTGCTGCACGTCGCCGGCGTGAAGTACACCGTGCTCGGCCCGGAGGAGAGCTGCACCGGCGACCCCGCCCGCCGCGCCGGTAACGAGTTCCTGTTCCAGATGCTGGCCCAGCAGAACGTCGAGATGCTCAACGGCGTGTTCGAGGGCCGGGAACCGGGCAAGCGCAAGATCGTGGTCACCTGCCCGCACTGCTTCAACACGCTGGCCAACGAGTACCCGCAGGTTGGCGGCAAGTACGAGGTCGTGCACCACACCCAACTGCTGAACAAGTTGGTCCGCGAGGGTCGCCTGGTGCCGGTGGCGCCGGTCGGCGAGGACGTCACCTACCACGACCCGTGCTACCTCGGCCGGCACAACAAGGTGTACGACGCACCGCGTGAGCTGGTCGGCGCGTCCGGCGCGAAGCTGCGCGAGATGCCACGGCACGGCGACCGGTCCTTCTGCTGCGGCGCCGGCGGCGCGCGCATGTGGATGGAGGAGCGAATCGGCAAGAAGATCAACCTGGAGCGCACCGACGAGGCTCTGGGCACCTCCCCGAGCAAGATCATCACCGGTTGCCCGTTCTGCCGGGTGATGATGACCGACGGTGTCACCCAGCGGCAGAACGACGGCGCGGCGAGCGAGAAGCTTGAGGTCGTGGACGTCGCCCAGCTGCTGCTGGCCTCGGTGAAACGCGGCGAGAAGGCGGCCACCACCGGCTGATAGCCGTCAGAAACAGCGGTCTCGGTGCCCGGTCCGGTTCGGCGGACCGGGCACCGCTGTCCTTGCCGGTGCCGTCTTTCCTGGTGATCAGCCGGGAATGGGGCCACCGTAGACATCGCGGACCAGCGTGATCAGGGTGATCACGAGCATGTGGTGGGTCCGTTCGCGATCCAGCGTGCCGCGCACCAGCCATTCCAGGGTGGCGGCCTTCGACATGCCACTGAACACCCGGATGGCGGCGCGCAGTTCCTCGTGGCGGGTGGGCACCTCGGCCAGCCCGAGCGTGTCGATCATCCGGTCGGCGGCGATCTCGTCGGCCTCCCGCAGGATCGCCTCGACGTCCGGGTCGCGGCCGTAGACGCCGGTGCCGATGGCGGCCAGCCACATGTTCCGGTTCCGGTCGATCATCTCCAGGTAGCGGTCGATGCTCGCGTCGACCCGCTGTTCCAGCGTGCCGCGCGCCAGCTTCGCCACCGCGAACTCGGGGATGACGATCAGGTCCCGTACCACCTCCAGGTACAGGTCACGCTTGGTGCCGAAGTAGTGGTTGACCAGCCCACGGGTCACCCCGGCGCACTTCGCGAGTTCGGCTGTGGACACGGCCTCGTAATGCCGTTCCCGGAACATCTTGCGGGCGCAGGCGAGGATTTGGGCGCGTCGTTCGTCCGGCTCCAGCCGGCGCCGACGCGGCACGGGTTCGGCGGTCATGGCACCTCTTCTATACCGGTCGGTATGGCGCTCCGCGCCGGCGGTCACACTCCGGCACGGTAGGCGCGAGCAGCGCTGTTGACAACTTGCCAACAAGGCGCAGAATGACGGTCGTGAGCGCACCGGCTTTCCCAGAGGCATACATCTACGAGGCGATCCGCACGCCGCGCGGCCGGGGTAAGGCGACCGGCGCCCTGCACGGCAGCAAACCGATCTCCCTGGTCGTGGGGCTGATCGAGGAGATGCTGCGTCGGTATCCGGGGTTGGACCCGAACCAGATCGACGATCTGCTGCTCGGCGTGGTCACCCCGGTCTGCGACCAGGGCGCCGATATCGCCCGGACCGCCGCGATCGCGGCCGGCCTTCCGTACACCGTTGGTGGCGTGCAGCTCAACCGGTTCTGCGCGTCCGGGCTTGAGGCCGTCAACATCGCCGCGCAGAAGGTGCGCTCCGGCTGGGACCGGTTGGTGCTGGCCGGCGGCGTCGAGTCGATGTCCCGGGTGCCGTTGGGCTCGGACGGTGGTGCCTGGGCGATGGACCCGGCGACCAACTACGACACGTCGTTCGTGCCGCAGGGCGTCAGCGCCGACCTGATCGCCACCATCGAGGGCTTCTCCCGCGCGGACGTGGACGAGTACGCGGTCGGCTCGCAGGAACGGGCGGCCAAGGCGTGGTCCGGCGGCCATTTCGCCCGGTCCGTCGTGCCGGTCAAAGACCAGAACGGCCTGGTGGTGCTGGACCATGACGAGCACGTCCGGCCGCAGACCACCGCGGACGGTCTTGGCGGGCTGAAGCCGTCGTTCGCGACGATCGGCGAGGCGGGCGGCTTCGACGCGGTGGCGCTGCAGAAGTACCACTGGGTCGAGTCGGTCAACCACGTGCACACCGCCGGCAACTCGTCCGGCATCGTGGACGGATCCGCGTTGGTGCTGGTCGGCAGCGAGCAGGCCGGTGCCGAAGCGGGCCTGACTCCGCGCGCCCGGGTGGTGGCCGCCGCGACCACCGGCTCCGAGCCGACCATCATGCTCACCGGTCCGACACCGGCCACCCGCAAGGTGCTGGCGACCGCCGGTCTGTCCCTTGAGGACATCGATCTGTTCGAGATCAACGAGGCGTTCGCGTCCGTGGTCCTCAAGTACATCAAGGATCTCGACCTGCCGAAGGACCGGGTGAACGTGAACGGCGGCGCGATCGCCATGGGCCACCCGCTCGGCGCGACCGGCGCCATGCTGGTCGGCACCGTGGTCGACGAGCTGGAGCGTCGCGACGCCCGGCGCGCGCTGGTCACCCTGTGCATCGGCGGCGGTATGGGCGTCGCGACGATCATCGAACGCGTCTGATTCGGAAACCGAAGGACTGACAACCCCAGTGACGGAGAGCCCCGTGTCGGAACAGCCAGGGACGGACGAGTCGGCGAGCGAGCAGAACATTTTCCACTGGGACGCCGACTCCGACGGCATCGTCATGCTGACCATGGACGATCCGGCCCAGTCGGCCAACACCATGAACGAGGCCTTCCGCCGTTCCCTGGTGTCCACGGTGGACAGGCTGGAGGCCGGGCGGGACCGCATCACCGGCGTCGTGATCACCTCGGCGAAGAAGACCTTCTTCGCCGGTGGCGACCTGAACCTGCTGATGGCGTTGACGCCGGAGGACGCCGCGGGGTTCGCCGAGTACGTCGACGAGGTCAAGGCCGCGCTGCGCCGGTTGGAGAGGCTCGGCCGGCCGGTGGTCGCCGCGATCAACGGCGCGGCCCTGGGTGGCGGCTACGAGATCGCGCTCGCCTGCCACCACCGCGTCGCGCTGGACGCTCCGGGAAGCCAGATCGGCCTCCCCGAGATCACCCTCGGCCTGCTGCCCGGCGGGGGCGGCGTCACCCGCACGGTCCGGCTGTTCGGCATCCAGAACGCCCTGCTCAACATCCTGCTGCGGGGCCAGCGGCGTGCCCCGGCCGAGGCCGCCGAACTGGGCATGGTGGACGAACTCGCGGCCACTCCGGACGAGATGATCGCCAAGGCCCGCGACTGGATCAGGGCCAACCCGGATGCCACGCAGCCCTGGGACCGGAAGGGCTACAAGATCCCCGGCGGCACCCCGTCCAGCCCGAGTCTCGCGGTGAACCTGCCGGCGTTCCCGGCCAACCTGCGTAAGCAGCTCAAGGGCGCGCCGATGCCCGCGCCACGCGCGATCCTGGCCACCGCCGTGGAGGGCGCCCAGGTCGACATCGAGACCGCCAGCAAGATCGAGACGCGCTACCTGGTCGAACTCGCCTGCGGGCAGGTCTCCACCAACATGATCAAGGCGTTCTTCTTCGACATGCAGCACATCGCCTCCGGTGGCAGCCGGCCGAAGGGTTACCCGCGGACGAAGGCCGAGCGGGTCGCCGTGCTGGGCGCCGGCATGATGGGCGCCGGCATCGCCTACGCCTGCGCCCGTGCCGGACTGTCCGTGGTGCTCAAGGACGTGTCGATCGAGGCGGCCGAGCGGGGTAGGTCGTATTCGCGCGCGCTGGTCGACAAGGCCGTGTCGCGCGGCAAGATGACCGCCGCGGCGGCCGACGCCCTGGTGAGCCGGATCCACCCAACCGCCGACGACGCGGATGTCGCCGGGGTGGACACCGTGGTCGAGGCGGTGTTCGAGAGCCCGGCACTGAAGAGGAAGGTGTTCGGCGAGATCGAACCGCTGGTCGCGCCGGACGCGCTGCTCGGCTCGAACACCTCGACGCTGCCGATCACCTCGCTGGCCGAGGGTGTCACCCGGCCGACCGACTTCATCGGCCTGCACTTCTTCTCGCCGGTGGACAAGATGAAGCTGCTGGAGATCGTGGTCGGCGGGCGGACCAGCGACGCTACCCTGGCCAGGGCGCTGGACTTCGCCCAGCAGATCCACAAGACGCCGATCGTGGTCAACGACAGCCGAGGGTTCTTCACCAGCCGGGTGATCACCACGTTCCTCAACGAGGCCGTCGCCATGGTCGGCGAGGGCGTGCCGGCGTCGACCATCGAGCAGGCGGGTTCGCAGGCCGGCTACCCGGCACCACCGCTCCGGCTGATGGACGAGCTGACCCTGACCCTGCCGCGCAAGATCCGCGACGAGACCAGGGCGGGCGTCGAGGCGGCCGGCGGCGTCTGGCAACCGCACCCGGCGGACGCCGTGGTGGAGCGGATGATCGACGAGTTCGACCGCAAGGGGCGCTCGTCGCGCGCTGGTTTCTACGACTATGTCGACGGCCGGCGCACCGGGCTGTGGCCGGGGCTGGTCGAGCACTTCGGCGCCGGCGCCCGCACCGGATTCGACGTGGCGGACGATCTGCCGCCGTTTGAGGACCTCCAGGAGCGCATGCTGTTCGTTGAGGCGCTGGAGACCGTGAAGTGCTTCGACGAGGGCGTGCTGCGGTCGGTGCCGGACGCGAACGTCGGCTCGATCCTCGGCATCGGCTTCCCGGCCTGGACGGGCGGCGTCGTGCAGTACATCAACCAGTACGAGGGCGGCGTGGCCGGATTCGTGGCGCGGGCCCGGGAACTGGCCAAGCACTACGGCGACCGGTTCACCCCACCGGCGTCGCTGGTGGCCGCCGCCGAGCGCGGTGCGACGTACCAACCGCGACCCCAACGAGTGAATCAGTGAATGACCTTCGGGCGGGTTGAGTCGGTGCGTTGTGGGTAGCCGTGTTCCATGGGCGGTGTGTCGGGCTACCGCCGATACGTCGGCGACCGAGGTATGAGCACGGCCGAAGTGAGGCTGTCGGCCGATGGAGCGCACCTGTACGTGCTGCGGGCCGTGGCCGCGGCCCTGGCGCTGCGCGCCCAGTTCGACGTGGACGAGGTGTCCGATCTCGCGCTGGCCGTGGACGAGATGTGCGCCGAGCTCGTGGCACGCGCCAGCCTGGGTGAGGCGCTGGACTGCGAGTTCCGGATGGCGGCCGACTCCGTGTCGGTGCGCGCCTCGGTGCCCTGCGACCTGGGCCATCCGCTGCCGACCGACACGTTCGGCTGGACCGTGCTCACCACGCTGACCGACCGCGCGGACAGTTGGATCACTCCCGGCCGGCACCGCCCGTATGAGCTACACGCCCGGATCAGGCGCCGGCACGCCGAGGTCTGATCTTTCCGGCCGGGCGGCTCAGGCGCCGCTCTCGCGGACGACCTCGGCGGCCGCCTTGTCGGTGCGCAGGCCGAGGAAGCGCGGATGGCGCAGCCGGCCGTCCACCGTCCACTCGGTGAACCCGCACTGCGCGACCAGTTCCGGACGCACCCAGTGCGGGCGCTTCTCGTTGACGGGATCCACGAACGGCGACGCGGGCTGGCGCAGCCCGTCCAGCCGGGCGCGCAGCGCGCGCAGCAGCGCCTGGCTGTAGCCGCTGCCCACCTTGCCGGCGTAGCGCAGCGCGCCGCGATCGTCGTGGTAGCCGAGCAGCAGAGCGCCGAATCCGATCCGGCTGCCCTGCGGTTCGGTGAAACCGCCGATCACGAACTCCTGCTCACGAACGCATTTGAGTTTCAGCCAGTTGGGTGACCGGCCGGAGACGTACCGGGAGTCGGCGCGCTTGGCGATCAGCCCCTCCCAACCGCGTTGGCAGGCCTGGCGGAAGTAGTTCTCGCCGTCACCGACGCGGTGCGTGCAGTACCGCAGCGGGCCACCGAACTGGAAGGCCTCGCGAAGCAAGCGTTTGCGGTCCCGCAGCGGCAGCAGCCGGATGTCGACGTCCCCGAGCACGAGCAGATCGAACAGGTACAGGTAGACGGGCACGGTGGCACGCAGCACCGCGGACGGATCGGACACGTGGATGCGCGCCTGGAGCCTGGTGAAGCTCGTCCGGTCGGCCACGAAGGCGACGATCTCACCGTCGGCGACGAACCGGCGCGGACCACGGTTGGCCAGCTCGTCCACCAGTTCGGGATACGTGTCGTCCATCGGCCGGTGGTTGCGCGACCACAGTTGCGGGCAACCGTCGAGCAGGTCCGGGTCCGCGGTGACCACGGCCCGGACGCCGTCGAGCTTGCGCTCGAACAGCCAGTTCGGATCGGAGAACGGTGTGTCGAAGGGGGAGGCGAGCATCGGCGGTAACCATTCCGCCGAGGTCGCTGGGCGAAGCGCTTCGGCCGGCAGACGGCCGAGATCGATGGCCATGAACCGCACGGTACGGCCTCGCCGCGCTGGTGGCGCGGGTTTCGACAAAGACCAAACTGGGAAAACCCCCTCGGGGCGACCAGACACAGTGGACGACCAGACGCCGTCGGCGCTGTGGATGAGCGATCGGAGGGACAGCGGCAATGAACTTCCGGGATTTTGGGGGCCGGCGCCGATTGCGGTCGGCGATCGCGAACATGATCACGGCAATTCGCCGCCGCGAACCCGCCGACGCCGCCGAACCGCTGGAGGTGCTCGCGGCGGCCTCCACCGGCACGGTGCGGACCTGTGTGCTCGAACTGGCCGGAGCCAACGCGGACATGCTGCGGGCGCTGCGCGAGCGATTGCCCGGCGGCAGACGAGATCCCGAATGGCAGGAGACCGGGCATCCCGGCGCCGAAACCGTGGTGACCGTGCAGAGCGTGGCCTCCGACGGCACACCGATCGACATCGACGACATCGACCCGCCGCAGCGGACCGCCACCCGGGTCGTGCTGGCGCTCGCGAACGGCAATCCGGGCGATGCCGGCATTCAGCTGGACATCGCTGCCGAGGCCGACGAACCGGACGTGCTCCGGGAGGTGCTCGCGCACACCGTCGTGTGGACGCTGGAGTTGCTCGACCAGTGCGCGGCGTCGAACCGGCCGGTGCCGGCCTGGCTGCGGCCGGTGCTCACGGACCACTGAGGTGCGCTACTCGGCCTTTCCCGCCGGGTTCGTGAAGGCGAACGCCACCGCCGCCATGTCCTCCCGGCCATGTCCGGCGCGCTCGGCCGCCAGGAACTCGTCGCGGAGGGCGCTCATCAGCCGGGCGTCGGTGCCGGTCTCGCGCATGGCCGCGGCGATCAGTTCGGCGTCCTTGCGGGCCCCGGACAGGCCGAACGCCGGCGCGAACTCGCCTTCGATGATGGCCCGGCCCTTGACCTGCGCGTACTGGCTGTCCAGCGGGCCACCGGAGATCGCGTCCAGCAACAGGGCGGGATCGACGCCCAGGTTCCTGGCCAGCGCGATGCCCTGCGCGACCCCGGCGGTGACCGACAGCACCCAGGAGTTGGCGACCAGCTTCAGCCGGTGGCCGTCGCCGGGGCGTTCCCCGACCCACACCGTGCGGGCGCCGATCGCGTCCAGTACCGGGCCGGCCGCGTCGCGTAGCGTGCTCGGGCCGCCGACCAGCACGGTGAGCTTGCCGTTCTCGGCCGGCTGCCGGGTGCCGAGCACCGGCGAGTCCAGGAAGCCGACACCGTATTGGCTGGCCAGCTCGGCAAGCCGCGCGGTGGCGTCCAGGCCGACCGTGCTGGTCTGCATCCACAGCGCGTCCCGGCGCATCGCGGGCAGCGCCCGGGTCATCACCTCGGTGACCGCGTCGGCGTCGAACAGCATGGTGACCACGACGTCCGCGTTGGCCACGGCGGCGACCGGGTCCTCGTGCACCGTGATGCCATCCGCGGCGAGCGGCCGGGCCCGGTCCGCGCTGCGGTTCCACACGCCCACGTCCAGCCCGGCGCGGGCCAGGCTGCGCGCCATGCCGGCGCCCATCAGGCCGGTGCCGAGCACCGTGACCCTCTTCGTGCTCACCTTGTGGTTCCTCCGATCCTGCTGCTCTCCGGCGATCGGGCGGCCGCCCGCGGCTTGGCGAGGAACCGCCGCAGCTCGTCCAGCGACCGAGTGTTGATCACGTCCGCCGGGCCGGCCCAACCGCGTTGGGCGGTGGCTACCCCCAGCCTCATATTGTCCAGGTGCGGCACGGCGTGCGCGTCGGTGTCGATCGCCAGTGCCACACCGGCATGCCGGGCCCGCGCCACCAGGTCGCCGTTGAGGTCCAGCCGCTCCGGGAACGAGTTGACCTCCAGGGCGGTGCCGGTGCGGGCGGCCGCCTCGAACACCGCGTCGAGATCGACGTCGACGGCCGGCCGGCCACCGATGATGCGGGTCGTCGGGTGCCCGATGATGTTGACGCACGGATTCTCGATCGCCCGGATGAACCGCCGGGTCATCTCGTCGCGTGGCTGCCGGAAATGCGAGTGCACGGACGCCACCACCACGTCGAACCCGCGCAGGAACTCCTCGTCCCAGTCCAGCGAGCCGTCCGGCTGGATGTTCAGCTCGGTACCGTGCAGCAGCCGGATGCCGGCGGTGCGGTCCAGCTCGCGGATGCGTTCGCGCTGCGCCAACGCCTTCTCCCTGGTCATGCGTTGCATGTAGAGCAGCGGGGCGTGATCGGTGATCGCGTAGTACTCGTAGCCCCGGGCCCTGGCGGCGGCGACCATCTCCTCCAGGCTCGCGACCCCGTCGGTCAGGTCGGTGTGGGTGTGCAGATCACCCCGGATGTCGGTCAGCTCGACCAGTTCGGGGAGCTGACCGGCGAGCGCGGCCTCGACCTCCCCGGTGTCCTCCCGCAGCGTCGGCGGGATCCACGGCAGCCCGAGCCGGGCGTAGACCTCCTGCTCCGTCTCCGCCACGATCAGTTTGTCGGTCTCGACGTCGAACAGGCCGTACTCGGACAGCTTCAGCCCGGCCCGCACGGCCATCTGCCGGATCTTGATGTTGTGGCTCTTCGAGCCGGTGAAGTACATCTGCGCGGCGCCCCACACCTCCGGCTGGACCACGCGCAGGTCCACCTGAACGCCGGTGGTGGTGACGATCGAGGTCTTGGCCGGACCGTGCACGAGCACCCGGTGCACCAGCGGCAGGCCGACCAGCGCGGCCATGATCGTCTCGGGGTCGTGCGACGCGACCAGCAGATCGATGTCGCCGATCGTGTCCCGCATCCGGCGCAGCGAGCCCGCGTAGCAGGCGCGCAGCGTCTGGGGCAGCGCGCGCAGCCGGTCGAGCACCTGCTCGGCCAGGCCGAGCGCGAGGCCGATCTGGATCCGGTCGCCCGCCGCGTGGGCCTCTCGGATCGACTGGGCGAGGTTGTCCTCGCTGCGCTCGCCCCAGCCGCGCAGGTCCCGCAGCCGGTGCTCGCTCAGCGCGTCGAGCAACTGCTCCAGCGAGGTGATGCCCAGTTCCTCGTAGACCTGATGCGCCCGGCGCGGTCCCAGCCCCGGCACGGTGAGCAGGGTGCGCAGCCCGGCCGGCACCCGCGAACGGAGATCCACCAGCTCGGTCACCGATCCGGTGTCCAGGAACTCGACGATCTTGTGGGCGATGTGGCTGCCCACGTTCGGGATCGTGTCCAGTGCCTTCTCGTTCATGCCGCCGATATCGGTCGGGTAGCCCTGGACGGCCCGCATCGCCTTCTCGTAGGCGCGCACCTTGAACGGCGGACCACCGGATATCGCGAGCAGTTCGGCGAACTCGCGCAGCATGTCCGCCACGGCGTCGTTCGTTCGGTCCATCTCTCGACGGTAGAAACTGTGTCGCCGCCGTGGGTAGGGGCTTACGGCCCGGCTGACTTTTCCGGGTACGTGGCCGGGACCTTCTTCTCTGCCCGATCGGGCGTCATCGTGCCAATGTCCATAACAGCGGCTGGAGCGGGGAGGACTGGACATGCTGCGACAGGAAAAGCGGGAGATGATGGTCCGGATGTCCGCCAACGATGTCCGGGTCTCGGGCTCCAGCGCGCTGCCGCCGGCAGCCGCCGAATACGCCCGCGCCAAGATCGGTTCGGTCATCCGGCATTCCCCCGAACCGGTGATGTCCGCGCGGGTCAAACTGACCAGCCACGCCGGCCCCACTCCGGCGCGGCCCGTTGTCGCGCAGGTAAACCTCGACGTCAACGGCCGGTTGGTGCGGGCCACCGCCGAGGCGCCGAGCGCGGCGGAGGCCGTCGACGCCGTGGAGGCCAAACTGCGCCGCAGGATAGATCGGGTCGCCCGGCAGCGCGATATGCGATGTGGTGAATCCTCCCGGTCCCAGCGGCATTTCCAGTCGCCAGAATGGCGGCATGGCGCCGAACCCGGTCACCGGCCCGGTTATTTCCCGCGTCCCACCGGCGAGCGTGAGATCGTCCGGCACAAGTCGTTCCCATTGATCCGGCTGGACCTGGACGAGGCAACCTGGGAAATGGATCTGCGGGACTACGACTTTTTCCTGTTCATCGAGTCCGGCAGCGGCCAGGACAGCCTGCTCTACCGTGCCGACCCGACCGGGTATCGGCTGATGCAACTCGACCCGTCGGCGCGCCAGCGGCTGAGTCCGTTCGGCGCGCCGGTCACGATCAACGAACAGCCGGCGCCGACGTTGACGACGGCCGAGGCGGTCACGCGGCTGAACACGACCAACGAGCCGTTCCTGTTCTTTCAGGATGCCCAGCGGCGGCGCGGCAGCGTGCTGTACCACCGCTACGACGGGCACTACGGACTGATCACACCGGACGGCTGAGCACGGCCCACGCAGATGCCGGGCGCGGCGCGAGCCAGGTACCGGCCGCCAACAGCACGGCGCCGACACCGTAGGCGCTCAGCGCCGCGCCCGGAATACTCCCCGACGGTGCGAAACCGTTCACCGCGAACAGGTAGAGCGCCCAGCCGACCGCCAGCGCACCGGCCCCGAGCAACGGCCAGGACCAGCGGCGTTGCGTCAGCGTCTTACCGTGCGGTTGAACGACCAACAGCCTGCGAGCGAACGGGCGCAGCCAGCCCAGCACCGCGATCAACACGATCAGCAGCACGCCGACGATGGCCGCCCAGGCGAACCTCAGACCGATCCACGGCAGCGAGGCCACCGGCAGGCGGGGCATCCACCCGGTGACGTCGAGCGCGATCGCCGCCGGAATGACCGGCGCCATATGCCACAGATACGCCAGCATCACGCCGCGTCCCGAGCGTGCCAGCGCTGGCTGCCAGCCACGGCGGCTGAGCCACCGGTCCACCGGACCCGACACCGCGACGACCAAGGCGGACTGGGCGAGCGCGAAGCCGAGCAGCGCCACCGACGGCGGCGACGTGTTCGACAGGCGCTGGCCGGTGAACCCGGTGCCGGTGCCGACCAGGAGCACCGGGAAGCCGCCCAGCCACACGGCGGCCGCCCAGCCCGACGCGCCGATCAGGAAGAGCGCGGCGGGCAGCCACCGGAGCCTGGCGAACGTGCCGTCCTGCCAGGCGATCCCCAACTGATGCGCCACACCCCAGACCAGCAGGTAGTTCGCCCAGCCGACGATCGCCAGATGCCAGTCCAGCACGGCCAGATCGACCAGCACGGCGGCGGCCGCCATCACCGCCGGAACCCACAGTCCCCAGCGCCGGTGCGCCGCGTAGAACACCGGGGTCAGCGCGGCGACCAGCAGATACGTGGGCAGGAACCAGAGGTGCAGCGCGACCGCCCAGCCGGCCAGACCGAGCGTGCCAGGATCAACGCCGGCCGCCCGGGCGACCATGGCGGCGGCGCAGCCGACCAGGATGTAGACCGAGGTCGGGACCGTCAGGCGCACCACCCGGTGGCGCAGCCACTCGTCCCAGTTGGGCCGTGCGGTCGCCGACCACGACGCGGCATTGGCATAGCCGCCGACCAGGAAGAACACCGGGATGACCTGGAATCCCAGTACTACCCAGCCGACCCAGGAGATGCCCAGCACGTCCTCGGTGTGGAACTGGCCATGCTCGTAGTAGATCGACGCGGCCAGCCAGTGACCCACCGCCACCAGCACGATCGACACCAGCCGGAACAGGTCGACCGCCGGGCTGCGACCGTGTCGTGGCCGCGCGGCGTCGGGCGTTTCCGGTGTCATGGGCCCCGGTGTCATGGCGTGCCCCGATCCGGTCGGAGAACCAGGAAACAGGGGTGAAACAGCCTGCCCGAGGGACACATCCCCGTCATCCGACGGTGGGTCAAGCGAGGCCGAGGAGCCGCCCCTAATCCAGTTCGGGCCCTCGGGCAGGCCACCGGTTAACCGGTATCAATCAGCATGCCTTCGGAGCATCGGCGCTGTCCACGGCCCTTGGTCCCGCAGCTACGGGGACGATGGATCTTGCGCCGCGAGCAACGATGTCCTAAACCGAGACAGCAGCGCCTTGAATCCCTCCGGCACCGCGTCAGGAGAGCCAGAGCACGACGAGGATGTCGACGCGCCGCTGATCGTCAAGGATCAGGTAAACGATGTCGCCCTCGTTGTCGGGTCCGAAACTCATCGCGCGCATGGGGCTGTCCGGGCTCTGTCGGTTGTAGGGCGCACCGTTCCACGGCGCCAACTCGAGTGTCGTGCGGGCCTCAGCGAACGGGACAAGGGCTTCGGTCGGCAGTGCGTTGATCTGAGGTTGAGACTGCTCGTCGGTGGTGACTTTGTACACGCGGCTACAGGCCCAGTCGTGCTTTCGTCTGCCTCAGGGGTTCGTTGGCTGGCACGGCCTTGCCGGTCAGCTGGGCGGCCGCACGCCTGTACATGGCGCGATGCTCCTCCGCGCCTGCTGCCGCGGTCAGCCGTGCCACCCGTCGCCAGGAGTCGAGAGTTTCCAGCACCTCGGTCAGGTCCAGGGTCTCGGTGGCCTTGGCCATGACCGCACGCCATTGCCGGTCGAACTCGGCCGCCTCTTCCGGGATCAACGCCGCCCGCACCTCTGCCGGCGAAGCGTTGCTGAACGACGGTCCGGAACGGCCGTTGCGCGGCTCTGGAGTCGCTGCTGCCGTGGTCATGGTTACAACATAACCAACAGGACCAACATAACCAACGGACTGAGCCGGACTAGAGCTTGTAGCCGATCTTGCGGAGGAGTTGCTTCCGATCGGCCTGGTCCTCGGCGGTCTCGACGCCCAGGGGCGGCTCGCCGTCGATCACGCCGGCGATGCCCCGGCCGAGGTCGCTCTGCGCCACCAGAACCTCGACGGGGTTGGCGGTCGCGCAGAAGATCGTGCACAGCTCGGGCACCTGCCGGATCGCGTTGAGCACGTTGACCGGGTAGCCGTCCCGCAGGAACACGATGAACGAGTGACCGGCGGCCAACTCCACGGCGTTCTTGGTGGCCAGGTCCTCCAGTTCGGCGTCATTGCCGGAGTGGCGCACCAGGCGCGCGCCGGACGCCTCGCAGAACGCCAGCCCGAAGTGGAGATACGGGCTGACTCCGACGAGGGCTTCGTGCAGGTCCTCGACCGTCTTGATGAAATGGGACTGTCCAATGATCACGTTGAGGTCATCGGGCTTCTGGATGCGCACCGCGGTCAGTTCCACACCGGCGATGCTAGCCAGCGTCGACCAGCCGGACCGGGCCGGAGCCGCCCACCCCTGACCGGTAGGCTGAGTGCGCATGGCCTCGTAGCTCAGGGGATAGAGCAGCGGTTTCCTAAACCGCGTGTCGGAGGTTCGAATCCTCTCGGGGCCACAAGCGATTGAGGCGAGAGGAGCGCGAGCTCGCTCGCGCTCCCGAGCCGATTGAGCTTGTTGACAGGTTGGCCAAGGCACCGCCTTGGCCAACCTGGATCACAACCTCCGGCCGACCCTGCTCAGCGCTTCGCGCTTTCGCGGGGTCGGCCGTCGTCTTTGTTGGGGGTGCAACCCCCAAACCCCGCCCGGCGGGCTTTGCCCCCGGACCCCCACCGTGGTCACCTTGGGAAGCAGGGCGAAGCCTTGGCCCAGCCGGATCACAGGCCGCCGAGCCGCCGCGCCCAACCGGACCCCCACTGGTGAGCTCACCTCAGGAACCCAGCCCCTGCTCGGCGCCGCATTGTTCGGATTCGGACCAGGTCCGCCACAACGTTGCGGACCTGGCCTTTTTGTGTGTTCGGCTTGACGCATGCCGATATGGGAATACGATGGTGGACATGGCACGGGCAGCGACGACATCGGACGTCTTCAACGCGATCGCCGAGCCACAGCGCCGGGAGATCCTGGTGCTGCTACGGGCGGGCGAGCGGCCGGTGACCGAGTTGGCCCGGGAGCTAGGGATGACCCAGCCGGGAGCGTCCAAGCACCTGCGGGTGCTCCGGCAGGTCGGGCTGGTACGGGACCGTAAGGCAGGCAAGCAGCGCCTCTACGGCCTGGACGCCCGCGGGCTACGGCCGGTCCACGAGTGGACCGGCGGGTTCGAGCGGTTCTGGAACGAGAGCTTCGACCGGCTGGACGCATATGTACGGGACCTCAAGGAGACAAGGCAGGAGGAGTAGCTGATGAGCGAGATGGGACAAGGAGCGCCGGCGCGGTCCGCGACGGCCGACCGCGAGATCGTCATCTCCCGGGTCATTGACGCCCCGCGAGAGCTGGTCTTCGAGGCGTTCACCGAGGTCCGGCACCTGTCTAGGTGGTGGGGACCGGACGGATTCAGCACGACCACGCGGGCGTTCGAGTTCCGCGTCGGCGGGGAGTGGGACTTCGTGATGCACGGACCGGACGGGACGGACTACCAGGAGTGGATCTCCTGGACCGAGATCGCCCCGCCGGAGCGGATCGCGATGGTGCACGGCGAGTCCCGCGGCGACCCAAACGCCTTCCAGTCGATCCTGACGTTCGCGCCCGACGGCACGGCGACCCAGATCGAGATGCGCACGGTGTTCCCCACCAAGGAACTGCGCGACGAGGCGGCCGAGAAGTACCACGCGATCGAGGGCGGCAAGCAGACCCTGAGCAACCTGGCTGCCTACGTCACCGAGATCGTTCGGAAAGGAACTGAGGGCTGATGGCCGGGAAGGTGTTCTTCGTTCCACACGCCGGTCTTCGTCGTGACGCACGAGAGGCGTGACCCCAGGAGCGGCAGGGCGGGACCACCCTTTCCACTTAGTCAACGACGGCATCCAGCCCGCGCTCGACCAGGCCTGCGAGGCCGCCGGCGACCGAGACGTCCGGATCGCCGGCGGCCTTGCGGGCCTCCTGGAGTACGTGAACGCCGGCCTGATCGACGAGTTCGCGATCGCGCTGTCATCCGTGCTGTTCGGCTCCGGAATCCGCCTGTTCGAGGGTGTGGACGGGGGCGTGGCCCTGGAGCCGGTCCGCGCGGAGCCCTCCCCGAGGGTGACACACCTGACCTACGCCGTCCGGGAACGGTAGGCGCGGCAGGGGGACGGTCACCGATTCAGCCTCGCCGGTCGTTCGAGGGGTCCGCCATCGGAGGCAGGAAGGCACGCACGACATCGGAGTCCGCCTCGTATCCGCGGCTACCACATTTGCGCAGGAGCCCCATGGTGACCAGGTGGTTCAGGTCGCGTGACAACGTGCGTGGCCCAGCGCTCGCGTAGAGCTGCGCCAACTTGGGAGTCAGCCCGGCGAGATCGCTCCGTGGGACTGCCTTCCCCATCGGCATAGCGAGAACGAGCGACCGCTGGCGGCTGGTCGCTTTGCTGGCGGCCTCTCGCGAGAACTGTTCATGTACGTAGTTGACCCATGACACCTGCATCTGCTGGTAGCGAACCATGCCGATCGCCTCCCGGATGCCGTCCACGAATCCGGTGATGGCGTACGCCAGGAACGACAGTGTGTCGCCTCCGCTGGCGCTGGCCTTCGCCAGCTCGCGGTAGTACTGATCTCGCGTGAGGTTGTAGTGATTCGACAGCAGGTGCGCGGCCGGCAATGGCACCATGCCGCA
Organism: Pseudonocardiaceae bacterium; assembly: GCA_036384655.1. GTDB lineage: Bacteria > Actinomycetota > Actinomycetes > Mycobacteriales > Pseudonocardiaceae > DASVLX01. The sequence goes on from DASVLX010000307.1 coordinate 17,889, forward strand.
ATCGGCGAGGATCGCGAACTCCACCAGCCGGGCGGTACGACCGTTTCCGTCGCCGAACGGGTGGATCCAGGCGAGGTAGAGATGAGCGTAGATCGCCTTCGCCAGGGTGACCGCGAAAAGCAGCTCAGGGTCATCGTTCCGGAATGTCGGGCCGTTCAGCCATTCGACAAGGCGGTCGAGCAGGTATTCACAGTCCTCAGCGGGCGCTCCGCGATAGTTGCCGACGACGACCGAATCCGTCCGGATGGTGCCGGGCCGGACATGGTCGTCCAACGGCAGGTCCCTGAGGATCTGGCGGTTGAAATCCTTGATCAGTCGGGTAGTCAGAGTGATCGGCTCGCGCCGGACGATCTGGTCGCTCATGCCTTCGAGAGCGTCGAGAACATTGCGGAGCTCCTGCTCCTGGTACTTACGTGAGGGCGGAGCTGCGTAGGTTCCGTTCAGGATTCCGTTCGCCTGGTCCACGGTCAGCGTGTTGCCCTCGATCGCCGTCGTCGCCAGCGCGCCTCGGACCAGGGTCACGCGGTAGAGCTCCCGGGCGGCCGCTGGCTTGAGCGGAGCACCGGCCAGATGTTCGCATTTTGACTTGGCCTCCCCCAAGAGCATCCAGCCGTGAGGTTGAACCCGATTGAGGTCAGTTGCCTGGAAGCTGATCCAGGGGTGGGTGGACTCGTATCGTCGCGCGGACACGGCCTCATTGTCTTATCTCGACCCTAGTTTGTCCATCATGTTGTCCGATGACTTGGCTGACAACATGTCCAACGAGTGGTGCGATCGCCCGGTCACCGCTGTCCCATCAACGTGGCCAGGGCTTCCAGCGCTCCGGTGGTGGGTGCGATCGCGACGAGCCCCTGGTACAGCTTGACGATCGTCGCGCGGTCGACGGTCCCGGTTCGGGCCCGGTCGCAGTGAGCGGACTGGATCGCGGCTTCGAGTTGGAACCGTCCCAGCGGCGTGCCGAGCGCGTAGGCGCGGCGCAGCAAGGCCTCGCCCTCGGAGATGAGCGCACGATCCCAGAGCCCGGTGTCCTGCTCGTCGAGCGGTGGCCACGGCGTGCCCACCCGCGCGGGTGCCCGTGACTGGGCGAACGTCAGCAGTGCGGCGAGACCCCACGCCTCGGGCTCGGTGTCGAGCAGGCTGGCGGTGAGCACGGCCAGCCAGCGAGCCTCGTCGGCGATCGATTCGCGGATGCGTTCATGCTGGTCGAGCCAGTCGATCGCATAGGCTCCGTAGATCGCTTCGAGCACCGCGGGCAGTCGCGCGGGCATGTCGTCGCGGGTCGGCACGCGGAACGGGATGCCGGCATCCCGGATGCGGCGTTTCGCCCGGACCAGGCGCTGCGCCATCGTGGTGGGTCGCATCCCGAACACGCTCGCGATCCGGGCCGCGTCGAAGCCGAGCACGACCTGAAGCATCAACGGAGGCCGCATCGCCGGATCCATCGCCGGGTGCGCGCAGGCGAAGAGCAACTCAAGCCGCTTGTCCGGGATCGCGTCCGGGGCGGACTCGGCGAGCGCGGCCGAGGTCTGGTCGTCCAGTGGCGCGGCGGTACGCAGGGCGGCGGAGCCGAGCAGATCACGGATGCGGTTGCGGGCCACGGTCACCAGCCAGCCCTGGGGATTGCCGGGCACACCGGCCGTCGGCCAGGTGCGCAGCGCCCGCTCGAAGGCGTCGGCGAGCGCGTCCTCGGCGAGCGCGATGTCCCGGGTGGACGCGGCGAGCAGGGCCACGAGCCGGCCGTAGGAGGTCCGCGCGACGCGCTCGGCGGCCGCGCGGACCTCGTCGCCGGTCACCGGACCGGTTGCGCGCCCTGCCATGAGCCGTCGACGTAACGGGTCGCGGTCGGCCGGATCTCGACATGACCCCAGGACACCGACGGCGCCCGCTTCGCCCACTCGATCGCGGCGTCGAGATCCGGGACGTCGATGACGAACGTGCCGCCGAGCTGCTCCTTCGTGTCAGCGAACGGGCCGTCCTGCACGACGAACTCACCACCGGCGAGCGTGACGGTGGTGGTCGCGTTCGACTGCTGAAGCACCTCGGCGCTGGCGAGCACGCCCGCGTCATCGAGCGCCTTCGCGTACGCCTGGAACGCGCGCATGCCCTCGGCGAGGGCCTCCGGGCCGAGTTCGTCGGCGGTCGGCTCTGGGTAGTGGAGCAGCAGGCTGTATCGCATGGCTGCCGTCCTTCCGGATCGTTTCTCGATTCTGTCACCGGAGTGACGAACGAACAGTCGCCAAATCGACAGGGCGCTACCGCAGCCTGGCTTCCGTGACTGCCACCGGCTCGTCGACCGGTGGCGCCTGCCCGGCGAGTAGTTCGACGGCTCGGCGTACGACACGCCGGTGTTCGGCAGGGTCTCGGGTGATCCATGCCCGCGTACGCCAGTGCTCCACCACGGCGTGCACCACCGTCAGATCCAGTGTGTGGCCGGCCTCCGCCAACGCCGCCCGGTAGTCCTGATCAAACTGCGCGCGGAACTCCGGCCGCAACGCATCGCGGATCTCCCGAGGCGTGGCCCCTGGAAGCGGTAGCGGCGGCCACGCCGAACCGCCAACAGCAGGGGAACCGCTCATGAGGGAAAGTCGTCACCAACGGCATGCGCGTGATCTAGCGGCCTTCGACACGGCGACGGGCGGGCTTCTGACGGTAGCGTCGGGGGTGAGATGCGCATGCCCGCCGACCCGATTCTGCTTGCCGCCAACATTCCCGACGTGCCGCGTTGGGTGGCGGCGCGGGCACTGTTGAGCTCGGGCGACTGCACGCTGGTCGTCGCCAAGACTGGCACCTCGGCGGTCGTGCTGGACGCCCAGTTCCGGTCGGGGAACCTGATCGGCCAGCCGGAGCCCGCGCTGCTGCGCGACGCGCTGGCCGACGTGCCGCCCGGCTTCCGGCTGATCGTGCAGATCACCAGCCTGGACGAGGCACATGGCGCGCTCGTCGACTGGACGGTGGCCGAGGTGATCGTGCACGAACTCGCCCGGCCCTGGCCCAGCGTGCTGCCGGCCGAGCCGGGGGTCACCGTGTCCGTGCCGCCCGACGAGCGGCTGCTCGTCGGCCTCCCGGACGCGGTTCGTGGGCAGGCGGCGCAGGCCGACGCGGTGGCCGTCCGAGCGGCCGGGGGCGCCGCGGTCGCGGTCTGCACGGCCGACGCGGTCACCGATCTGTTGTGGAACGTCACGGTCGACACGGTCGCCGAGCATCGGCGAAAGGGTTACGCGACGGCCTGTTTTCGCATGTTGGCGACCTGGATGGCGGCCCGCGGCCGGCAGCCGGTGTGGTGCGCCCTCGCCGGTCATGTTCCGTCGATCAGGCTGGCGGCCAAACTCGGCTTCCGGCCGGTGGACCGGCTCGCCGTGCTCACGTCTCCGGTCGCCGACCTCAGTGGCCCAGCGGGTCAGTTCGACTGATCGTCCTGTGTGGTCGGTTGGGACGACTCCGCGGTCTCCTCGGTGCCCGTCCACGACTGCCACCGGGCCCCGTCCGGGCCGTGCGTGGAGATCTGGTTCCTGCCGGCCCGCTTGGCTTGGTACAGGGCGACGTCGGCGGCCGCGAACAGCGTGTCGAAATCGCCGGAACCGCAGGTCACCCCGATGCTCACGGTCGGGCCGGCGCTGCCGCCAAGCACGGCGGTCCAGTCGTGACCCGCCACCGCGCGCCTGACCCGCTCGGCCACCACGGGCCCGGCCGCCGCGCCGGGCCCGGACGGGGCACCGGCCAGCAGGATCACGAATTCGTCGCCGGCCCAGCGGGCGACGAGGTCGTCCTGCCGGCATTCCTGCCGCGCCAACTGGGCGATCTGGCGCAGCACGGCATCGCCGACGCTGTGGCCGGCGTCATCATTGACGCCCTTGAAATGATCGACGTCCACCAACAAGAGCCACGGCACCTGGCCGTTGGCCACCGCGACCTCCAGCATCCCCGGCGCCTTGCGCTGCAGGCCGAGCCGGTTGGCCACGCCGGTGAGCGGGTCGCGGACGGCCTCCTGCTGCGCGGCCGCGGCGATCCGTTGCGCCTGAACGGCGATTCGACGCTGCAGCAGCGCCTGTCCCAGCCCCTCGCGCAACGTCTCCGAGCCGCCCTGCGCGGCCGCGAGACCGCGCCGCAGCGCGGCCGCCTCGCCTGCCCGGTCACCGAGTTCGGCGCAGATGTCGGCGAGATCCAGGGACATCCGGGACAGCAGGGACGGGTCGTTGATCGTGTCGGCGTGCGCCACCGCCTGGGCGGCCATCTTCCGGGACGCGACCAGCTCACCGCGCCAGCGCCGTTCCAGGGCGAGCACCCAGTGGCCCATCGCCGCACCCCAGTGGTCGTCGATCGGCGCGGTCAGCGTCAGGACCAGCGCGGCGACCCGGGCCGCGTGGTCCCAGTCGCCGGCCCCGGCCAGCGCCCGCCCGTACACGCCGAGCATCGCGCGATACAGCCGGCCATCGCTGGCCAGGGTGAGACCCTCCGCCAGAACCGACCGTGCCTCGGCGAACCGCCGCTCGGCCCGCTCCGGCGCACCCTCGATGGCGTGCAGGTTCAGCGCCGACGCGAGTCCCTGCAGGCAGGCCGCCAGGATCCGCCGGTCACCGGTCCGGCGCGCCACCTCGACGGACAGCCGGCTGGTCTGGACGGCCTCGCGCCGGTTTCCCACGCCGCTGAGCAGGTAGGCGAGATGACGCAGGGCATCGGCGGCGTCCGGCCCCTCCGGAGTCGGGCCGAGTTCGGTCCAGCCCTCGGCGGCCAGTTCGAGCGCCAGCGGCACTCGGTTCAGTCGCCAGGCGAACACCGCGCGGCGGACCAGGACGGACGCTCGGTGGGTCGGCACGGGATGACGCGCGAGCACCCGGTCGAATGCGACGTTCGCCTCCTGGATCCGACCCG
>DASVLX010000308.1:0-2442 GCA_036384655.1 Pseudonocardiaceae bacterium
CCGATAACCCCGATCGGAAGCCACACCCCGAGCCACCATCTCCGCGACAAACCGAGCCTGCCGAGCCTGACGACGCCGAATCTCCCGCTCATCAGCAAGTACTACTGCCATCAAATCGGCATCACCACACTGCCACGGCTCGCGATCCTCCCAGGATTCCCCCATCTCGCTCATATCACGAGTTTATCACGTGGTCAGCGTCGATGGCTCATATTTTCCGAATTCTCTTCCATGGACAGCGTGTCGTCTGTTCAGCCCGCGAGAGCGTCCGGTCGTTGGAGTGCTTTGTGGGCGGTCGCGATGAGATATGCCCCGGCCGTGACTGCTGTAGCGGCAAGCGCCACCGTCGTGGTCGCGTTCCACCACAGGGGCGTGAGCCAAGGAAAGGAGGCGGCGAACTGCGATGCGCCGATGACATAACCGGCGACAGCCATCCATCGCGGTGCCCGACCACCCCGCATGGCGAGAGCCGCGGCAATGAGCCCGACACCGAAAAGAAGCAGCACGAGATGCAGAACGCCGAAAATGAGGCTGACCAGCAGAGCGACGATATCGGCGGAAAGTGCGATCCCGAAAACGGGATACGTCAAACGGCCGATGACAGCGACCAATCCGATCAGCGTGACCAGTCCCATCGACAGGGCAGCGCACCCGACAGACACCGCAAGTGTGTGTCGAGCCTTGGCGGCATCGGAGATCACGAACACCGCGGGCAGCAGACACACCACCGCGAAGAACAGCAGCTCGTCGCTCCACATCAACGACGGCTTGTGGACGGTCGCCCACCGCGCGATCGCCTCCGACCCGGCGGGCGGGTGGGGCAAGAAAACGATCAGCAGCAATGCCGCGCACAGCAGCAATCCTCCGAGGACCAGCGCCGCCCCCGTACTCAGCCACGGACCGACCGGCCGACGGTCCGGGTTCCCGCGCTCGATGACCACGATGAGAAGCCTAACGGGCCCAACCGATCACACTCGCTTCACAACGGGCCTCGGCGTGACTGGATCGACCGGTATCCTCTTGGCTGCCGGAGAACCTGGAGCACTGACCGACGGGACACGTGGATGGAGCGACCGCGGATCGAGGTGGTCGGTCTCGGCAAGTCCTTCGGCGCGGTCGACGCGTTGACCGACATCACGTTCAAGGTCGGCGCGGGCATGGTTCTGGGCGTCCTCGGGCACAACGGCGCCGGCAAGACGACGTTGACCGACATCCTCGCCACCCGCAGTCGGCCGACCACCGGCACGGCCAAGGTCTGCGGGTTCGACGTCGTGAAGCGCGGCGACAAGGTCCGCGAGCGCATCGGCATGACCAGCCAGTTCGTCGCCGTCGACGACAACATGTCCGGACGCGACAACCTGATTCTGTTGGCGAGACTGCTCGGCGCCAGCCCCCGCCAGGCCAAGGCCCGGGCCGACGAGCTGCTGGAGGCCTTCGACCTGGTCGCCGCGGCCAACCGGAAGTCCGCCACCTACTCCGGTGGCATGCGTCGGCGGCTGGATCTCGCCGCGAGCCTGCTGTCCCGGCCGGACGTGCTGTTCCTGGACGAACCAAGCACCGGCCTCGACCCGGCCAGCCGCTCCGATGTCTGGGGATTCGTGCAGCGGCTCGCGGCCGACGGCACGACGGTCTTCCTCACCACCCAGTATCTGGAGGAGGCCGACCAGCTCGCACATTATGTTCTGGTGCTGGCGTTCGGCCGGGTGATCGCCTCCGGCACGCCCGACCAGCTCAAGACCGGAATCGGCAAGCGGCAGGTGACGGTCACCCTGCCTAGCTCCCATGCCACGTTCTACGCGGCGGCGGCGCTGACCCGGGAGCGGCTGCAACCACTGGTCGACGCCAAGGAGCGCACGGTGACGGTGCCGATCCCGGACGCCGGGGACATCGCCTCGGTCGTGCGCGTGCTGGACGTGGCGAACGTGCCGATCAGGGATCTCAAGGTCACCGAGCCCAGCCTGAACGACGTCTATATGGCGCTACACCGGTCGGGCTGGAACGCCCAGGCTGCGGGCTCGGCGTCATGACCCAACGGTCCACCGGCACCCACCGCGCCGTCTCCAAGAACAGCACCGCCAAGAACGCCGCCGCCCGGAACGGCGCCCCCGTCCGGAACGGCGCCGCCAGGCGCGGCCCACGCCCGGCCCGGCCGGACCGGGCGGCCGACGGGACACCTTTCTATCTGCGCGGCGAGGAAGTCACCCAGATCATCCGGCCGGTCCGCAAGCGGCCGTGGCGGACCAGCAGCTTCGGCAGTCAGGTGTGGGTCCTCACCGCGCGCTCGCTGCGCACCGTGTTCGGGAACTTCAAGCTGGTGTTCTTCGGGCTGCTGCAGCCGATCGTGCTGTTGCTGCTGTTCAGCCAGGTGTTCAAGAGCATCGCCAGCCTGCCGAGCATGACCGGCTACCACAGTTACGTCGATTTCCTGATGCCCGCGACCCT
>DASVLX010000309.1:0-43027 GCA_036384655.1 Pseudonocardiaceae bacterium
TGGTCGTGGGATCTGTGGGACCAGTTGTCGTTGCGAGCCAGTGAGGGTTCCAGCGGTCTGGTGCCCCGCCAGGAGTATGAGGCGCTGTCGTTCGCGAACGCCTTCTACCGCTGGCCGGAGTTCATGATCGACATGACCGAGCGGCTGGGCATCGACGGCATCGTGGATCTAGGGCGCAGTGGTCGCGAACCGGCCAACAAAATCAACATGCTGCACGCCTGGTGCCTCGGCGCGGTGACCCAGCTCGGCCGCGCGCTCTACATCATCATGGACCGCAACAAACCCGACGAGTTCATTCCCGAGTTCAACGCGGCCATGAAGTTCTGGCAGGCGTTGGTGTTCGGGTACCGGGGCGACGGGAACCTGTGGTCGTCGCAGGACCGCTACCGCACCACCGCGCTGGACAGCGAGTGGACGCGGCGGCTGGAGAACAGCATGGAGCCGCTGACCGACGACACCCGCACCGGGTTCACGTCGATCATGGCGGCCTGCGAACTGCTGTCGTTCTACCTGCACCTGGACTGCCGGCTGGGCATGTATGACCTGGGGCCGTTCGTGCGGGACAACGGCAACCCGATGATCGTGCGCAGCACCTTCACCCGCGAGGACATCTACAACTGGTCGATGTTCGCGCGCGGCCTCCCCTACGCGATGACGTTCGTGTTCGAGATCGACGCCGCGCGGATGCACCTGGAGGAGGCGCGCGTCATCAGCATCGGCACCCTGATGACCCGGCCACGGAACTACGTGAACCACATCGTGAAGGGCAGCGTGTGGGTGCGGGACGAATGGAATTCGCCGCTGTACCAGATATCCCTCGCGGAGGCCACGGAGAAATACCTGGCCCCGGTGGGAAACGCGACCGGTGACGTGTTCGAGTGGATGACCCGCACTCCGGCCCGGCATCTCATCGAATCGGGCGCGTTCACCTACTACGTGGGCATGATCATGCCGTTCATGCGGAAGGCCGGTCTGTATGACCACTACTGCATGAACGAGAACCTGTGGGAGATCGACCAGCGCGCCGAGGACGTCTACTACGAGCTCGGCCGCAACGACTTCGCCCGGATCGTGGTGCCCACTCGGCTGTTCACCTCGTCCGAAACATCGTTCGCGCCGGTGTCACCCAACGCCCGGCCCTGGCGATCGAAGTACGCCTATGTCTGAGATGACCACACCACCTGTCCTACAGCCCGCGCCGTGGCTGGCCGGGGCGAGTGTGCTGGTGACCGGTGCCGGCGGTGGGATCGGTTCGGCCGTGTGCGGGCAGCTGCTCGCACACGGCGCCGACCTCGTCGGTCTGGACATCGACACCGCCTGGTGCTCGCGTGTGGACCGTGGCACGGGCCGCGTGCACGCGGTCAAGGGCGATGTCACCGCCGAGGCGGATGTGGCGGCCGCGGTGGAGGCGGCCGTCGCCGTGTACGGCCGGCTGGACCTGGTCGTCACGGCCGCCGGCATTCAGGCGGTCGCCGCCATCGAGGACACCCGCGAGGACATGTGGCGGCATGTCCTCGACATCAACCTCACCGGCACGTTCCTGACCTGCAAACACGCGGTGCCCGCGCTGCGCGCCAGTGGCGGCGGCACCATCCTGTGCATCGCGTCGACCACCGCGCTGCATCCCCGCGTCAACCTGGGCGCCTACTGCGTGTCCAAGGCCGGGGTCGCGATGCTGGTGCGGGTGCTGGGCCGGGAGGTCGCGAAGGACGCGATCCGGGTGGTCGGGGTGTGCCCGACGGGGGTCGACACGCCGCTGCTGGCCGGCATGATCGAGGGTCTGCGGGCCGGCGACGAGACCGGAGGCGTGTCCGGGGACGAGAACGCCGGGCTGATGGCGTCCAAACCGGTGCAGCGGTGGCTGCGGCCCGACGAGGTCGCCGAATCGATCATCTGGCTGTCGTCGCCGGCCGCGAACGCGGTCACCGGAAGCACCATTCCCATCGATTTCGCCTCCGCCTAGCTCCGTACCGACAGCCGTGGCAGGACCAGGAGGTTCACGCGCCATGACAAGTACATCCCGGCCCGAGTCCCCATCCCAGGCTCAGTTCGACCACAACGCGCCGGCGTTCATCGCCGATCCCTATCCCGTCTACGACGATCTCCGCGAGCACGACCCGGTTCATTTCAGCGAGAACTACGGCGGCTACTACGTGCTTACCCGGTATGACGACGTGCGCGACGCGTTGCTGGACTGGAAGTTGTTCTCCTCCGCGATTCCCGGGGTGACGTCGATCCCGTCCAGCGTGAAGCGGGATTTCCAGGAGATCCCGCTGGAGGTGGATCCGCCCGAGCACACCCCGTACCGGCAGCTGATCAGCCGGTTCTTCACCCGCAACGCGATCCGCGAACTGGAGCCCGGATTCCGGGAGATCGCCCGGGAACTGCTCGGCGCGATCGTCGCGAAGGGACACGGTGACATGGTGCAGGAGTTCGCGCTGCCGTACGTGTCCCGGGTGCTGACGTATTTCCTGCAGGTGCCGCGGGAGGACTCGAACCGGTGGGTCCGTTGGGCGCAGGACATTTTTCATGGCCGGCTCACCGACCGGGCACGGGCGGACCGGGCGAGCGCGGAGATGATCGCGTATGTCGACACGCTCGTCGAGCAGCGCCGGCGTGAACCCAAGGACGACCTGTTCAGTGTGCTGGCCACCAGCCGGTTCAACGGAGAACCGCTCGGCCCGGCGCAACTACACGGATACGGTGTGCTGCTGCTCAACGCCGGCCAGGAAACCAGCGTCAACGGCATCGGCAACAGCGTCTGGTATCTCGCCGAACATGACACGGACCGGCGGCGGCTCATCGACAACCCCGACCTGCTGCCGGACGCGGTCGAGGAGTTCCTCCGCTTCATGTCCCCGATCCAGTTGCTGGGCCGCACATCCACCGGCGAGACGACGCTGCACGACAGCGTGATCCCGGCGGACTCGACGGTCGCGATGTGCTACGGCGCCGCCAACCGTGACCCGCGGCGGTTCACCGACGCCGACCGCTGCGTCATCGACCGCCGCCCCAACCCGCACCTGGCGTTCGGCGCCGGCCCGCACACCTGCCTCGGCGCGCACCTCGCGCGGGCGGAGATCCGGGTCGCCCTGGGCGAGATCTTCGCGCTGATGCCGGACTACCGGCTCGACCCGGACGGCTCCCTGGAATACACCCCGCATGGGGACCTGCGCGGGTTCTGGAAACTGCCGGTCACGCTGAGGCCGTCCGCATGACCGGCGCACAGGCCCCGGATTTCGCGCTGGTGTTCCTGGTCCGGCACGGCCAGGCCGCCGTGCCCGACGAGAACGGCCGGTACTCCAGCGAGAAGCCGGTGCCGCTGACCGACGCGGGCGTGCGGCAGGCCGTCGACGCCGCCGAACTACTGCGCGGCGCCAACATCGACGCGATCGTGTCCAGCGACATGCTGCGCGCCCAGCAGACCGCCCAGATCATCGGCGACGCCGTGGGTGTCGAGGTGGCCTGGGACCGGCGGCTGCGAGAGGTCGCCACCGGCAGTCTCGACGGCGCACGGCTGGTCGACCTGGAACGCGACCACCCGCGGTTCGTGCCGTGGATCCGGTCCGGGTTCCGGCAGGGATTCTCCGGCGCGGCCGGGCATTTCGACGCCCGGCTGCGTTTTCCCGGCGGCGAGAGCGTCACCGACGCGTCGGAGCGCGCTGTCGCCGCGTTCCGCGAGATCGCGGCCGCGCATCTCGGCGGGTGTGTCGCGGTGGTGTCGCATTCGTGGGTCACCTCGGCGATCCTCTGCCATGTTCTCGGGCTTCCGGTCACCGAGTATTTCCGGTTCGGGCTGGCCAATGCCGGGGTCGCGCTGGTGCGGGTCGGTGGCGACGGCAGGGGCATGCTCGACGGCCTCAACCTCGCCGCCTCGCTGGGTGTGGTCGCCGGTGGCGCGGTGCCCCAGCGGGTCGCACTGGGAGGCGATGGCCGATGACCGATCCGCTGATCGTCAACGCGGACGCCACCGACCTGGTGAACACGACGGACCGGATGTTGTTGGGCGGCAAGGGCGCCAGCCTGTTCTGGATGGCGTCCCAGGGTGTTCCGGTGCCGCCGTTCTTCGTGCTCACCACCCGCGCCTGGCGGGCGTGGCAGGCCGCCGGCCGGCTACCCCAACAACAGGTCGAGCGGGTCATGGACATGATCGGCTGGTTGGAGAAGAACACCGGCCGCGCCTTCGGGGTCGGGCCGCGGCCGCTGCTGGTGTCGGTTCGCTCGACCGGTCCGGTGTCCATGCCCGGGATGATGGACACGATCCTCAACCTCGGTCTCACCCCCAGCTCGCTGGGCGCGCTGCTGGACGAGTTCGGTGACCTGCGGATGGTCGCCGACGTCATCACCAACTTCGTGGCCAGCGCCACCCCGGTGCTGGGTGCCCGCGACCAGCGTGGTACCGAGGCGACCGGCGGCACTCGGCAGGCGCTGCCTCTCGCGGCGGAGGAGCAACTCGTCGACGCCATCGACGGGGTTTTCGCGTCCTGGAACAACGAGCGCGCCAGGCTGTATCGGCGGATGAACCGGATTCCCGACGACTACGGGACCGCCGTCGTCGTGCAGGCCATGGTGTTCGGCAACGCCGGCGAATCCTCCGGCACCGGGGTGTTGTTCACCCGCGACCCGGTCACCGGGGAACGGGTGCCGCGCGGCGAGTGGTTGGCGGCCGCGCAGGGTGAGGCCGTGGTGTCGGGCCGGGCCACCCCGTTCTCGATCGCCCTGCTGCGCGACACCCAGCCCGAGGTGTATCGACAGCTCGTCGAGATCGCCGGCCGGTTGGAGCGGTCCGCCCGCCAGCCGCAGGACATCGAGTTCACGGTGGAACGTGGAAGACTGTTCCTGCTGCAGACCCGGGCGTTGAAGTCGGCTCCGCTGGCCACCTGCCGGATCGTGCTGGACCTGCTGGAGGAGCGGGTGATCGACCGCACCGAGGCCGTCCGGCGACTGTCCGAAATGGACCTGTCCGAGCTGTGGACGGATGTGCTGCGGGATCCCGGCTCGGCCGGACCACCCGTGGCGACAGGCCTGGCGGCCGCACCCGGTGTCGCCACCGGCACCGTCGTCCGGGAGATCGACACCAGGGGCGGTGAGAGTCCCGACCGGCCGCTGGTGTTGCTGCGCCCGGAAACCTCACCCCATGACCTGCCGGCGATGCGCCGCGCGTCGGCGCTGGTCACCGAGAAGGGCGGGCTCACCTCGCATGCCGCGATCGTCGCCAGGGCGCTGCGGATCCCCTGTGTCGTCGGCTGCGGCGCGCTCGACCGGCTGAGCGACGGCGAGGACGTCACCGTGGATGGCGGCCGGGGCGCGGTGTATCGGGGGCGGCTGACGGTCGACCGGACCGTGCCGGACGTCGTCCGGCGGGCCCAGGCGCTGGTCCGCGAAGAGCAAGGGAGGACGTCGTGACCTCGCTGGAGACGGAACTGTTGCTGCGCGTGCAAATGCGCGGTGTCGCGGAGATCGACGCCGTGCGGGCGCTGGACAGCGAGATCGGTCTCGCCGATGAGCGGTTGCACGCCCTGGTCAGCGGTGGGGCGTTGGCCGACGACGGCGGCCTGGTCTATGTGACGGAACTCGGTGGCCGGCGGGTCACCGACGAGCTGGCCGGGCAGGTCACCGACCCCGAACGCGGCGAGGTGCTGGCGTTCGCCGACCTGTTCGCGGTGCTCGACGGGGAACTGAAGTCGGCGCTGACCGCCTGGCAGCACGCCGTGCGGGCCGGTGACGTCGAGGCGCAGATGGCGGCCGTGCAACGGTGGCTGGACGTTGACGCCCGCCTGCACGCCGCCACGGCGGAGTCCGGCGCGGCCACCAGGCTGTTCGGCCGGACATGCGCGCGGCTCGCGGCCGCCCGGGAGCGGGTGCTGGACGGCGACACCGACCTGCTCGCCGGGCACGACGACGCCTCCTACCACAGCGTCTGGTTCCTGCTGCACGAGATGCTGCTGCGGTCGTTGCGGCGGCAACGGGGTTGACGACGATGACGGTGACCACCGCGCCCGGCACGCTCGACCATCTTCTCGCGCCCGCCTCCGTCGCGGTCGTGGGAGCGTCGGCGAATCCGGCGCGCATCGGCAGCCGGGTGCTGGGCAACCTGCTTCGGCACGGCTACCCGGGCCGGGTGTTCGTGGTGAACAACCAGGCCACCACCGGATCCACAGTGGATGGTTGCCCCGTCTTCCGGTCGCTGGGCGAGATCGGTGTCGTGCCGGATCTCGCGTTGTTCGCGGTGGGCGCGGACGCCTCCCTGGACCTGCTCGCCGACTACGCCGAGCTGGGCGGGCGGAACGCGGTGCTGCTGGCCAGCGGTTTCGAGTCCGGCGCGGAGGGTGCCCGGCGCCGTGACCGGCTGAGGACTCTGGCGGCCGCGCACGGGCTGCGCGTGGTGGGCCCCAACAGCCAGGGGCTGTGGAGTGTCGCACACCGGATGGTGTTGGCGTTCGGCTCGGAGGCGTCCCGGCAGAACGTGACGTCGGGGCCGGTCGCGGTGATCGCGCACAGCGGCAGCCTCGGTGGCGCGGTCACCCGCCGGCTGCTGGACCTCGGTGTCGGCGTGTCGTACTTCATCAGCACCGGCGACGGCACGGTCACCGACACCGCCGACTACCTGGCCCAGGTGATCGAGGACCCGGCGGTGCGGGTCGTCGCCCTCTACCTGGAGGGCACCCGGGACGCCCACCGGCTCGCCGACACGATCGACACGGCCGGCCGGCGTGGAGTCCGGGTCGTGGTGCTGCCCGGTGGGCTCAGCACGGCGGGCCAGGCCACCGCGTCCTCCCACACCGGTCGCGTCATCACCCGGCCCCGGCTGCTCACCCAACTGCTGGAGCGGCGGGGCGTGATCATCGCCGGCACCATGCGGGAACTGGTCGCCGCCACCCGGACCGTGGCGTTGGCGCCGGCGATGCCGCCCCGCGCGCCGAGCGTCGCGCTGCTGGGGATCTCCGGCGGCATGCTCGCCCTGATGGTGGACGCCTGCGACCGTGCCCATCTCGACCTGGCGGAGTTCGGTGCCACCACCCTCGACCGGCTGCGCGCGACCCTGCCGCCGTTCACCAGCCCCCACAACCCCGTCGATGTCACCGGCGGCATCGTGGAGAACGAGAAACTGCTGGTCGACACGGTCACCGCCGCGATCGCCGATCCCGGCGTGGATGCGGTGATCACGGGCCTGGACAACCGCGGCTACGACCGGCTGCTGCGGCACGCCGACGAGTTCGGTGCGGCCGCCCGCGCGACCGGCAAACCGATGGTGTTCGCGCTGTGGGACCCGCCCGCCGGCCGTGATGTCGCCGTGGAACGCCGGCTCGCCGGCGCGGGCGTGTTCGTCGCCGACGACCCATCCGAGGTGGCGGCCCCACTGACCTGGCTGGCCCACCGGCCACCCGCCGGACCGCCACCGGCGCCGCTGGTGCCGCTGCGGGTTTTCGACACCGTCGGCGAGCTGCGGACCTGGGATGGGATCGGCCGGCTGGCCACCGCGCTGGGCGCGAGCGTGCCCCGGACCCGGCTGCTGCGGCCCGAGGATTCCGTCGAATCCATCACCGCGGCCGATCTCACGGATCCGCCGTATGTGGTGAAACCGGTGCCCAACGCCGTGGCCCACAAGACCGACCGTGGTCTGGTGCACCTCGACCTGCGGTCCGGTGTGGACGTCCGGTCGGCGGTCCAGCGGGTGCGGGCCGACCTGGGTGCCGACGCCCCCGTGCTGGTCCAGGAGACGGTGACCGGGGTGGAACTGCTCGCCACCGTCGGCGTCGACCCGGACTGGGGACCGATCCTGACCCTCGGCTCCGGCGGCACCCTCGTCGAGCTGCTCGACGACGTCGCGCACGTGGCGCTGCCCTGCGACGAGCCCGCGCTGCGGGCCGCGCTCGCCACCCTCACGATTCGCCCCCTGCTGGACGGCTACCGCGACAGGCCACCCGCCAACGTCGACGCCCTGGTCCATGTTCTGGGCCGGCTGCAACGAGTCCTCGCCGCGCATGCCGACACCGTCACCGAGATCGAACTCAACCCGCTGATCGTCGGCGCCAAGGGGCGGAGCGTGTTCGTGATCGACCTGCTCGTCCGCGAACGAGCCGAATCCGTTGCTGGCTAAGGAGTCCCATGTCATCCGTTGTCGTCAGCCCAGCGCGCCCGGACAACCACGAACTGCTGCGGATCGGGTCGAAACGCGTCGACACTCCCGGCCGCATCGAGGTCCGTGACCCCGCCACCGGCACGATCGTCGGGAGCTGCGCCAACGCCTCCACCACGGATGTGGTGGCCGCCGTCGACGCCGCCCAAGCCGCCTACCGGACGTGGGGACGGACCACCGCCAGCGACCGGGCCGGTGTGCTGCACGACATCGCCGAGGCGATGGTCGCCGACGAGCCCCAACTCGCGAGACTGGTCACCGCCGAGGTCGGCAAACCGCTCGCCGAATCCAGCGGCGAGGTCGACTACGCCGCCGAGTTCGCCCACTGGTACGCCGAGGAGGCGCGACGAGTCTCCGGGCGGGTCACGATCGGCGGTCCCGACGAACCCTGGCGGCAGCTCGTGCGGCAACCGATCGGCGTCGTCGGGGCGATCACCCCGTGGAACTACCCGCTCGTGCTGTCCGCCCGCAAGGCGTTCGCCGCGATCGCGGCCGGCTGCACCGTCGTCCTCAAACCCAGCGAGCTGGCGCCACTGTCGGTGTTCCGGCTCGGGATGCTCGCCCAGCAGGCCGGGCTGCCCGACGGTGTCCTCAACATCGTCACCGCCAGCCCACCCACGATTGTCGGTGACGTGTTCAGCACCGACCCGCGCGTCCGGAAGATCTCCTTCACCGGCTCGGTCGCCACCGGCAAGACCCTGATGCGCGCGGCCGCCCGCACCCTCACCCGGGTTGGGTTGGAACTGGGCGGCAACAACGCGTTCCTGGTGTTCGAGGACGCCGACCTTGACCTCGCGGTGCGCGCGGCGGTGGTGGCGAAACTCCGCAACGGCGGCCAGACCTGCGTGTGCGCGAACCGGTTCCTGGTGCACGAATCCGTGCTCACCGAGTTCGCCGACCGGCTCGCGGAAGCCTTGGGCGGCAAGGTCGTCGGATCCGGGTCCGATCCGGCCACCGAGGTCGGACCGATGATCAACCAGCGGGCCGTCGACCGGATCCGCGTTGCCGTCGACCAGGCTCTCGCCAACGGCGCCACCGCCGTGCGCGCCACCAACAACAGCCTGCCCGACGGGCCGTACTATCCGCCGACCGTGCTGCTCGACGTCGACGCCGACAGCACCCTGATGACCGAGGAGATCTTCGGGCCCGTCGCCCCCGTCACCGGCTTCCACGACTTCGAGCAGGCCATCGACCTCGCCAACGACACCGAATACGGGCTGGCCGCTTATGTGTTCACGGCCAGCCTGCGCACCGCGATGCGCGCCAGCGAGGAACTGGAAACGGGCATCGTCATCGTCAACCGCGCCGCGCCCTCCGGTGTCGAGTTCCCACAGGGCGGCGTGAAACAGAGCGGAATCGGCCTGGAGGGCGGCCCGGAGGGTCTGGCGGACTTCACCACCAGCAAGTTCGTCACGCTGGGCGGCTGAGATCGATCGGGGAGCTGAAATCCGGTGAACGACATGCGAGTGACCGTCGACCACCAACAATGCTTCGGCTACGCGCGCTGCGTGCAGATCGCCCCACACACGTTCTCCCTCGATGAGGAGGGCTACAGCGTCGCCGGCGCACCCGCCGACGACGAGGACGACATCCGCGACGCCGCCTGGGCCTGCCCCATGCAGGCCATCACCGTGTCCGATTCGGGCTGACCGGACCCGGTCTACGACTCCAGCCAGACCAGCCACCCGCCGAGGACCAGACTGATCACCCCGAACAGCGCCATGGCCAGGCCATACAGGTAATAGCGAAGGCTACGGGTGATCTCCGCGCGGTGGCGGTGGATCACCACCGCTATGACGATCCCGAGCACCAACTGCACCAACCCCAGCAGCACCACGATGAGCCCCACCACGGCCAACACGACGGTCATCCGGCTCGCATGCTGATTCGGGTCACTCGCGACGATCTCCAGCAAACCCGCCAAGGCCCACCCCACACAGACTGGATTCCAGTCGGACGTGATCACGCATCCCCGCCGGAACGCTACCCACCGCCCCGGCTGCTGTGGCGCTCTCCGCGAGATTGTGGCAGGTATCACCGTCCTGCCACGCTCTGTTACTGACTCCTCGATCCGGATCACCTACACGGGACCTCCCACCGGCCCGGTTGGAGGTCCCGTGACGAAAACTATCACTCTGGATGTCTGCGTGCACCCACATTCCGGTGAGGAATACACCCGAATGTGCATGGCGACTGGTAACCCGCCAAAAGCTAAGGATGCAATACTCATCTCACGAGAGCGTCAGCGACGATCTCACTGGCCGACGAAAAGCCAGCCGCAGCGATTTGCAAGGGGGACTGTTCATGAAATCGTCAGTTCGTATCTCCACGGTCCTGGCGGTACTCACTTTCGGCGTGCTCGCCAGTTCTGGACCATCCTTCGGTGTCCAAACCCTGTCCACCGCGACACGCACGGTCGACAGCGTGGCGATCCAGTCGTCAATTGAATCCCACGAAGGCGTGCTCACCCAAAGCGAAGCCGCTCGTCTGGGGGTTCACGCGGACGCCGTCTATCTGGATACACCGCAGGTGCGCGCCCTCTACGCCGCGCAGCGCGACGCGGACCTCCAGATCGCCAGGAATGTGACGTCCACGACCCTAGCAGCCACGCCCCGCGATGCTTCGGGATGCAACCTGGAGGTTTGTATCGAGGTGATCGGGTCCGGATTGACTGTGAACAACTGGAACACCGTCGCCTACACCACCGGTCCTCAGTGCTCATTCGCTGGTTACTGGGAGGGCGGACAGCTCGCATTCACAGGCAAACAGCTGTGCGGTGATGGCGTTCTTGAGACGTTCGCCAGTAACTTCGATGGCCCCTTTGATAACGGTGAGCAAGTGTGCAACACCTGGGTGGACATCGCAGGGAAGCCCTGCGAGACCATCCACTCCTGAACCCTGCTCGCTGCCAGCGGGATATGGATGGCTTCCGCTGGCAGCGAGCAGCACCCAGCCACACCGGCCTGCGCTTGGAGGCAGACAGATCCATGCGGTTTCATCCTTCGACTCCCGACACGGTGGACTTTCCCGTGCTCGGAATCCCGCCGACCATCTGGTCGGGAACGCGGAAGCTCTCAATGCGCGGCGCGGCCGCGTCCCGCACACCAAACGGCGGGATCGGACCAATGGTCATCGCCACGGTGACCTACAACTATTACCTGCCCGGGGAGACGCTGCCGAGGCTGGTCATCGGCCAGGGACCGGCGGAGCCGCACGAGTTTGACAATCATTCTGAGGTGTCGGTGCTGCTCAGGAGTAAGGAGCGACCGTCCCTGGACGCTCCCATCCGCGATGCTGACGAGGCCGTCACGGTCGAAGGCGTAACCGTGACCGCGACCAGGCAGGTCTGGCAGGACCCCCGGGTTTCCTCGGTCCGGTTCGTCTGGCGTGGCGACCGACGTGTGCATATCGCGTCCTGGGACTATCCGCTCGACGCGGCCTTCTTCCGGTCGCTCGCCGAAGTCGAGGCGTAACACCGGCGCCCCTCGCCCGGCTGAGGAAGATGGAGGCGGTGAGTCCGAGGCCGATCCGAGGAGGAGTTCGCGATGAAGGTGGCCGTCGTCGGTGGCGGGTCCACGTACACGCCGGAACTGGTGGACGGCCTGGCCCGGTTGCGGGACCGGATCGACGTCACCGAACTGGCGCTGGTCGACCCGGCCGCCGAGCGGGTCTCGGTCGTCGGTGGCCTGGCCCGGCGGATGTTCGCTCGGCACGGTCATCCCGCGACCGTCAGCTGGGGCGACAACCTGGAGGCCGCCGTCGAGGGCGCGTCGATCGTGCTCATCCAACTGCGGGTCGGTGGGCAGGCGGCGCGCCGCACCGACGAGACGTTCCCGCTGGAGGAATGCTGCCTCGGCCAGGAGACCACCGGCGCGGGCGGGCTCGCCAAGGCACTCCGCACGGTGCCGGTGGTGCTGGACATCGCCGAGCGGGTGCGACGTGTCGCCCCGGACGCGTGGATCCTGGACTTCACCAACCCGGTCGGCATCCAGACTCGCGCGCTGCTGGACGCCGGGCACCGCGCGGTGGGTCTGTGCAATGTGGCGATCACGACCCAGCGCTGGACCGCGGCCGCACTCGACGTGTCACCGTCCGAAGTGGAGCTCGACCACTTCGGGCTCAACCACCTGAGCTGGGTGTGGGCGCTGCGCGTGCACGGGCAGGACAGGCTTTCCGACATCCTCGGCAACGACGGCCTCACCTACGGGCTGACCGGCCTGGACGCCCGGCATTCCCGCCGCATCGGCGCGCTGCCCTCCCCCTACCTGCGTTACTACTACGACCACGACAACATCGTCGAGGGCCTGAAGACCAGCGAGACCCGCGCCGACCAGGTCGCGAAGCTGGAACAGGAGCTGCTCGCCCTTTACGCGGACCCGAGTCTGGACACCAAACCCGAGATCCTCAACCAGCGCGGCGGCGCCTTCTATTCGGAGGCCGCCGTCGAGCTGATGGCCGCGCTACTCGCGCCGGCCTCTCCCGGAGCTGTCAGCCGGCAGGTCCTCAACGTGCGTAACCGGGGCACGCTGCCGTTCCTGGATGATGACGCGGTGATCGAGGTGCCCTGCGTGGTCGATCAGGCCGGTGCGCGGCCGCTGCCCGCCAGGCGCGTGGACCCACTGGCCGCCGGCCTCATCGCGCACGTGTCCGGCTACGAGACGCTGGCGGTGGACGCGGCCCTGCGCGGCGGCCGGGACCGGGTGGTCCGCGCACTGTTGGCGCACCCGCTGATCGGGCAGGCCGATCTGTCGGAACGCCTGGCGGACAAGCTGATCGCCATCAACACCCAGTACCTGCCGTGGGCGCGGGCATGACAGCCGCCGCGACCGGAGCCGTCCTCGCGGTCGACGGCGGCAACAGCAAGACCGATGTGGCGTTGCTGGCCGCCGACGGCAGCCTGCTCGCGCATGTGCGCGGTGCCGGCAGCAACCACCAGACCGTCGGTGTGGACGCCGCCCAAGCGACGCTGGCGAAGCTCGTCGACGCGGTGCGGGACCGCGCCGGGATCACCGCGGACGCACCGCTGGCCGAGGTCGCGGCACTGTGCCTGGCCGGCGCCGACCTGCCGGCCGACATCGACCGCACCACCGCCTGGGCGCGGCGGCGGGGCTGGGCGCCTCGTGTGGTGGTGGACACCGACATCGCAGCGATGCTGCACGCCAGCCCACACGCGGACAACGCGGTCGCGGTGGTGTGTGGCGGCGGGATCAACGCGATCGGGTTGCGCGGCCGCGACGGCGCCACCGCGCGGTTCCCGGCGCTGGGCATGCTCACCGGCGACTGGGGCGGCGGCGGTCAACTCGCCATGGAGGTCATGTTCGCGGCGTCCCGCGCGGAGGATGGTCGTGGGCCGGCGACGGTCCTGGTGGACGAGGTGCGCGCGTTGTGGGGCGTCGAGTCGGTGCGGGACGCCGCCATCGCCGTCCACACCGGACGGATCGGTTATGACCGGCTGCACGAACTACCGCCGCTGATCTTCACCGCGGCCACCGCCGGCGACACGGTCGCCCGCGGTCTGGTCGACCGGTTGTCCGACGAGATCGCCGCCTGGGTGCTTGCCTGCCTGCGCCACCTCGACCTGCTCCGGTGTTCCAGGCGGCGCGGCGCCGCGTTCTCGGCCTGCGGCCTTGCGCCGCATCCACCTGGAACACCGGAGATTGATGTGCTGTTGGCTGGTGGAGTGCTGGTCGGCAACGCGCCGGTCATGCTGCCGGCGCTACGGCAACGGCTGGCCGGGCCGGCACCGGCGGCCGAGGTGCGGCTGATCGACGCGCCACCGATCGCCGGCGCGGCCATCCTCGGATTCGGTCACCTGCCCACCGCCGTGCCGACGGAGGTGCTGGGAAAGGCGCGGTCGGCGTTGATCGCGGAGTTGCACTGGCGGGTCTGACCGCCGGAAGTTGTTTCAGCGGAGCCGTTCGGCGTCGCGGGCGACCCGGCCGAGTTCGACGGCCAACGCCCGCAGTTCGTCCGGCCGGGCACCGTCGTCCAGTGCGGTCCGCACATCCTCGGCGGCGCACCGCAGCCGGAACAACCGGTCCCGCAGGTTCGCCAGTTCGGTGGACGACAGCACCACGGCGTCCTCGGGCAGGCCCCCACGCTGTGTCGCGGCACGCCGCTCGTAGGCACGCTGCCGGCATGCCTGCCCGCAGTAACGGCGCCGCCGACCGATCTTGATCTCCTCCGGTAGAAGCCGGCCACACCACTGACAGTGTCCGGCACTGGTCCGTTTCGTTACGCTGACCACTCGCGCGACGCTAGCGGGACATCTGTTGCTCAGCTGCGCGCCACGCCGGTGGAGGACACTACTTACCGTGCAGCATGAGCAGAACCATCCGTATCTGACCGGACCGCATCCTCGGGCGTTCGCGCACCGGGGTTGGCATGTCGATGATCTGGCGGGGATGGAGAACTCGCTGTCGGCGTTCACCCGCGCGGCGCGGGAGGGCTACCGGTATCTGGAAACCGATGTGCACGCCACCTCCGACGGCGTGGTCGTCGTGAACCACGACGACATCCTGGACCGCACGACCGACGGGCATGGCGCGATCGGCACCCAGACGTGGTCGGTGGTCAGCCAGGCGCTGATCGGGCACCGCGAACCGATGTGCCGGTTGGACCATCTCCTGGAGGAGGTGCCGGGCGGACTGTTCAACATCGACGTGAAGTCCGACCAGGCGGTCGAGCCGGTGCTGGACGTGTTGAAGCGCACCAACGCGTGGGGCCGGGTCTGTCTGGCCTCGTTCTCCGACGGCCGGCTCACGCGGCTGCGGAAACAGGCCGGGCCGAGGCTGTTGACGTCGATGGGTCCGCAGTCGGTGCTCGCGCTGTGGGCGGGCGGCAGGCTGGGGCTGCCGGCGTTGTCCGGCCTGGCGCGCGGCGCGGCCGCGCAGGTGCCGGTCAAACAGGGCCCGCTGACCGTGGTCGGGCCACGGTTCCTGCGTGCCGGGAAGCGGATCGGTGCCGAGGTCCACGTGTGGACGGTGGACGAGCCGGACCAGATGCACCAGCTGCTGGACCTGGGTGTTGACGGTCTGGTCACCGACCGGCCGGACCTGCTGCGGGATGTGCTGCGGCAGCGGGGTGTCTGGGCCGAGCGGGTCTGACGCCCGCCCGGCCGTACTGGTCGCCGGTCAGTCCCGGAGTACTCAGTCCTTGAGTACTGAGCCGCCCTTGACGCGGATGTACTTGGTGGGCCGGACGGTGATGATCACACGTACGTCGGCGTCCTTGATCTCGTAGTCCATGCCGTAGCGGCGCTGCAGCGTCCGGTAGAACTCGCCTCCGGGGTCGGGGCGGACGTCCTCGACGACACCGCGGACCTCCAGGAACCGGTACGGGTTCTCGGGGTCGGCGATGGACACCGCGACCCGCGGTTCGCGGGCCAGGTTGGCGAACTTCTGCCGGGTACTGGTGTGGGTGAACAGCAGGTGGGTGCCGTCCCACAGGAACCACATGACGCTGCTCTGCGGTGATCCGTCCGGCCGGACCGTCGCGAGGTGCGCGAACAGTGGCTTCTCCAGCAGGTCGGCGTGTGATGCCGGTGGGGTCGCGGGCGCCGGTGAGGTCATGGTTGGGGCCTTTCGATCGGGGTCTGTCGCGGGTTCGGGGCTACCGCGGATTTTAGGGCCAACAAGGCGAGATGGTTGCAAGTTCAACCGTTTTGGGTGGAATCGTCACGCTTGATCAGGCTCCCGGTGGACCGGGCAGCGCAGCGGCCTGGTCGGGTCGGGTAGCTGTGAGGATGGCCCGGTGGGTGATCCAGCCGATCAGCCGGGTGCCCTGCCTGTCCAGTACCGGCAACCCGGTGCCCTCGGCGCCGGCCAGCGCGTGCAGCGCGTCCGACAGCGTGGAAACCTCGGTGATCCTCGGGGGCATCAGCGCCAGGTCACCCACGGTCAGGCCGGCGCAGTCCGGGTCTGCCAGGGCCTCGGCGAGCGCCCGGGCGCTGACACAACCGTGGTAACGCCCGTCGGCGCCGATCACGGGCAGCACGCCGTTGGCGGACAGCCACAATCGCTCGCCGGCGTCGTCGATCGGGGTGTTGGTGGCCAGTGGTTCGGGCATGGGCAGCATCACGGCGGCGACCCGCAGTTGGCCCAGGCGGCCGTGGGTGTTCGCGATGGCGGCGTCGAGATCGACGCCCCGGCGGGTGAGTTTCAGGGTGTAGATGGTGTCCTTCGACAGCGCGCGGGACACCACGGTCGCGGCCACGATCGCCAGCATCAGCGGCAGGATGATGGTATATTCGCCGGTCAGTTCGAACAGCATGATCACCGCGGTGATCGCCGCGCGGGTGGCGCCGGCGAACGCGGCGCCCATGCCGATCAGCCCGTACATGCCCGGTGCGCCCGTCGCGGCCGGGAACAGGGTGTGCACGACGATTCCGAACGCGGTGCCGCCCATGGCGCCGATGAACAGGGACGGCGCGAACACCCCGCCGGAGCCGCCGATGCCGATGGTCAGGCTGGTCGCCACCATCTTGCCGATCATGAGGATCAGCAGGAACCACAGGACGTACTGGCCGTCGATGGCGTGCGCCAGCACCGGATAGCCGACCCCGTACATCTCGGGCAGTACCAGCAGCAGACCGCCCAGCAGCAGACCGCCGGCGGCCGGGCGTAGCCATTCGGGTCCGCGCACGGCGTGCCAGGCCCAGTCGCAGGCGTCCTCGATCCAGTACAGGACGTGGGTGAACAGCACGCCGACCGCGCCGATCACCACGCCCAGCACGGCGAACGCCAGGTACTCCCAGCCGGAGCGCAGGGTGAACTCGGGCAGCAGCAGGAACGGGTGGTTGCCGAGCGCGGCCCGGCCGATCACGCTCGCGGTGACGCTGGCCAGCACGACCGCCCCGAAGGATTCGGCGGCGAAGTCCCGCAGGATCAGTTCCATCGCGAAGAACGGGCCGGCGATCGGCGCGTTGAACGTCGCCGCGATGCCGCCGGCCGCGCCGCAGGCGACCAGGACACGCAGCCGGTTCTCCGGGACCCGCGCGAGCCGGCCGAGACTCGACCCCCACGCGGAGCCGATCTGGATGATCGGCCCCTCCCGGCCGACCGAACCGCCACCGCCGATGCACAGCGCGGACGCCACCGCCTTGACCACGCTGACCTGCGGTGGGATCCGCCCGCCGCGCACCGCCACCGCGTACATGACCTCGGGTACGCCGTGGCCGCGAGCCTCGGGCGCGAACTTGGTGACGAGTGGGCCGTAGATCGCGCCGGCGATGACCGGGGCGGCCAGCACGAAGTACATGCCCAGGAACGGCAGGCTGGGGTTGGCGGCGTGGCCGGCGTCGGAGTAGTCGAGGTGCCCGGACAGCAGGCGGGTGAACGTGGTGATGAGCCAGCGGAACACGATGGCGCCGGCTCCCGCGCCGGCGCCGATGACCACGGCCAGGGTGATCAGGCCGGCCCGGCTCTCCCGCAACCACTCCAGCACCGGCACGCGACCGGGTACGGGCAGTGATCGCTGTCCCGGCAGGGATGTTTCCGCGGCACCGTCCACCCGAGTCATCGTTGCAGTATCTAACAGTTAGACTGACTATGTTTGTGAGATTCGGTACAAACGAGCTATGACTGTTGGACCTGCCCCGATCCGCGGCGGCGGAGTCACCACCGCCGACACGGTGACCGACGCCGTCCTGCGGGCCTCCCGCCTGCTGGTGGGCCTGTCGGCCCGGTCGATCGCCGCGGTGGACGAGTCGATCACGCTGCCGCAGTTCCGGATGCTGGTGGTGTTGTCCACGCGCGGTCCGATGAAGCTGTCGGCGCTGGCCGAGCATCTCGACGTCAAGTCGTCCACCGCGACCCGGATGATCGACCGGCTGGTCGTCGCGGGGCTGGTGGAGCGGGAGGTCAACCCGATGTCCCGGCGTGAGGTGGTGATCGACCTGACCGGCATCGGCGCGTCCGTGGTCACCCGGGTCACGCAGCTGCGGCGCAGGGAGATCGCCGGCATCGTCGCCAACATGCCCGCCCCGCACCGCCGGTGGCTGGTCGACGCCCTGGACGCGTTCAGCGAGGCCGGCGGCGAACCACCCGTGGACGGAGTGGACACCCGTCACATCACTGACTGGATCTAGCGCTCAGAACAACATGCATAACCATTGCACTGTGCAATGCTGGCGGCGGGTGTCCCCTCGATCACGCCCCCACATAGGCGGCGAGGTGCTGACCGGTGAGGGTGGACCGGGCGGCGACGAGATCGGCGGGTGTGCCCTCGAAGACGATCCGGCCGCCGTCGTGGCCGGCGCCGGGGCCGAGGTCGATGATCCAGTCGGCGTGTGCCATCACGGCCTGGTGATGCTCGACGACGATCACCGACTTGCCGGAGTCGACCAGCCGGTCGAGCAGCCCCAGCAACTGCTCGACATCGGCGAGATGCAGGCCGGTGGTCGGCTCGTCCAGGACAAAGGTGCCGCCCTGCTCGGCCATGTGAGTGGCCAGCTTGAGCCGCTGCCGTTCGCCGGAGGACAGCGTGGTCAGCGGCTGCCCGAGGCTGAGGTAGCCGAGCCCGACATCGACCAGCCGACCGAGGATCGCGTGCGCGGCCGGGGTCCGTGGCTCGCCAGACCCGAAAAACTCCGCCGCCTCGGTTACCGGCATCGCCAGCACCTCGCTGATGTCCCGGCCGCCGAGGTGATAGTCCAACACCGCCGGTTGGAACCGTTTCCCCTCGCATTCCTCGCAGACGGTCGCGACGCCGGCCATCATCGCCAGGTCCACGTAGATCACGCCGGCGCCGTTACAGGCCGGGCAGGCGCCCTCCGAGTTGGCGCTGAACAACGCCGGCTTCACGCCGTTGGCCTTCGCGAACGCCTTCCGGATCGGGTCGAGCAGGCCCGTGTAGGTGGCTGGGTTGCTGCGCCGCGAACCACGGATCGGGCTGTGGTCGACGGACACCACGTCGGCGCTGGCGGGGACGGAGCCGTGCACCAGGGAACTCTTGCCCGACCCGGCGACTCCCGTGACGACCACCAGCACCCCGAGCGGGATGTCCACGTCCACGTTCCGCAGGTTGTGGGTGGTGGCGCCGCGGATCCGCAACGCGCCGGTCGGTTTCCGCACGCTGTCCTTCAACGCGGCGCGATCGTCGAAGTGCCGGCCGGTGATCGTGCCACTGGACCGCAGACCCTCGACGGTGCCCTCGAAACAGATGGTGCCGCCCGCCGCGCCCGCACCGGGACCGAGGTCCACGACGTGGTCGGCGATCGTGATCGTCTCCGGTTTGTGCTCCACCACGAGCACCGTGTTTCCCTTGTCCCGCAATCGAAGCAGCAGACCGTTCATCCGCTGGATGTCGTGCGGGTGCAGCCCCACGGTCGGCTCGTCGAAAACATAGGTGATGTCGGTGAGCGCGGAACCGAGATGGCCGACCATCTTCACGCGTGCGGCCTCACCACCGGACAGCGTGCCCGACGGCCGGTCCAGCGACAGATAACCGAGCCCGATCTCCGCGAACGAGTCGAAGGCGTGCCGCAGGGTCGCCAGCAGCGGCGCCACCGACGGCTCGTCCAGGCCACGCACCCAGTCGGCGAGGTCGCTGATCTGCATGGCGCAGGCGTCGGCGATGCTGATCCCCCGGATCTTCGACGAGCGAGCCGCCTCGGCCAGCCGGGTGCCGCCGCATTCCGGGCAGGTGGTGAACGTGACCGCCCGGTCCACGAACGCCCGGATGTGCGGCTGCATCGCCTCCTTGTCCTTGGCCAGCAACGACTTCTGGACACGTGGGATCAGGCCCTCGTAGGTCATGTTGATGCCGGCGATCTTCATCCGGGTCGGCTCGTGATACAGGAAATCCTGCTGTTCCTTCTTGGTGTATTTCCGGATCGGCTTGTCCGGGTCCACGAAACCCGAGGCGGCGTAGAGCCGGTAGTTCCAGCCGCCCGGCGTGTAGCCGGGGATGGTGAGCGCGCCCTCCGCCAGCGACTTCGAGTCGTCGAACAGCTCGGTGAGGTCGATGTCGGAGACCGTGCCCCGGCCCTCACAGCGCGGGCACATGCCGCCGGTGCGGGTGAACGTCTGTTTCACGGTCTTACGGTCACCGCGTTCGACGGTGATCGCGCCACTGGCCCGCACCGACGGCACGTTGAACGAATACGCGTTGGGTGAGCCGATATGCGGCTCACCGAGCCGGCTGAACAGGATCCGCAGCAGCGCGTTGGCATCGGTGGCGGTGCCGACCGTGGAACGCGGGTCGGCACCCATCCGCTGCTGGTCCACGATGATCGCGGTCGTCAGCCCGTCGAGCACATCCACGTCGGGTCGCGCCAGGGTTGGCATGAACCCCTGCACGAACGCGCTGTAGGTCTCGTTGATCAGCCGCTGCGACTCGGCGGCGATCGTGTCGAACACCAGGGAACTCTTGCCCGAGCCCGAGACGCCGGTGAACACGGTCAGCCGGCGCTTCGGGATCTCGATGCTCACGTCCCTGAGGTTGTTCTCCCGCGCGCCGTGCACGCGGATCAGGTCGTGGCTGTCGGCGACAGGCGACGCGGGCGCCGGTGTGCCGCTCCTGGTGTCCGTCCTCGTGGCCATGTGGTCACGCTAGCGGCGGCCGGGAGCAGTCGCTTCTCGATTCCTGCTCTACTCCGGCCGGCCGCCTGTCTACCCGTACTGAACTCGTTTGCCGTCGGTGTCGGCGACGAAAATGACCGCGTCCGCGCCTTCCAGGTCCGCCCGACTGAGCGGGATGTGACCGGGCACGATCGGTCCGCGCCGGTGGACGGGGGAAGCGCGTCGCGCAGCGCCCCTGCGGGGCGGACGCGTTGAGCACATTTCTCGGCTCCTGGCAGGGCAGGCTGACCACGCGCGGCCGCGCCCTTCTCGCCGGCGCGGCCCAGCTCGACATCTACCTGACCATGCGGGCAGCCGGTCATGACGACATCGAGAGCGTCTGGCCGGGCAGGGCGCGGAGGCCCGGTAGACGTTGTCCTCCTGTTCGGGCACCCGGATGATGAACGCCCCGCCGTGCGTGATCAGGTGCACCGGAGGACGGAGGCCGACGGCCAACTGCGTGGCGATGTCCTGGCCGCCCAGCCACTGTCCGCCGACACGCGCCGCGACCTCGTCGCCCAGATGGTCCACGACCTGATCGACGGTGGGCGAGAATGACGACGATGACGACGTACGAGGTACTGGCCGAGCGTTGCGGCGAGTGGTGGGCCGGAACTGCCGGGTGTGCACACCCAGGCCCGCCGCCTGGATCAGGTCGCGGCCATGGCCACGGAGGCCATCGCGCTCATGCTCGACGTCGCCCAAGACTCCGTCGAGGTCACGGTCCACCGATCAGGTGCCTGAGTCCGCATCAGCGGGGGCGGGGGTACCGGAGATGAGTTCGGCGTCGGCCAGGGTGGGCACGATGTGGCTGGCGGCGTCCGCGTCGGGCAGCAGGCCGAGGATGGTCGCGCAGGTCCACGGTTGCCAGCCGCGCATCCGGTACAGGTACAGCGCCCGGTAGTCCTGTTCCAGTGGGCTGGCCTCGTCCGGATAACCGGTGCCGCCGACGGACTCCCAGGTGGCGAGGTCGAACTGGTAGGCGCCGAAGTACAGACCGTTGGCGGAGACGGCCGTGTAGTCGCCACGGGACTCGCAGTGCCGCAGCAGCGCCCAGGTGTCCGGGCTGGGATCGGCCGAGGCGGTGCCCGGGAAAGCGAACATCACGCCCGCCGCTGCGACAACGGCGCAGGTCAGCGAGCCGGCGAGGCGGCGGAACGTGGTCATGAGCCGAAGCTAGGTTCGGTTCACAGTGGTCACAACCGCAACACGGAACTCGCCATCATCGGGCGTCACACCCGTGAGTGATGCCGATGTGGCGGCGCCGGGGCATGAAAATCGACGGTGAACGTTCGGTGAGATCCACCCCGGACGGCGGTTCCGGCGGCTACAGTCGCGCCTACCGCAGGTGAGAAGCGAAAGGCGGCTGGCCCGGTGGGCGACCAGGCAGCGGAGGGCAGATCGATACCCGCGGCGGCAGCGGCGGACCCACCCGGTGGTGAGGCGCGTCGTCGCCGCCAGCGGTGGGGCTGGTACGCCTACGCGTGGGGTTCGCACAGCTTCGAGACCAGCGTGATCACCGTGTTCATGAGCCGGTATCTGCCGGCGGTCGCGAAGAACGCGGTGGGTGCCAACGGTCGCCTGCACATTCTGGGGATCCCGATCGCGCCGGGCTCACTGTTCGCGTATGTCGTGTCGTTCTGCGCGATCGTCCTGGTTTTCCTGATGCCGATCATGGGCGCGGTGGCCGACCGCACCGGCC
This sequence comes from Pseudonocardiaceae bacterium, assembly GCA_036384655.1. Taxonomy (GTDB): domain Bacteria; phylum Actinomycetota; class Actinomycetes; order Mycobacteriales; family Pseudonocardiaceae; genus DASVLX01. The sequence goes on from DASVLX010000309.1 coordinate 22,403, forward strand.
GCAAGCGCGAGCTGATCCTCGGCTTCGGCTACCTGGGCGCGCTGTCCTGCGCCGCGATGTGGTTCATCACCCGGACCAACTGGGCGTTGGGTGTCGGTCTGCTGGTCGCCGCCTACATCAGCTACACCTGCGCCAAGGTCGTGCTGAACTCGATGCTGGCCGACCTGGCCGACGCCGACGACCGGGACAAGGTGTCCTCCGTCGGCTGGGCGTCCGGCTACGTGGGCGGCGGCCTGCTGCTGGCGGTCAGCTTCGTGGGTTCGTTCTTCATCACCGACAGCGAGCTGCTCGCCAGGTTGTCGCTGTCGGCGGCCGGCATCTGGTGGGCGCTGTTCGCGATCATCCCGCTGTTCCTGCTGCGCAACGCTCCGCGTAACGCGCACCAGCGGGAGCGCATCCAGGGCGGCGTGCTGCTGGCCGGGTTCCGGGAACTGGGCAGCACCTTCCGCAACGCCCGCCACTTCCCCATGACCCTGCTGTTCCTGATCGCCTACCTCGTCTACTACGACGGCATCACCACGGTCACCACCCTGTCCGCCGACTACGGCCAGGAGGAACTGAGACTCGGCTCGAACACGCTGTTGACCGCGATCCTGATCGTGCAGTTCGCCGCGTTCGGCGGTGCGCTGCTGTTGGGCCGGCTCGCGCAGGTCTGGGGTGCGAAACGGGTGATCGCGGGCAGCCTGGTCGTGTGGATCGGCGTGGTCGGCGCCGCCTACTTCGTGCAGGCGGGCGCGGTTTTCCAGTTCTACGCGCTGGCCCTGGTGCTGTCGATCGTGCTCGGCGGCAGCCAGGCTCTGTCCCGGTCGCTGTACTCGAGTCTCGTTCCGGCGGGCAAGGAAGCCGAGTACTTCAGCGTCTACGAGATCTCCAGTTCGGGGTCCAGCGCGCTCGGGCCACTGCTGTTCGGCCTCACGCTGCAGAACACCGGCAGCTACCGGGAGGCGATCCTGTCGCTGGTGGTGTTCTTCATCGTGGGTCTGGGTCTGCTGTTGCCACTGAACCTGCGCCGCGCCGTCGAGGCGGCCGGCAACGTCCTGCCGGCCAGCATGGCCGGCAGGAACGAGCCGCGCCCGGCGGCCGAACCGGTGATCTGACCAGCGGTTTCACTCCTGTCGAGTGGCGGGAATCTCTGTCGACGACAGACCGTGTCGCCCGTACGCTCGCCGCATGGGGAGGGAATCGATCGGGGAGCCGGCCGGCCCGGGGGCGGCAGCGCCCAGCGAACCAATGCCCGCGTGGCGTGCGCGTCGACTGGTGCGACGATCTCGTGGCGTAACCACGTCGATGTCGACGTCGACGGCGAGATCGACACCGGGGAGCAGCCCTACAATCAGGCGAACGTCAACTGCGTGGTCAACTAGCCTGAATACCTGGGAGACGGTCGTGCTGCGGCGTAGCGAAGACACCTCTGCCGCAGCCTGGCTGACCGCCTCGGATGCCAGCCCGGAACGTCTGATCACTTTCGGGCCGGCTGGGTTCGAGGCCTACGCCAGACTGCGTTACATCCCCGACCCGGACATGTCCGGGATGTCGGAGGCTGACGTCCAACTGCCAGACGACCACCTCTCCGATATCACGCAGGCCCGCATCGTGCTGCTGGCACTCGCCGACTACACGCAGGCGGCCAACGACTGCTACTTCTGCGTGTGGGAAGGCTACAGCGGATCCTTTCTCGATCCGGACCTCACGAAGGGCCCGCTGATCACCGTCCCGTACCGCCGGTATGTGCTCTTCACCGGAGCCCTCACCGACCTCGCGGACTGGGAGAACGAGTTCGGCGACGGCGAGCCATGTCCGCCTCCGGCGTTCGCCTGGCCCGCGGACCACCGCTGGTGCTTCACCAGTGACGTCGACCCGCACTGGGCCGGCATCGGCGCGAGCACCGATGCGATCAAGTCGCTGACCGCTCGAACAGACGTCGACGTGGTGCCCACCTCGCCCACGAGTGCCGTACCCAGATACGACAGCTGAAGGACCGCTCAGCTCGCTTCCCGGTGTGGCATGACGTGGTCGAGCGTCGGCAGCAGGAACCCGATCCGCTCGTCCAGTTCGGCCGCGACCCGCCGGACCGCGGGATGATCCGCCTCGTCGCCGGCGCTGTCCCCGCCGACCGGCAGGGCCGGGTCGGGGATGCTCCAGTGGATCAGCTCATGGTGGCCGGGGAATGTCGGCAGGGCCTCGCGCACCCGGTCACAGAGGCTGATCACCATGTCGAAGCGCTGGCCGGTGACCGCGTCCAGGGGTTGGGGCTGGTGGCCGGCGATGTCCAGCCCGTAGGACTCGCGCATCACCCGCACGGCCGCCGGGTGTGGCGGCGCGGGATCACTGCCGGCGCTGGCCACGTCGACGGGCGCCGTCTCCTGTGCGGCTCGGTGCCGCAGCAGGGCTTCCGCCATCGGCGATCGCACGCTGTTATGTGTGTCGAGAAACACGATCCGGCGGGTCTGCCGGGGATGATGTTCCGGCGCCGAGCCAGCGTCCGGGTCGAGGGAGGGATGCAGGGCGGTGCCGGTCGCGGCAAGTGACCGCGCGCAACGGGCGAGATTCAGGTGGTAGTAGGTGTCGCGGCCGTCGAAGCTGCTGCGGCGCGCGCCGACCAGGCTGGCCGTGCGGAGCTTGGCGAGGTGGTAGGAGATCAGGTTCTGGGACTCGCCCAGCAGCTCGACCAGTTCACGGACCCGGCGGTCGCCGCATGCCAGTTCGGTGAGTAGCCGCCAGCGGATCGGGTCGGCGGCCAGCCTCACGAACGGTGGTGGTTCGGGCGGGCTGTACCAGACCATGATCGAATATTACATCAAACGCGTTTGATAGGTTGGTGCCCTGGCGCGGCGTCAACCGGTCACGGATCGCGTCCGTCACTACGGTCGATGTTGACTCGTTGCTCTGTAAGAGTGATATACGTCATCGGGAGGGCGTTAACACGTCATGTCGGGGTTCCGATCCCCTCCCTATGGAGGAACACTTCCGTACGAAACGAACTATGGTCACCGAGGGTGAGTAGCGCGGAGAGCTGGGAATTGTCTCACCGCTCCGATCGTTGCACTCGGTGAGCATCACCCTGGGCCCTAGCCCTGAGCCGAGCGAAAGGACAGCACTATGGCCGACCGCGTTCTACGGGGTAGCCGGCTCGGAGCAGTCAGCTACGAGACCGACCGCAACCACGACCTGGCCCCGCGACATACCACACGTTATGCCTGCCCCAAGGGACATGACTTCGAGGTGCCGTTCGCGGACGACGCCGAGATCCCACCGACCTGGGAGTGTCGTCTGCACGGTTCCGTGTCGAAGCTGATCGACGGATCGGAGCCGGAGTCGAAGAAGGCGAAGGCCCCGCGTACACACTGGGACATGCTGCTGGAACGCCGCACGCCCGCCGAGCTGGAGGAACTGCTCAACGAGCGGCTGGAGCTGTTGCGCGATCGTCGGAGCCAGTCGGCCTGATCAGGCCACCCCGGCACAGTTGTGGGCCGCCCGGCCAGGAACGGATCCGGGCGGCCCACAACTGTGCCGATCGGCTGGTTGTCTCGGGCGCCGATCCGGCCGCTCAGGCGGCCGGGAAGGTGATCAGTTCCGGCCGGCGGGGGCGGTGGCGGCCGGAGTCTTCCTGAGGCCGCGGATCTGGTCCATCCGGTGCTTCAGACCCCAACTGCCGACCCGCAGGAACGCCTCCTTGACGATGCCGCCGCTCATCTTCGACTCGCCGATGGCCCGTTCGGTGAACGTGATCGGCACCTCGACCACGGTGAACCCGGACTGCAGCGCCCGCCATGCCAGGTCGACCTGGAAGCAGTAGCCGTGCGAGGCGACCTCGCCCAGCGCCAGCTTCTCCAGCACCCGCCGCCGGTAGGCGCGGAAACCACCGGTGATGTCCCGGATGCCCACGCCCAACGCCATCTGGCAGTAGATGTTGCCGCCCCGGGAGATCAGCTGCCGGCTCAGCGGCCAGTTGACGGTCCGGCCACCGGGCACATAGCGGGAGCCGAGCACCAGGTCGGCGTTGTCCAGGGCATCCAGCAACCGGGGCAGGTCCTCGGGAGCATGTGAACCGTCGGCGTCCATCTCCACCAGGACCTCGTAGCCGTGCTCCAGGCCCCACCGGAAACCGGCGATATAGGCGGCACCGAGGCCGGCCTTCGCGGTCCGGTGCATCACGTGCACCCGGTCGTCGTCGGCGGCCCGCTGGTCCGCCAGGTCACCGGTGCCGTCCGGGCTGCCGTCGTCCACCACGAGCGCGTGTGCCGTCGGCAGCGCCGCCGCCAGCCGATCCAGGATCGGACCGAGGTTGTCCCGCTCGTTGTAGGTGGGAATGATCACCAGCACCGGCTGTAGCTCGGCGCCGCTGTCAGTCTCCGCCATCCGTGTCCTCCTCGCCGGCGGCTGTCACGGGCGCCGGCCTCTGCGTACTCACTTCTGTCTGTCGGGTGGGTGTCGGCCGGTTTCGGCGGCGGGCCGCGGCGGCGAACACCAGGGCCAGCAGACCCGCGACGACCATGGTCCATTCGGGCCATTCGCCGACTCGGTCAGAGAGCGTAGTGGTCGACCGCAGAGGCACGCTCATCACCAGGGCCGCCGGGGTGAACAACGTGGTCTGCTGGGCCACCTCGCCGTTGGGCAACACGATCGCGCTGATCCCGCTCGTGGCCGCGACCACCACTGTCCTGCCGTGCTCCACCGCGCGTTCCTGGTCCATGGCCAGCTGCTGGTAGGTCATCTCGCTGTGCCCGAACGTGGCGTTGTTGGTGGGCACCGCCAGCAGTGTGCTGCCCGGCACCGACTCACGCACGACATCGTCGAACGCGACCTCGTAGCAGGTGTCGATACCCACCCTGGCCGGCCCCATCGGGAACACCACTGGCGCGTTGCCCGGCACGAACCGGCCCGCCATGTTCACGTAGGAGGTGAACATGGCGAAGAACGACCGCATCGGCATGGTCTCGCCGAAGGGCTGCAGCTTGCGTTTCACGTACTGGTCGACCGGACCCTGGCCGGGTTCCCAGAGGATCGCCGCGTTCTTCGGGCCGGGCTGCTGGCTGATCACCACCGCGCCGACCTCGGTGGGCGCGCCGATCGCGTCGACGGCCTGGGTGATCTCGGCGAACGCGTCGGGATTGGCGTAGGGGTCGATGTCGGACGAGTTCTCCGGCCAGATGACCAACTGGGGGCGGGCCACGGTGCCGGCGTTGACCGCGGCGGCCAGTTTCTCGGTCTCCCTGACGTGATCGTCGAGGACGGCCCGGCGTTGCGCGTTGAAGTCCAGACCCAGCCGGGGCACATTGCCCTGGATCGCGGCGACCGTGGCGGTGCCCGCGTTCGGGTCGACACCGACCAGCGGCCAGGCGGCCGCCGAGCCCGCGACCGGCACCAGGATCGCCAGCGCCGGGATGACCGCCGACCGGAGGCGGCCCCACCCGACGCCGGCCGAGCCGGCCGGGCGTGGCCGGCGGATCGGCCACGGCATCAGCCACAGCACCAGCGCGGTCAGGCCGAATCCTGTCAGCGCGACCGCGAAACCGACCAGTGGTGTGCCGCCGACGGCGGCCAGTGACAGGTATCCGCCGCCGGCCTGCCCGAACGCGACCTTGCCCCACGGGAAGCCGCCGAACGGGACACGGGCGCGCAGTGCCTCGTCGGCCACCCACAGCAGCGCCGCCCACAGCGGTCCGCCGCGCCGGTCCAGCACCACGGCGATCGCGGCGCCGCCGACCGCGACGAACACCGACTCGGCCGCCGACAACGGCAGCCAGGCGATCGGCCCGACATACACGCCGGTCCAGGCCAGCAACGGCACCAGGAAACCCAGGCCGAAACAGAAGCCGTAGCCGAAGCCCGCGCGTGCCCGCCGCCCGTACAGCGCCAGCCCGAGCATCGCGAACCCCACCGGAGCGAGCCACCACAACGGGCGCGGCGGGAAGCTCGCGTAGAGCACCAGCCCGCCGCCGACGGACAGGACCAGCCGCACCAGCGTGCCCCGGCTCGGCAGCAACCGCTTCGGCCACGGCCGCCGAGCCCGCCCGCCCGAGCCCCGGGCGGCGGCCTCGGTTCCGGTGTCGGTCACCGTCTGCGTCAGCACCGGCTCAGCCTACGGGCAGAAACCGTGTGATCGGCGTGCGGAACAGATGAAGGTTCAGTGCGTGTCGTCGCCTGGATCGGCCGGCTTACCCGGTAGGGTCGCGGCCACTCCGGCGATGAACCGGTCGATGATCCGCTCGAACCGGACGTCGGCGTCCAGATGTGGAGTCCGGGCGTCGATCACGACCCGGGACAGGTAGGGGAACTCACCGCTGTCGATGACGCTCTTGACATAGGGGCCGAAGCGGAGCATCCAGTGTCTGCGATCCAGGCCGGTGCCGCGGATGGCGGCTTCCTCCTGCATCTCGTTCTGCGCGAAGTAGAACGAGATGCTGCGCGCCATCTGGGCGATCTCGAGCATCTCGTCGATGTCCAGGCCCAGACCGTCCAGGTGGGCGAGGAATGACTCGAACGCGCGCTGCACGCGCGGGCCGGGGAACGCGACGCTCGCCTCCAGCACCGGATACCAGGGGTGCGTCAGGACCAGCTGGCGGCTGCGCACGGCGAGTTCGCGCAGCGTGTCCCGCCAGTCCAGATCATCCGGCAGGGCGAGCGGTTCGGACACGTAGTCGACCATCAGCTCGTGCAGCTCGTCCTTGCCGTGCACGTACCGGTACAGCGACATGGTGCCGGAGCCGATCTCGGCGGCGACGTGCCGCATGGACACCGCCTCGATGCCGTGTGCGTCGGCGAGGGTGACGGCGGCCTTGGCGATCTGCCCCCTGGTGTAGGCGGGTGCCTTGCCGCGGCCGGTCACCTCCGGCCGTGCCCAGATGATCACGTTCCGCTCATCGTCCATCACGACAGCGATACTAGTTGCATACACCGTACGCTGTGGGCTACGGGCGCTGCTCATCACCGACCGTGTCCCCGCCGGTCCTCTCCGTCTCCGGGGCCGACGCCATGAGCACGTCGCGGATCGCCGCGACCTTCGCCGCGTCCCAGGTGAAGTCCGGGTCGGGTTCCAGGAAGGCGTTCGCCAGAGCACCCAGGCCCAGCGCCGGCAGCGACCATTCGGCGGTCTCGGGTGTGCCGAACGGCCGGGCGGCCGCGCGGTGCCCGGCGATCTCCGGCACGGTCAGCGCCGTCACGACCAGGCCACGCGAGATGGCGTTGAGCAACTCGGCGAGTGTCTCGTACGTGACGCCGGAGTCCGTGCGCAGCCGGAACCCCAGCAGGCTCGCCATCGCCGTCCACGCCTGCGCGATCCGGACCAGGTGGGCGCGTTCGGCCTGGGCGAGCGCGGCCTGCACCTGGTCCCGCAGCCCACCGTCGGCCAGGCTCAACAGGGTGGCCTGCAGGGCGAGATAGGTGCGCCAGCCCGGCGACGCGGACAGGGTCTCGAAGTCCAGCACCGGCAGCTGCCGGAACAGTTCGATGGCGAGCGCGCGGCGGGCCTCGGGGTCATCAAGCCGGTCCAACCGTCCGGTGATGATGTGCCGGATCAGTTCTATCTCGTCCGTCATGATCCCGGGCACCGGGTCGCGGGCCAGTTCCAGCACCAGATCACTGAAGAACAGATCCTTATGCGGCCACCGCCGGTAGGCGCTGCTGCGGGACACGTCGGCCTTCCGGATCACGTCCTCGAACCGGATGTGCTCCAGGCTCACGGTCAGGCCGACCTCTCGCACCATGGCCATCGCCGCGCTCAGCATCCGCTGCTCGGTCTCGTCCTCCGGCAGCCTGCGCCCGCGCCGCGCCAGGCCCGTCGGTGCCTGCGAATCCACCATCGTCTCTCCTACCTCGCCCCCCTCGCGTGCTCTTGATGTACATTACGACTCATTGGGACTTTGGACTCTGTATCTCAAGTTCCATCAAGCCGAGTCTAGTAGCTGGGAACCCCAAACGGGAGGGAGAAAGGCGATGTCGTACTCACAGACACGCTCCGACCAGGAGCTTCAGCCACAGCGGCCCAAGCGACGGCACCACTGGTGGAGGTGGATCGTCGGGGGCATCGTGGTGATCATCGTCCTCGTCATCGGTGGGGCGGTTCTCAGCATCAACGCGCAACCGGCGAAACCGGCGCTGGCACTGCCCGCCGGCGCCGTCGCGGCACCCACCGGAACCCTCGCCGGCACCTACAACGCCACCACGGGATCCGAGGCCGGCTTCCGGCTCAAGGAGAGCTTCCTCGGCGCCAGTGACGACGTGATCGGCCGCACGACCAACGTCACCGGCACCGCCGCGGTGGCCGGCAGCCAGCTCAGCACCGCGACCTTCCAGATCAACCTCGACAGCATCGTGGTCAGCGGCAAGACCAGCCAGCCGCAGCTCGTCCAGAGCCTGAACACCGCGAAGTACCCGGCCGCGACCATCACCCTGACCCAGCCGGTTACGCTGCCCGCGGAGTTCATCTCAGGCACCACGATCGACCAGACCGTGCCGGCCACCCTCAGCCTCAACGGCACCACCAAGCCGGTCACCGTGACGCTGACCGCGCGGCGTGACGGCTCGAAGATCGAGGCCGCCGGATCATTGCCGGTCGCGTTCTCCGACTTCAGCATCCAGGGACCGAAGGGCTACGGCTTCTTCGGATCGCTGTCCACCAACGGAAGCGCCGAGTTCGTCCTGGTCCTGGCGCCCGCGACGGCGGGCTGACGACCGGCGTACGCAGCCGCGAACCTGGTTGCATACGCTGTACGCGGTGGGTTACGGTACTTGATGCGTACAACGTACTCATCAAGTACCGCTTCGCGTACTCACCAGGAGGGGAATTCCGATGGGTGAACCCATCGTCTTCGCCGAGGGACTCAGAAAGAGATTCGGCGAAACACAGGCACTGGCCGGGCTGGACCTACAGGTGGCCGAGGGCACCGTCTGCGGTGTCCTCGGCCCCAACGGCGCCGGCAAGACCACCGCGGTCCGGGTGCTGGCCACCCTGATCGCACCCGACTCCGGCCGGGCCGTCATCGCGGGCCACGACGTTGTCAGCCAGGCCGACCGGGTGCGACACCTGATCGGCCTCGCCGGCCAGTCCGCCGCGCTCGACGAACGCATCACCGGCCGAGAAAACCTCGAGATGTTCGGCCGGCTCTACCACCTCGGCCCACGGGCCGCCCGCCGCCGGGCCAACGAACTCCTCGAACGATTCGACCTCGCCGACGCGGGCAACCGGCTCGTCAAGACCTACTCCGGCGGCATGCGCCGACGGCTGGACCTCATCGCCAGCCTCGTCGTCACTCCCCCGGTGCTGTTCCTCGACGAACCGACCACCGGCCTCGACCCACGCAGCCGCAACGAGATCTGGGACACCGTGCGACTGCTGGTCGCCGACGGCACCACGGTGCTGCTCACCACCCAGTACCTCGACGAGGCCGACCAACTCGCCAACGACATCGCCGTCGTCGACCGCGGCCGCGTCATCGCCGCCGGCCCGCCCGAGGACCTCAAGTACGAGCTCGGCAGCCGCGTCGACGTCGTCGTCACCGACCCCCAGTCACTGCCCACCGCCGCCCAGGTACTCGGCCGGCTCACCGGCGGCAACCCCGAGATCGACGCCGGCGAGCGGACCGTCCGGGTCGCCATGCCCGGCGCCGTTCGGCTCACCCTGCCCGCGATCGTCCGCGAACTCGACTCCGCCGGCGTCATCGCCGAGGACGTCGCCGTCCGGCTGCCCACCCTCGACGAGGTCTTCCTCAAACTCACCGGCCGCCGAACCGACGACACGCCCACCCAGACCAAGACCATCTCGGCCACTCCCGACGAGCTGCCGGAGACCGACGCGGAGAAGGTGCGCTCATGACGACGATCGACACGGCGCTGCCCCGGTCGGCGTCGCCCACCACCGGCGGATGGCGCTGGACACTCGTTGACGGCTGGACCGTCGTCCGCCGCGATGTCCAGCACCTCCTGCACAACCCGGGCGAGATCATCGGCATGCTGGTGTTCCCGATCATCATGATCGTGATGTTCGGCTACATCTTCGGCAGCGCCATCCCGATCCCCGGCGGCGGCAACTACCGCGAATACCTGATCCCCGGCATGTTCGTGATGAGCGCGGCGGCGCAGGTCGCGGTGACCATGCAGAAGGTGGCCGCCGACAACGGAACCGGCCTGATGGAGCGATTTCGTTCCATGCCGATGGCCCGCTCGGCCGTGCCGTTCGGGCAGACCGGCGCCGACCTGTTCACCGGGGCGCTGGGCCTGGTGGTGATGATCGCCTGCGGCCTGGTCACCGGCTGGCGCATCCACAATGGATTTCCCCAGGCGCTCGCCGCGTTCGGGATCGTGCTGCTGTTCGGCTACGCGCTGAACTGGGTCGGCGTGTTCTGCGGATTTATGATCAACAACGAGGATACCGCCGACCGGCTCAGCCCACTGTTCATGCCGGTCACGATGATTTCCAACACCTTCGTGCCCACCGCCGGCATGCCGACGTGGTTGAGGGATATCGCTGATTGGAATCCGATCTCGGCCGTGGTGGCCGCCTGCCGGCAGCTGTTCGGTAATCCTGGCGTGGTCGCCTCGGGATCATGGCCGTTGGAACATCCGATCACCGCCAGCATCGGCTGGTCCATCGTGCTGCTGCTGATCTTCGTCCCGCTGTCCGTCTACCGCTACCGCACCGTCGGCCGCTGATGCCTACTTGCTGTTGGCGCTGCCCCTGATCGCCGACACGAACGGCACATAGCCGTTCGTGTCGGCGGCCGCTGGTCGAGCGCCGGCCAGGCGTCCGGAATGCAGAGCGCGTGCCTCGCCGGAATGTCGACGCTTGGGTCGTGATGAAACAGCCCGGCTGGGCGAAGATTGCCGGCGGCGGGCATGAAGTCGCCCCACAGCAGGACACGACCGATGAAACCTTCCCCGGCACCGACCTGCACGGCGACGATCGGGTGAACGCCGGCGTGCGCGACCGGGGCCACGATCAGTGCGCCGGAACGGAGTTGGTCGAGCCACGCCGGCGGAATGCCAGCGATCCCGCAGGTGACGATGATCCGGTCGTAGGGGCCACCGTCGGGGTAGCCGTCGTAGCCGTCGCCGTGGATGACATGCACGCCTTGGTCGATGCCGACAGAACGGATGGCCGCGGAAGCGCCGGCAGCGGCGTGATCGCCAGCCTCGACGGTCACCACGTCAGTCCCGGTGATGTGGTGGATGAGCGCGGCGTTGTAGCCGGTGCCGGCGCCAATCTCCAAGACCCGCATGCCGTGAGTCAGGTGGAGAGCCTCGATCATCCTGCCCATCAGCGAGGGAGCCGAACTGGATGAGGGCGGGTCGCCATCCTCGCCGGTGTGGGTCAGCAGAGCGTTATTGGCGTAGATCAAGTCCAACACGCGGTTGGGCGGGATCGCAACGTCGTCGAGTCGGTATTCGTCGGCTCGGTACCGGAACCTGTGACGTTCAACGGACGCGAAGGCGGCCTCGACTGCCGGCGAGGTGATGGCGCCGCTGGCACGCAAACCAGCCGCGTACGCGACAAGCCTGTCAGCCAGCGCGGAGTCAACTCGGTCAGTGGTCACGATCTCGTTCGGTCCTTCCTTCTTTTGACCGCGATGATCCAATTCGGCTGCGCCGCTACAGCGGCAGATGCCAGGATCGCGCCGTGCGCGGAAGATTCACGATCTGATGACCATCCGGTGTGATGGTGATCGTGAAGTCCTGGGGGTTCGGCTGTCCCAGACGCTCGAACAGGTCGTGAGCGGTTTCCAACTCATCCCACAGTCGGCGTGTGCCACCCTGCGTGACTGTGTTGGTCGCGTCGACCCGCGTCCATGCCTGGCTGGCAGGGTCGGTGAGGCAGAAGTACATCGGACCACCCCTGACGATGACGGGTCCTGCCCGCGTTCCCGGCAAGGTCAACTGTGCGAAGAATCGGAACGCCCGCTCCCGCAACGCGGTCGGGTCGAGGCTCCTTCGGTATTCGTTGCTGGAACTGATGGGCGGTGAGCGCGACCCGGCAATTCGCCATATCGGTGAACAGTCCAATGGCCAGCTGTTTCTCCTCCTGTTGATCTTCGTGCGACCGTTGGATTCGGCTACTGGACCGACGGGTGGTGGAGGGCGGCGCGGGCGAGGGTGGTCGCGATGGTGTGGGCGAGGTCGGGGGCTGGTAGGTGCTCGTCCCAGAAGTCACGCTGCCACATCAGGCCGCCGTCGTCGTTGATATAGACGGTTCCCTGGTCGCGTTCGCCGGTGGTGATGCCGATATCAGCGGAAACGCCGAAGAAAGGCTCGTCCCGGTAGACGATCAGCTCGACGTCGTAGCCGCGGGACTCGAGATCCCTGCCGACGACTCCCTTCAATGTGACCGCGGCGCTGCAGGCGGGCATTTCCGCGCTGCGGTCGCGAGGTGGGTCGGACAGCAGAGCGGCGGCCATGTCGGCCATCTGACGGGCGTCGGCGAACCCACCGTCGTCGGACGTCCACTGCAGTTCGATATCGGCGTAGGCACCGACATACAGGGTGCCGTGCCCTCCCAGGCAGGTGATCAGCAGCACCCGTCCGTCAGTGTCCGTGCTGTCGGGTTCGGTGACACGGAAGCCTTGAGCCGTAAGGCATTCAGCGGTCAGATGTGCCAACTCTCCAACCTTCAACGGCGTGTCGGCGTCGCGGTCAAGATCTGTGGCGGTCATGAGCATTAGGTTGCACTACGTGCCGTACTGTGCGCAGCAAGTTAATGGCTGGTGTACCAAGACACCCGCTGGGTGTGACAAGTCCTCATGGGATGTGCGGGGGTGCTAGATGACCGGTGCCGTCAGTGACCCGGACCGGAAACTCTTCGCGGAAGAGCTACGCGCGATGCGCAAGCAGCGCGGCCTGTCCCGCGACGAGCTGGGCAAGTTGATCAACTTCAGCGGCTCGACAATCGGAAACATCGAGTCCGTGCTGCGCGCGCCAACTCGCGCGCAGGCGGAACTGCTGGACAAGGCGTTCGAGACGCCAGGCACGTTCGCACGGCTTGAAGCACGACTGCGTGGAGTTCCCTTCTCGGCTGGGTTCCGCCCGTTTTACCCGTATGAAAGTGAGGCGCGAACACTGAAGTACTTCCAGCACACCTTGGTGCCCGGCATGTTTCAGACCGAGGACTATGCGCGAACCTTGGCCAAGGCGGATCCAGAAACGACCGAGCAAGACATCAAAGAGCGGGTCGATGCCCGTCTGGCCCGGCAGGCCGTGTTGACGAGAGAGGAACCAGCCCCGCCGCGCATTTGGGTGATACTCGACGAGCAGGTCGTCCACCGGAACATCGGTGGGCCGACGGTGATGTGCGCCCAGATGCAGCGCTTGACGGAGCTTGCGCGGATGCCACGGATTAACATCCAGGTGATCCCCTCCGAGCGTGTCCACCTCGGCCTGCTCGGGGCGTTCGTGATCGCCGAGACGGACCAAGCGCCTGCTATCGTCTACTTTGAGAGCGTGTTGGAGGGGCAGACCGTGGAGAGCCCGGACACAGCGGAGGCGACGGCGCTCGTGTTCGATGTGCTCCGGATGGAAGCCCTCGGCGCCAGTACCTCCCTGGGCCTTATCGAGGAAGCGGCGCAGCGATGGAAGGCACAATCCGAGACATGACGACTTGGCGCAAGTCCAGTTACAGCGGCCCCCGCGGCGGTGAATGCGTGGAGGTCGGCGCCTCCCATTCGATGGCGGTGCTAGTGCGCGACACCAAGAACCGCACCGGCGGGACACTCGCCTTCGGCCCCGACGCCTGGCAGCGGTTCGCCGTCAGCGTGAAGGACACCAGCAAGGCGTGATGCAAGACCTGTTGGCCCCGACCGCCCAGCGCGGTCGGGGCCAACAGGCGTTCAGAGGCTCACACAGCTACGCTCACGATCCGTGACTATTTGGCATACATCCAGTTACAGCGGTAACAACGCCAGTAACTCTGTCGAGGTCGGTCAGGACCACACAGCTTGGCGGAAGTCGACCTACAGCGGTAACAACGCCAGTAACTGCGTGGAAGTCGGCGCATCCGGCCCGGCGGCGGTCCTTGTCCGCGACACGAAGAACCGCACCGGCGGCGTGCTCGCCTTCGGCTCGCGTGCGTGGGAGCGCTTTATCCACTCGACTGCTGGCGAACTTCCCGGTCTCGTCTGACATTCGGTCGCACGGTTTGTTTTCAGCCCCGTCACGGCAAGACGCCTACGATGAGGAGTTATGGCGGGCAACCGACCGGGGCCGGTGCTCTGGCTGTTCTACTGCTACGGGGGTCGTCTCCCGCATCGGTACGCGCAGTGGGTCCTGCACGACCAGACGAGTAGACACTGGGTGCTACGGCTGGTGATGCGGACGGTGGCGGAAACCCTGCCGGCGTGGTTGTTCCTGCTGTTGCCCGGTCCGCTGTCGCTGACCATCCTGCTCCCGGTGTTCGTGCTGCTCGGCGCGACGTTCCTGGCTTTCTCGTTCGCTGACGAGATCCGCGTGCACCGTCTCTACCAGCATGGTTTCCTGCCCGAACTGGTGTTGCCGGGTGGTATGCACAGCACGAACCCGGACGGTGACGCCCCCGATCCCCGGAAAGACCACCATCCCGACTAGAGCGCCGGGAGCGGTTTACCAGTCCGCCGGGTGGATGAAGTCGACCGCCGGCCGGCCCAGGCCCTGGCAGATCCGCATGGCCAGCCGCATGCCGGTGGCGAATTTGGCGGTGCGCAGCCCGGTGAGCTGGTTGGCGGTGCAGTACAGGCGGTTTGCGGCCTGATCCCAGCTGGCTTTGCGGGCGAGTCGGGCGTCGTTGAGCGCCGTGTAGAGGGCGGCGAGGTCCCAGCGCAGCCGGTGCGCCGGGTCGGTTTCGGGTAGTGGGAAGCCGGTGGTGTCCGGTCTGGGCTCGGCGATGAACTCTTCCGGCGCCCGCTCCAGCCAGCGCAGCATGATCAACGCGTGTTGGCAGGTCGTGTCGCCGCGCTGGGCCATGCTGGTGATCGTGGTGGCGCTCATCGGGTGATCGGAGCCGCGTAGCGCGTTGAGGTCGGCCGAGAGCCGCCACATCTCTCTCGCGGCCCCCGCCCAGCTGAGGTGTTCGCGGCGGCAGCGCTCGTCCAGCGCGTCGAACAGTGCCTGGACGTCGAAGCCGTGCGGGCTGATGGTGTGCTGCATGAGGTCCTTCGCGGAGGTCCGGGGTGTCTCGGCACTGGAGGAGCGTCGACCATGATGCCGGACGCCGGCAGCTTCGCCGGGCTGACCCATGTTTGGTTCTACGCTTGCTGCTCGTGGCGGAGACCTGGACGAGCGCCGAGTGCGCTGCGGCGTGGGGCGTGAAGACGTCGACCTGGCTTGGTTATGTCTCGCGAGGTCAGGCGCCCCGGGCGCGGCCGGGTCGCGGTGGCGCGAAGCGTTGGGATGCCGATGAGGTCCGGGCTTTCCCACGCCCCGGCGTGGGCCATTCGAGAGCGAGCGCGGACGCCGACGCCGAGGAGTTGCTCGCCCGGATGCGGGAGGTCGCTGACGAGATGGAGACGCTGCGCACCCGGCAGCGGGAGCTGCTGGCCGAGGGCAAGGAGTCCGGGTTGGAGATCAGCGCGATGGCGAAGGCGCTGGGGATCTCCCGGCAGACGGCCTACAGCTGGCTGGGGTGAGTACCGCCGCCGTGACCGCTCGGGGCCTGCTTCGCCTGCGGTGCGGGTCGATGTCACGAAATCTACTTTGGGCTCCATGCGCAAGGTGAAGGATCTGACCGGACCCGGACACACCGTGGATTTCGGGATCGGCGGCACCGATCTGGGTGTCACGGCGCTCGCGCCCGACGGGCGGCTCGTGTCGGTGTTCGGCGACACCTTCGAACGGGCTGGGGTGGGCGGGCCTGGCTGGCGGTCACCCGTCGTGCTGTTCGGAGACCCGGCGACCGCGCGGACGGGGATCGAGTGGTTCGGCTCGGCCGGACCGGGTTCGTACGCGGCGCAGGTGCTGCCCTACCGGCACGACTCGGTGATCAACGGCGTGCGAGTCAGCACGATGCTGCCGACCGACGTCATCACCATCGGCACCGAGATGTTCCTGCATGTGATGGTGTGCGAGGGGCTCGGCAACGTCCACTGGACCGAGATACACCGCTCGACCGACAACGGCGAGACCTGGCAGCGCACCGGCGCGAGTTGGCCCGGTGACCAGCACAGCGGGCTGTTCCAGATGCTGACCTGGGCCCAGGGAGACGACGGGCATGTCTATGTCTTCTCGACCGGGTTCCAGCGGAATCGGGGTCTGATCCTGCAACGGGTCCCCGCCGAGCGCCTCACCGATCCCGCGGCCTGGCAGGCGTGGGGTTTCCGACAGGGCGAGTGGGCGTGGGGCAATCCGCCGACGATCGTCCTGGCCGGCGCGTACGGCGAGCTGAGCCTGCGCCGGGTCGCGGGCCGGTGGCTACTGGCGTTCTTCGACGCGGGCCACTATCGCATCGATGTGATGACCATCGAGCGACTCACCGGGGACCTCTACGAGGCGCCCCGGGGGACGGCCCTGCGGGGCGTGTCGTGGCGCGCTGAGGATCACGCGCGCGGGGATGTCGCCCAGCTCTATGGCGGTTACATCGTGCCGGGCTCGACGCTGGACCAACTGCACCTGGTGGTCAGCCAGTGGAACACGGAAAGGAACTGGCCCTACCGGGCGATGCAGTTCGCCGGGAGCGCCGCCTAGTCTCTCGGTCGCTGTTGCCGGGCTGGATCGCCGCCGTCCGAGTTGGCCGAAACTCCACCCGCTGTGGCTCTTGTGCCGGTAGGGTTCGGGTGTGGCCCGACAAGCCGTGATCAGCCCGCGACCACGCGCCGGCTGTTCTTGGCCTGTTGGGCCGATCACTATCCGCGATCGGTGACACACAACCGAAGGGGACCGGCCGATGCCCGGCACGATGTTCGATGTCCCGGCGGTCACGCTGGGCATCCTTGGCCCGCAGCTTGGCGTGAACCTGCGGCTGATGCCGTTGCAGCTGCCGACCGAGGAGCTGTCGCCGGAGGAGCAGAAGTCCGCTGGCGAGAGGATCTGGAAGCCGCTCTACCAGCAGAACCTCATCGTGAACGGCAGTCTGCGCCCGGACCTGGAGCAGGCGCTGCGCACGCTGGCGAAGCCCGAGCTCGCGGTGGTCCTGGTGTTCGGCGACGACGGCGCCGAGGCCCCCAGCCTCGCGGTGCGGGCCGGTGCCGACCCCCGCAACGCCGTGGTGGCCAGCCAGCGTGGCGACGTCGTGCGGTTCCGGTTGTGCCCCACCAGCCAGTTGGTGGCGACCGTGATGTCACTGGTCCCCGACTGCGCGCCGTTGAAGGACTTCAGGCCGGTGACCGTGCCGCGCGGAGATGCCGAGCTGACTGACGAGGACCAGAAGAGGGACCGGGAAGAGGTTCAGCGCATCGAGGCCCTGCCGGTCCTGCGGACGGGCTTCGCCCAGACGATCGGCCGCGACGCGGCGGTCGAGATCATCGGGTGGAACGACACCTCCGAGGGCCGCTACGTGGTCTACGGGCAGGAGCATTCCGAACAGTTCTGGGACATCTACCAGGCTGCCGACAATCAGCAGGTCGGCGGAGTGATCGCCAACGCCATCGCGACTGTCATGGGCTAGCCGTTACCTCCGGGCGTCCGTCATCGTCATGTTTCATGAGCGGGTGACGACGAGGAGAGTGACAGGGTGGATGCGACGCATAACGATCAGGCGATGGCCGAGCTCTTCGAGGAGCAGCGCGATCGTCTGATGGCTGTGGCGTCTCGCATGTTGGGCTCGCGGGCGGATGCTGAGGACGCGGTGCAGGAGGCGTGGCTGCGTTTCGCCCGGCAGGACGAGGCATCGATCGACAATGTGGGCGGTTGGCTCACCACGGTCGTGAGCCGGGTGTGCATCGACATGCTGCGCTCGCGCACGGCCAAAGCTGAGACGTCGCTCGACGACCGTCTCGATTGGGTCGTCACCGAGGACGATGCGCACGCACCGGAACGCAACGCGGTGCTCGCCGACTCCGTTGGCGCGGCTCTGCAGATCGTTCTCGACACGCTCAGGCCCGATGAGCGCCTGGCGTTCGTGCTGCACGATTCGTTCGCGGTGCCGTTTACCGAGATCGGCGAGATCATCGGCAAGTCCACGGACGCCACCAAGATGCTCGCCAGCCGCGCCCGGCGCAAGGTACGAGGTGTGCGGAATCCCACGGACATGCGCCGGGAGCGTGAGGTCGTCGACGCGTTTCTCGCGGCGGCTCAGGACGGGGACTTCGAGGGACTGCTGCGGGTACTCGATCCCGAGCTGATGTGGCGCATCCACTCGCCGCGGGGTGTGATCGAGCGGCACGGGCCGGCCGAGTTCGTTCGGCAGGCCCAACGCGGACGGAACGTTCCGATCACGGCACGCCGGATGCTCGTCGACGGACGCCCGGGGGTGGTCGCGTGGCGTGCCAATGGGATGCCGTTCGCGGTCATGCGGTGCACGATCGTGGGCGACCGCATCGTCGACGTGGAGTCGATCACCGATCCCGAGCGGCTGCGGGCGATGGACCTGCCCGCGCGGTCGGCCTGACCGGTTTCGCACGCGTGGCCTCGTTACCTGTCGTCCGTCTCGTCCGTCATTGATGTGTATGCGATTCCACGCAGAGCGAGGAGAAAGCCGTGGCCCGATTCAATGCCTTCGCCACCAATGTCATGCCGAAGTTCGTGAAGTACATCGTGTCCGCGGGCAGGGTCGTCGAGGAGTCGGCGCTGCCGAGGTCCATTGGCGAGCTGGTGAATATTCGCGCCAGTCAGATCAACGGATGCGGCGCCTGCCTCGACATGCACGTCAAAGACGCGGCCGCCGCGGGAGAGACACCGCTGCGGCTGAGCCTTGTCGCCGCCTGGCGCGAGACGACGGTCTTCACCGACGCCGAGCGTGCCGCGCTCGAACTCACCGAGCGGGCCACGCGTCTGGCCGACAGCCGTGGCATCGATGATGCCGTGTGGGCGGATGTCGCCGCGCACTTCGACGAGGAGCAACTCGCGGCCCTCGTCGCGCGCATCGCGTTGATTAACACGTTCAACCGTATGAACGTTCTCATGCAGGAGAAGGGCGGCAGCTACGACCCTGCGCGTCGTGCGGACGTCGTCGCGGCCGTGGCGTCGGGTTCCGACCCGACCCGGGTCGGGTCGGAACCCGCGGCGGCCTCCCACAGCTAGCCGTCGACGCACCGGGACGCGCCGATCCGTGCTGTAAGGAGGTGCGGGGTTCGCTGGCCGTGTGAGATGTCCCTCTGCCGTCGTCGTGGCGCTGGTGGCGTGGGGAGGTTGAGCATATGGCAATGACCTCCTCGCCCCGCCCGCCGCACGTCGGTGACCGACCGGATCCGACAGCCGGGACTACCGCGCTCGGTGGACAGTCCGCTGCCGCCCGCGGATATCTGCTGGACAACGCGCGCGCCGAGGCGGGCGAGCGATTCGTTTGGCTGGCCGAGCTGTTCGACGGTGTAACGCGCGGGTACTTCGATCGACTGGGGGTCAGGGCCGGCTCGCGCTGCTGGGAAGTGGGGGCCGGTGGCCCCAGTATTCCGGAGGCGCTCGCGGCGGCCGTCGGCCCGACGGGGCAGGTGCTGGCCACGGATATCGACCCGTCGTGGCTGCAGACCGGCAACGGGTACGAGGTGCGCCGGCACGACGTCGTCGCTGATCCGCCCCCGGAGCCGGGGACGTTCGATCTGGTGCATGCCCGGCTCGTGCTGATCCATGTACCCGACCGGGCAAGGGCGTTGGCCACGATGGCGGCAGCGCTACGGCCCGGCGGCTGGCTGCTGGTCGAGGGCGCCGATACCTTTCTGCAACCGCTGGCATGCCTGGATGACAGCGGCCCCGCGCAGCGGCGGGCCAACCGGCTGCGCGACGCGATCCGGGAGCTGCTGACGCGCCGCGGCGCGGACCTGCGCTATGGCCGGACACTGCCGCGAGCCTTGCGTGAGGCCGGCTTGGTCGATGTCGCCGCGGGGGGCTCTTTCCCGGTCGGCGGGCTGGCCTGCGATCGGCTGGAGGCGTCGACCATCCGGCATGTGCGCGGCGAGCTGCTCGCGGCCGGACTGGCCGACGACGCCGAGATCGACGCGCACCTGGCGGCCATCGAGGCGGGCGAACTCGACCTGACACTCGCGCCGCTGATCTCGGCGTGGGGACGCCGTCCAGCCGTGTAGCACTTCCAGGATCACCAAGACCTGTTCCGATCTTCCCGACACCCCGGAAAGCCCGATCGGCCGTTGATCGGTCCGTCCAACCACATCACCCCAGTTCGTCACGGTGACGATCTGGCTGACGATCTGGCTCGGCCTCGGGCCGGGATGGTCGGCCGCCAGGCAGCAGTTCGGCCAGTAGCCGGACCCGCAACTGCTGGTCGTCGGCGTCCCGGTCGAGCACGACGTCTCGGATCGCCCTCAGCTGAGCCTCTTCGGCGGCCAGCTCCGTGGCGTGTTGCTCGGCCCGCTGCCGGGCCTCGACCAGATGCTCGCGGGCGGCGGCCAACTGCTCGTTGTGCTGGGCCAACGCGGCCCGCAGCGAATCCTCCAGGCTGGTCAGGCGTGTCCGATCGGCCTGGTTGACGGTGTGCGCGCGATCCAGCTCGGCCCGCAGGTGTCCCTCGGCCTCCCGGGCGGCCGCCCGCAGGTTCGCGAGGGTCTCCCGGGCCGAGTCCCG
>DASVLX010000310.1:0-26918 GCA_036384655.1 Pseudonocardiaceae bacterium
CCGGCTCTGTCCGGTCTGGTGGCTCTGGGCGGCGCCGTGGACACCGGCGGCGCCGTCGGAACGAGCGGCGGCAACTGGGCGAGCGCGGCATCGATGCGGTCCGCGACATCAGTCGGCATGGCGGGCGCGGGAAGCTCGGCCAGCGCGCTGAGCTCGGCGTGGACATCGTCCAGCGCGTGCAACACCGCGACCGCGGCCGGATCGGCCTTCACGCGCGGCCAGAGCTCGGCGCTCGTCGGCTCATCCAGTGCGCCGGCCTGCAGGTCAGCAAGCGTTTCCAGGGACCAAGACGGGTCTGTTGACGCATCGCCGGGCTGCCCGAGGCCCGTCATCGTCCCTCCGCGTGGCGAGTGGTCATTGTCTTCCCGGCACCTGGGACGTTCGCATTCGCACCCGGGTTCCGTAGCTGGCCCAGAAGTTTGGCGAGCCGCACCCGTCCCCGGGAGCACCGGCTCTTCACGGTGCCCTCGGCGATGCCCAGCATGGCAGCGGTCTCGGCGACCGAATAGCCCTCGACATCGATCAGCAGGATCGGGACTCGCTGCTCGTCGGGCAGTTCGGCCAGCGCGTCCTGGACCACCATCCGGGTCTCCCGATCCGCGATGGCGTCCCGGCGCTCCGGCACCTCGGCCGGACCGCTTTCCGGCAGCGGCACCGTCGGCCTGGCCTGACGTCGGCGGATCCGGTCCAGACAGGCGTTCACCACGATGCGGTGTAACCAGGTGGTCACCCGTGATTCGGCGCGGAAGTCAGCGGCCGCCCGGTATGCGGAGACGAATGCCTCCTGTAAGGCGTCAGCCGCTTCCTCCCGGTCGCGAAGAGTGCGCAGCGCGACCGCCCAGAGACGGTCCCGATGGCGCCGAACCAACTCACCGAAGGCATCCGGATCGCCGGCCGCGTGGGCCGCGATGAGGTCTTCGTCGGAACCGGCCGCGGTGGTCACGCGCAGAGAATAACGGCGGGTGTATCTCCGACTACAGAGCCTGTGTGGTGCGTGTGTGACGGCACGGGACAGTCCCTGCCTAGTGCGCCGGCACGAAGGTGAGCTGGCCGATCTGCGACTGGTAGGCGCCGTCGCTGCCACCCAGCGTGGTGATCCACAGCAACAGGTACTGGGTCGGTTGGGTGGGACCGAGTTGGATCACCGTCCGCCCGTTGATCAGTGTGACGGTGCCGATCACCTGGGTGTCGGCCAGATTCGGGTTGGCACTGCTGGCGCCGCGGATCTGGACCACGGTGCCGGGGCTTGGCGAGTCGATGTCGATCTCGGCCAGGCTGGTCGACTGGCTGAACGTCGTCATGATGCCGATGCCGGGCTTGAGCGCCGGGAACTGCTGCTTGTACTGGTCGGTGCGCCAGACGGTCGCCGGGTCTCCGTCGGTCACCCGGTCGATCCGGTTCGGGCTGTCCGGCGAGCCGGACGGGTCGTAGACGGCCACGCTGGCCGGGGTGACCGCGCCGTTGGCCGCGGCCGACGAGCTGCTGGTGACCGGTGGAGTGGTGGTAAGCGGCGCGGTGGTGACCTGCGGGGTGCCCGGCAGGATCGGTCCGGAGTTCTCGCCGGCCGAGGTGCTGAAGAAGCCGATCACCGAGGTCACGATCCACACCACGATGGCGAGGGTGAGCATCGCCAGGACGGCGACCGCGAGGAGCAATCGGCGGCGGGTCCTGCTGTCGTGCCGGGGCTTTTTGGTCAGCCAGACGCCGTCGTCCGGGTGTCCCTCACCGTCCTGGTTCTCGGCCGCCGAGGCGGCCGCGGCCTCCTCGGCCGTCACCCGGTCCAACACCTGCAGGATCGCGGCCGAGGTGCGGATACCGCCGATGCTGGTGTCCTCCAGGCTGCGAACCGCGATGGTGGACAGCTCGCCGGGAACGCTCGCGTTGAGCAGACCGGGCGCCAATACCGTGCCATCCGAGTCGGTCAGGGCGGCGGGCACCGAATCGGGCCCGTCCGGCAGCGCCCACCTGCCGGTGAGCAGCAGGTAGAGCAGCGCGCCCAGGCCGCGCACGTCATCCCGCAGGGTGGCGTTGGCCAGTGGCCCGGGGAACGCCAGACGCAGCGTGCCGTCCGGGGTGACCCGGATGCGCTGCGGGTGATCGACGCCCAGCACCAGGCCCACGTGGTGGGCGTTCTCCACCGCCGAGGCGAGCGGTTCGAGCAGCCGGGACGCTGTGGCCGGTGGCACCGGACCGTCGCTGATCACGTCCAGCAGGTCGGTGCCGTGCGTCCATTCGGCCACGATGATGCCGAGCATTCCCTGGCCGGGCAGCACGCCATTGCCGAGGGTGAGGACGTCCAACACCCGTGCGACCCCGGGATGGCTGAAGGTGGCCGCGTGCATGGCGCGCTCCAACGTCCGTCCGGCATCGACGCTGGCCTGCTGGTTGCCCGGCTCGCCGACCAGGATCGTCAGCGCCGAGTCCCGGTTGAGCTGGCCGTCCCGCGCCCGCCAGAACTGCGCGTTCCCCCGGTTGTCGGCACCGAACTGGGTGAGCAGCCGGTACCGCCCGTCACCCACCACCCCGCCGGGCACCAGCAGAGTGCCGCTCTGGGGCATGTCGAATCCGGTGGCGGGGCCATGGCCCCTGGAATGCTCGGTCGGCCTACTCACCGCATGTACTCTCCTGTCACCGTGCGCGGCCCAGTTCGACCTCGCACGCCACGCCCCGCATCAGCGAGCCTACGGGACGCCGACCCGATCGTGGGTCATCCGCGATGTATCAACCGGGCGATACGTCGCCACGCCGGCTGCAGTTCGGATACCCGGAGTATCAACATGCCGCCGAAGGCGACCGGCAGGCCGACAAGCGAGCCGATGATCAGGACGACCCAGGAGCGTGCCAGCAGCGTGCCGGTCGGGAACAGCCCGCCGAGCCCCTTGCCCACCAGCAGTGCGGCGGCCGCGCCCCAGACCGAGGCGATGGTCACCTTCAACAGGGTGCGGAGCACCGCGCCGGTGTCCAACCGGCCGATCCGGACCCGTAGCCAGATCTCCCCCACGATCGCGGCGAACACGAACCCGATGCCGTTGATGAAGGTCAGCCCGTAGACCACATGTTCCGGGTCCAACAGGTGGGCGCAGATGAAGAAGAGGATCACCTTGACCACCACCATGATCCCGTTGATCACGGTGGGCGTGCGGGCGTCGTTCATGGCGTAGAACACCCGCAGCTGCAGCATGGTGATCGCATAGAAGACCAGGCCGAACGCCGAGGTGGTGAGGGACAGTCCGATCACCGCGGCACCGCTGATGTTGCCGTGCCGCAGGCCGAACAGCGCGATGCCGACCTCGGGGCCGAGCACGGTGATCAACGCGCAGATCGGCACGATCATCACGGCGGAGACCCGGCTACCGGTGGACAGGTTGCTCACGACGCCAGGGATGTCGCCCTCCGCCGCGGCCTTGCTCATCCGGGGCATGATCGCGGTGAGCAACGAGACACCGAGCACGCCGTAGGGCACCTGCAGCAACAGCCACGAGTTGCTGTACACGGTGTAGCTGCCGGGCTGCGCGCCGGTGGCGATCTTGCTCAGCACCACATAGGCGACCTGGCTGACCAGCGTGTACAGCACCAGCCAGAACACCATCCGGCTGAACTGTGAGAGCCGGTGGTCCCAGCCCCAGCGCCAGCGGAGTTTCAGGCCGGTGCGGAACAACGGCGGTAGCAGCACGCCCGCCTGGATCGCGACACCGAGTGTGGTGCCGATGCCCAGCACCAACAGCTTCGGATTGCTCATCCGCACCGGATCCAGCGTGATCTCCCCGGGCATCACCAGGTAGAGCCCCAGGGTGGCGAACATGACCAGGTTGAACAGCACGGTGGCCCAGGCGGCCGGCTTGAACACATGCCTGGCGTTGAGGATGCCGGACAGTAGGCCGAAGACCCCGTAGAAAAGGATCTGCGGCAACAGCAGATAGGAGAACGCGGTGGTCAGCGCCGTGCGGTGCGGGTCGCCGCTGGAGAAGTACAGCCTCGTCAGCAGCGGTGCGCAGGCGACCGCCGCGATGGTGCCGACCAGCAGCAGCACGCCCGCGACGGTGAGCAGCCGCTGGGTGAACGCCTCGCCGTCGTCAGCGTCCTCGGTCTGCGCGCGCACCAGGACCGGGATCACGGCGCTGGCCAGCACCGCGCCCATCAGCAGCTCGTAGACGATGTTCGGCAGCGTGTTGGCGAGGTTGTAGGAGTCCGGGATCGCGCCGATCCCCAGCACCCCGACCAGCATGATCTGCCGCAGGAAGCCGGTGATCCGGCTGACCAGGTTGGCGATCACCATCGAACCGCTGGCCCTGGCCAGCGACGGGGGCTCGGCCGAGGTCCGTTGTTCCGGCGCCGACGCCTCGACGACCGTCTCGGTTGCCCCGTTGAGTTCGGCGATGCCGGCCAGCCGCAACGGTTCGGTGGGCGGGTCCGCCGCCCGTCCAACCCGGGCGTCCGGGCCGCCCTTCGGGAAGGGCAACGTGCCGGAGAACTGCGGGTCGGCTTCCATCGGTGTCATCCGTTCAGGCCAGCGGGCGAGGAGGCGGCGGTCCGCTTCGCCGCCCGGACGCGGCGATAGATCCGTCGAGCGGACAGCAGGACCAGCGTTCCGAACGCGATGCCGGTGACCACCAGAATGATGGTGCCGTACGCGTTGGACACGATTTCCACGCGGGCGGCCGTGCCCAGCGGCGTACCGCCCTCCGTGGTCAGCACCGTCTCCACGGAGAACCGCCCGGAGCGGGTCACCCGCACCGGGATGTACGCGGTGTAGCTGCTGTTCGTCGGGATGCGGACGGTGTCGACCTCGGTCGCCTGCAGGCCCGCCTCGTCGGACAGGCTCAGCTTGACGTTGATGTCCACCGGCAGCGAGTTGTGCACCGCGACCGGCACATGACTGTCCTTGGCGGCGAGCGAGATGGTCAGCTCGGACTGCTGCACGCTGACCCGTCCGGTGATGGCCGCGACATGGGCGTCCACCAGGTTGGCCATGGTCGTGCCGCCGTCCGTGGCGTTCCCGGCGGTTGGGTCGGACCAGGCACTGGACATCGCACCGAGCAGGCCCATGCGGAGCGGGTCGATCAGCGTGGCCGGGTCGACCGGGGTGGCGTGATCGGAGTTCATGGAGCCCAGCAGGTCGGTCATCTCGCCGTCGAGCCGGGCGGTCTCGGACGCCGTCTCGAAGGAGACCCCGCTGCCGATGGTCGCCGGCAGGGAGTTCAGCGTGGCCGTGGCCGGTTTGCTCGCGGTGTTGGCGGGCGGGTCGATCAGGTCGGTCAACGCGACCGGCAAGGCGGACTGATCAGCCAACAGGCTCTGCGCGGTGCGCAGGAAGGCGACCAACTGGCTCTCCGGCGCGTTCCACCGGCGTGGCGGGGCGACCAACAGCTGGCGGTTGGCGGTGTCGAAGTCCGCCCGGTACAGCAGCGCGGCCAGACCGTTCTGGGTGGCCACGCCGCCGAGGCTGACCGGGGTGGCCACCCCGGCGATGGTGTCGACGGTGCTCTGGCCCGCGAGCAACGCGGACGAGGTCAGCTGGTCGACCGCCACGGCGCGGACTGCACCGGAGTTGCCGGCCGTCGGCAGTGACACGGTCGTGGTGTTGCCGGGCTGGGTGGCGTTCGACGGCAACAGAACGGTGTTGGTGCCGAGTTTGGCCAGCGCCTCCAAGGTGCCGCTGTCCAGCGATCCGTTGGCCGGCCAGACCACGTTGCTGACGAGTTTGGCGCCGGGCAGGGCGCTCGCGACGGCGGAGGTCTGCCGCACCGCGAGGCCGATCAGGTCACTGGTGCCGGCCTCCGACAGCGCCACCAGGTCGGCGTCGGCATAGGGCACGGCGATGACGCACTGCCCGTTGGTGACCTGGCGGAGCTGGGTCAGCCACAGCTTGGCGGCCGCGGCACCCCTACCCGGCACGGTGCCGCCGGTGGCGGTGCGCACCTGGTATCCGCCGGTCATCGCCGAGACCGTGGCTAGCAGTTCCGGGTCGACCGCGAAGCACATCGCCGACCGCAGTGCGGTGCCGCCCGGCGCGTTCGCCTGCACCGAGGTCACCGAGTCGACCAGTCCGTACAGCCGTCCACCGGGCGCCAGCGAGCTGGCGAGGGCGTCGTCGGAGAGCACCACCCCGGCGGCGGTGCTGCCGATCAGCCGCGGCTGGCTGTCCATGATCGGCCACAACAGGGTGAGCTGGGCCGGGCTGGCCGACTGGCCGACCGGTGTGCCGTTCGGCACGGCCGACACCGGGAGCAGCAACGATACGGCGGCCAGGCGTGTCAGGCCGCCGTAGTCGGGCGTGCCGTTGATGTTGACCAGCAGCGGGTAGACACCCGGCGCGGTGATGCCCAGCGAGCGCGCGCCGGCCAACGGCACGTTGATCGACCACGGCAGGGTCTGGCCCGGCTGGGGCGAGCCCGCGATCGGGATCCAGGCGCTGACCTGGTCGTTGGGCGTCACGCTGCCGGCCGAACCCAGCGCGGCCTCGCTGCTGGCCGCCATCCCCAGTTGCAGCCGTATCTGTAGGTCACTGATCCGGCGGTCGCCGACGTTGGTAAGCGTGCCGCTGATCGTCAGCGTCGTGTCGGTCGCGCCAACCACCTGCGGTGTCATCGACGTGACCGCGATCCGCAGCCGCCCGGACTGGGTGGCGCCGACGACGGTCGTGGTGGCGTTCGTCGTGATGGCGGGAGTCAACGCGACGAGCAGCAAGACGAGCCCGGTGGCGACCAGACAGGCCAGCCTCTTCACGCCTGTTCCGCTTCCTCTCTGGTGGCCGGCGCGGTCAACATCCGCACGGCGCGTCGGGCCAGCCGCCGTTCGTCGGCGTAGGCGAGCCGGTGATCGAGTTCGTTCAGTGGTACCCAGGCCACCTCGGCGACCTCGATGTCCTCATCGGACAGGCTTCCGTCGACCGCTTCCATGAGAAAGTGGTGAACGGTCTTGTGTATCCGGTGGTCCCGTACCACGAACCAATAGTCGATGGTGCCGACCGGGGCGCGAACGCGACCCCCGATGCCGGTCTCCTCCCGCACCTCACGGATCGCCGCCTGCTCGGCGGTCTCACCGTCCTCGATATGTCCCTTGGGCAGCGACCACAGCAGGCGACCATGGCGGTCGAGCCGGCCGATCAGCGCGACCCGTCGCCCTTCGTGATCGACCACCAGTCCCCCGGCCGATGTCTCGTCGACGGTGCGCAGCCGACCCGCACGGCGTCGGTTTCGCCGAGTCGACGGGGCACCGCCGGACCGACCAGGCGACGGGGACATGCCTGCGATGGTAGTGCGAGGGGCAGAATCACAGGCCGCGCGGTCGCGCTGTGGTGACCCGCCGTTACGAGTTCGTCTCCCGATATCCTGAAAGTCCCATGTCTCGATCTCACCTTCCTCCCAGCCCCGCGCCGGCCGCCGCACCCATCTCGGCCGCCGAGCGGGCCCGCGCGCAGCGCAATGCCGTGGTCGAGCTGACCCGGATCGCGCCGGTCGCGGATGAGTTGGCCGCTCACTTCGCGGCCGCGGGCCACTCGCTGTACCTGGTTGGCGGCAGCGTGCGGGATGCGCTGCTCGGCCGACTGGGTAACGATCTGGACTTCACCACGGACGCGCGGCCGAACCGCATCCAGCGGCTCGTGTCCGGCTGGGCCGACGCGGTGTGGGACACCGGGATCGCCTACGGCACCATCGGCTCGCGGAAGGGTGCCGCGATCTGCGAGATCACCACGTTCCGTGCCGACCAGTACGACCGGATCAGTCGCAACCCCGAGGTGACCTTCGGTGACTCCATCGAGGGTGATCTGGTCCGGCGGGACTTCACCGTCAACGCGATGGCGGTTGATCTGACGACAAAGCGGTTCATCGATCCGCACGACGGCATGTCCGCCCTGCTCGATCGGAGGCTGGACACCCCGGCGACACCGGAGGAGTCGTTCGCCGACGATCCGCTGCGGATGCTGCGGGCCGCCCGGTTCGTCAGCCAGTTGGGCTTCCAGCCGGCGCCGCGAGTGGTCGCGGCGATGACAGCGATGTCCGGGGAGATCGACCGGATCAGCGCCGAGCGGGTACAGGCCGAACTGTCCAAACTGTTGCTCGGCGACCATCCGCGCGGCGGTCTGGAGCTGCTGGTGGACACCGGCCTCGCGGACCATGTGCTGCCCGAGCTGTCCGCGATGCGGCTGGAGATCGACGAGCACCACCAGCACAAGGACGTCTACCAGCATTCGCTGGTGGTCCTGGAACAGGCCATCGACCTGGAGAAGGACGCCGGCTCGCAGCCGGATCTGGTGCTGCGTCTGGCCGCGCTGCTGCACGACGTGGGCAAGCCGCCGACCCGCCGGTTCGAACCGGGCGGCGGAGTGAGCTTCCACCACCATGAGGTGGTCGGGGCGAAGATGATCCGCAAACGTTTGCGCGCCCTGCGCTATCCCAAGGACGTGATCGAGGACGTCGCCCAGCTGGTGTTCCTGCACCTGCGGTTCCACGGCTACGGGCGCGGTGAGTGGACCGATTCGGCGGTGCGCCGGTACGTGACCGACGCTGGGCCGCTCGCGGAACGGCTACACAAGCTGGTCCGGGCCGACTGCACCACCCGGAACAAGCGCAAGGCCGCCGCGCTGCGGGCCTCCTATGACGACCTGGAGGCACGCATCGCCTCGCTGGCCGCCGCGGAGGACCTGGCCAAGGTCCGGCCCGACCTGGACGGCAACGAGATCATGCGGATTCTCGGCCTGCCGCCCGGTCCGCTGGTCGGCCAGGCCTGGCGGTATCTCAAGGAACTGCGGTTGGACCGGGGTCCGGTCGAGCACGACGAGGCGATCGCCGCGCTGTTGGACTGGGCGCGTGAACGGGGCATCGAACCGCCCGAGGGCCAGTAGCCTCTACTCCTCGACCGGCTGGGCGGTGGTCGAGGCGACTCCCGGCACCGGGTGGCGCGAGAAACGCATCACGGCCAGATAACCGACCATGCCGACCAGATACAACGCGGTGGCGGCGAGCACCAGGTGCGGCGCGCGCCCGGACAGCGGCACCACCAGTGCGGTCAGCGCGACCGCGACGACCTCGGTGATGTTGAACAGGGTGTCGTACAGCGCGAACACCCTGCCGCGGGTGTCGTCGGCGATGTCCTGCTGCACCGCCGAGTCGACGCACAGCTTGACGAGTTGGCCGGCCGCGGTGAGCAGGAACGCCGCGATCAGGATGGTTGGCAGGGTCATGGGCAGGCCCAGCCCCACCTGGGTGGCGGCGGCCACGATCAGGGCGGCGCAGACCGCCCGGCCACGCCCCAGCCAGCGGACCACCCGAGCCGTGGCGAGACCGGCGATGAGCAGGCCCACCCCGCCCGCCACCGCGACCTCGCCCAGGCCGGCCATGCCGGCCCGCAGCGGCCCCATGTCGTGGAAGCTGTAGCGCAGCAGCAGCACGGTGATCATCAGCCCGGCGCCGTACGCGGCGCGGTGCGCGAACAACGCCACGAAGCCGGCGGCGACCCTGGGCGCGCGCAACGCGGCGCGTCCACCGTCCACCAGCCCCCTCGCGATGGCGGCGATCGCCTCCTTCGTCTCGTTGACGTTGTCCGGCCCCAGTGAGCCCAGCTTGAACCGGGCGGCGAAGAAGGCACCGAACAATGACCCGACCACGGACACCACGGTGACCCAGGCGGAACCGGTGTTGTCCGGGCCGAAGGCCGCCCGCAGTCCGACCGCACAGGCCGCGCCGAACACCGAAGTGGCCGCGCCGAGGGTGGCGAGCAGGGCGTTCGCCGCGACCAGATCGCGTTCGGGCACCACATGGGGCAGCGCCGCCGACAGGCCGGCGTTGACGAACCGGCTGATGCCGACCGCGATCAGCGCGCCGGCGTACAGCCAGAAACCGGCCAGGCCCCGGCCGACCGCGAGCGCGGTGAGCAGGATCAGCACGCCACGCAGCAGGTTCGCGACGGTCAGCACCCGGCGCCGGTCCCACCGGTCGAGCAGGGCGCCGGCGAACGGCCCGACGATCGAGTACGGCAGCAGCAGGACCGTGAACCCGGCGGCGATGGCCGTCGGGTCGGCCGCCCGTTCGGGGTTGAACAGCACCGCCCCGGCCAGCCCGGCCTGGAAGACGCCGTCGCCCCACTGTGCCGCCAACCGGCTGGCCAGCAGGCGGCGGACACCGGCGCCGGCGAGCAGGTCCCGTATGCCGGGCCGAGCCGAGCCCGGCGACCCGGCTTCGCGCGCGGCGGCGGATTTCTGGAAGAGCGGCACGGAATCAGGGTACGGGCGGTGACCACTCGACCACGCCGCCAAAGGGTGGGAACTTCCCGGCCATCGGTCCCCATTGGACCGGCAGACGGCCCTGCTACCTGCGGAAAAGGTGCCGCGACAGCGGTGCGTGACGATTCACGATGGGCGGTCACCACGGATCGGACGTAAGCGACGACACGCGGGAGTTCCGTAGTCAGGCGAAAAACAGCGGCCCCCATCCGCTTGACACGGACAGGGGCCGCCAGAGGACCGATGCACCCGGTCGCCTCTCGGCGGCGGCGCGCAGTGTGGCTCCAGCCGGACGGTATTCCACAAAGGCGATTCTGGTGTGGGCCCGGGGGACACGGTGGCGCATCGGTCTTCCTATGGAACGTACCGGATGGCGACCCTGTTCCCGAAATCGTGCGGCAGCCCCGTCGGCAGCCCGTCGACGCGGTCAGATGCGGACGAGCCACGACGGAGATGGAATCATCTACAGATGTGCGACCGGATGATGATGTAGAACCAGGGACCTTGTTGGTCGCGGCGCCCAGCCTGCAGGACTCGAACTTTCGACGAACCGTCGTCTACATCATCGACCATCGCCGGGAAGGGACGCTGGGTGTGGTGCTGAACCGGCCGAGCGAGGTCGCCGTGCATGATGTGCTGCCCAACTGGGCGCCGCATGCGAGCCGACCGCAGGCCGTGTTCGTGGGCGGACCGGTTGAGCAGAAGACCGCGCTGTGCCTGGCCGCCGTGCGGACCGGTGAGGACCCGGCGAAGTTGTCCGGAGTGATCGCGGTCCGCGGGCCGGTGGCGCTGGTCGACCTGGACACCGATCCCGACTCGCTGGTACCCAAGCTGCGCGGCCTGCGGGTGTTCGCGGGATACGCCGGCTGGGAGACCGACCAGTTGGCCGGTGAGATCGATCGGGACGACTGGGTCGTGGTGCCCGCTCTCCCCAGCGATGTGCTGACTCCACCGAACGTGGACCTGTGGGGTCGGGTGCTTCGTCGACAGGGCATGCCGTTGGCGCTCCTCGCCACCCATCCGGGGGACGTCCGCCGCAACTGACGGTGATAGTCCCCGCCATTTGGTTGTAGCCTCGTAATAGTTGTAGGTCTACAACCAACGACGGGGTGATCGAGTGCCCGAGCTGAGCCGGAACCGCCGCCTGCTGGTGCTGGCCATCTGTTGCATGAGCCTGCTGATCGTGGGGCTGGACAACACCATCGTCAACATCGCCCTGCCGTCCATCCAGCAGGAGCTCAACGCGTCCGTGTCCAGCCTGCAGTGGACCATCGACGCGTACACCCTGGTGCTGGCCAGCCTGCTGATGCTGTCAGGTTCCACGGCGGACCGGGTGGGGCGAAGACGGACCTTCCAGACCGGCCTCGCGGTGTTCACCCTGGGCTCGTTGCTGTGCAGCCTCGCGCCGAGCGTCGGCTGGCTGGTGGCCTTCCGCGCGGTGCAGGCGATCGGCGGTTCCATGCTCAACCCGGTCGCGCTGTCGATCATCACGAACACGTTCACCGAACGCCGGGAACGGGCCAGGGCGATCGGTGTCTGGGGTGCCGCCGTCGGCGTGAGTATGGCGCTCGGCCCGGTCGTGGGCGGGGCGCTGGTCGGCTCGGTGGGCTGGCGGTCGATCTTCTGGATCAACATCCCGGTTGGCCTGGCCGCCATCCTGCTGGCAGCGCGGTTCGTTCCCGAATCTCGCGCTCCTCGGGCCCGCCGGGTCGACTTCGTCGGCCAGATCACGATGATGGTGCTGTTGACGTCGCTGACCTACGGGATCATCGAGGGACCGCGCGCCGGCTGGGAATCGCCGGTGATCATCGCCTGCTTCTTGATCGCCGTGATCGCGTTGGCCTTCCTGATCTGGTACGAGCCTCGTCGCGAGGACGCCCTGCTGGACACCCGGTTCTTCCGCAGCGCGCCGTTCTCCGGCGCCACGATCATCGCCGTCTGCGCGTTCGCCTCGCAGGGCGGGTTCCTCTTCATGAACACCCTGTACCTGCAGGATGTGCTGCATTTCTCGGCACTGCGCGCCGGCCTCTACACGGTGCCGATGGCGGCCATGACGATCATTCTTCCGCCGATCTCCGGCCGGATCGTTGGTGCCGTGGGGCCGCGGATACCCCTGCTGATCGGTGGAACCGGCATCGCCGCCAGCGCGCTGATGCTCACCCGGCTGTCCGACACCACCTCGACCGCCTGGTTGCTGGGCGCCTATGTGCTGTTCGGCGTCGGATTCGGCGTGGTGAACGCGCCGATCACGAACGCCGCCGTGTCCGGCATGCCGCGCGCCCAGGCCGGGGTCGCGGCGGCGGTCGCTTCCACCAGCCGGCAGGTCGGCCAGTCGCTGGGCGTCGCGGTGATTCCCTCCGTGGTGATCGGCGGCGTGGCCACCCTCGGAGGCCTGGTCGGACCGGACTTCGCGCGGGCCAGCCACGCCGGCTGGTGGATCATCGTCGGCTGTGGTGCGGTGTTGTTCCTCATCGGACTTGTCAGCACGGGACAATGGGCACGGAGGACGGCGGCCGCGACCGCCGCCCGGTTTCCCAGCGAACGTGAACTAGCGGAGAGCGTCCGGACTTGATGGGCCAGCGTGTGATGGCGGAAAAGGCGATCCCACCCGATATGACGGTCACCGACCACACCGGCGCGGCCGCCAACAGAGTGGCTGACGGGACGGCCACCGACTCGGCCGCCCGCGCCTGGTCCGGCATGCGCACCTTGGTCCTGGACAGGTACGACCGGCGCAAGGCCGTCAGCACGGCGCTGGACATGAGCTTCTTCCGCGCCAAGGCACTGCGGAAGCTCACCCGGGGACCGCTGACCATGCGCGAGCTCACCGCGGAACTGGCCACCGACCCGCCGTACACCACGCTGGTGGTGGACAGTCTGGAGCGGCGCGGGCTGGTGCGGCGCGCGGTACATCCGGCGGACCGGCGGGTCAAGATCGTCAGTCTGACACCGGATGGTCAGCGGATGTCCGAACGTGCCGAGGCGATCCTCAACGCACCGCCGGAAGCGCTGCTCGCCCTCGATCCCGATGACCTGGCCGCGCTGGACCGGATCATCGGCACCCTGCTAAGTGCCGATCAGCCGGCCGACTCGGCCGACTGACTCGGCTGGTCCGGCTTCTCACAGACCTCGGACTGGCCGGCGCAGCCGCCGGCACCGCAGTCGCAGCCCGCGCAACCGGGTGAGGGGTTGGTCCGCTCGGCCGCCGACATGGCGACCGACATGGCCGCCGCCGCGTGGCTGCCGGCGACTCCCCCGGCCCGGGCGATCAGCACCCCGCCGATCAGGCCAATGGCCGCGCAGAGCACGGTGCCCAGCATGTTCGGCATGACGAACGCGGCCACCCCGCAGACCACCGCGACCGCGCCGGCCACCAGACTGGGCAGTCCGGCCACCCGGTTGGCCAGCCGGAACGTCTCGGGTGACCGTGCTGCCGCGGCCGTGCGCACGCCCAGCCGGCCGCGGAACGCGAGTTCGCCCCGGTAGCCTCGCCACCCGACGACGGCGAGGGCGATCCCCAGCGCGAGCAGCACCACCAGCGGCACCAGGCGCACGGCGAAGGGGCCATAGGAGATCGCGGCCGTGGTGACGGCGTCGGCTCGGACTGGGGCGGTGACAGTGGTGGTGACAGCGGCGTTGACAGCATTGACAGCGGCAAGGTCCACGGCCGGAAAGCCTAGGTAGTGGACCGCCCGCTCGCGCGGCTCGCGACACCCCGAGCGCTGTGACGCACGTCATGCACCGGCCACGGCGGTCACTCCGTCCATCGTCCCGACGTAGGCATGCGATCCGGACAGTGTCGGCGAGGCGAAATGCGGCACGGTCCCGAGATTCACCTGGCCCAGCACCGCGCCGGTGGCCGGGTTCAGGGTGTACAGCACGCCGGCCGGATACTGGATCACCCAGACCACCCCGCCGCCCACCGTGGGCGAACCGTTCGCCGGCACGGCGGACCGCCAGCGGACCGTGGCGGTGCCGCTGGCGTCGATGGTCAGCGCCCGGGTGCCATCCGTGCAGGGCAGGTAGATCGTGCCGTTCGCGACCGCGGTGCCGCCGAACGCCCGGCACACCGGCAGCTGACTCACCTGCCCGCCGATGCCGCCGAGCGATCCGGCGCGCAGCACATAGCCGATGCCGCGTTTGCCGGCGACGAACACCCACGGCCCCAGCGGGGTGGCGCCGGAGGAGCCGAGGTCGAGATCGTTCGCGTCGTCGTCCGCCCAGGTAGCCGGCGCGAAGAAGTCGGTCCGGCGCAGGTCCGGGGACAGCGCCAGCACCGACTGGCTGCCGTCATAGTCGTCGCCGCCCTCGGCGGCGCCGTTCCCGACCGAATACAGCAACGTGTCGCCGACCACCGAGGCGCCGCTCGGCACCCAGATACCGCCCTCCCGGCTGGTCGGCACCGCGTAGCTGATCGGCTCGGTGCCGGCGGTGCTGACCGACACGACCGAACCGATGTAGTTGGCACAGTCGCCGTACAGCCCGCCGTAGGCCACGTACACCCGCCCGTTGAGCACGGTCAGCGCCGCACGCTGTTGGTGCGCGAGCCGGTCTCCGTGCGGTGGTTCGACCTCCACCCGCACGACGACCCGGCCGGTGTGCACGTCCAGACCGACCAGGGTGTGTGTACCGCCGGTGCCCTCGGCCACCGCGAACACCCGGGAGGTGGCCGGGTCGAACGCCATGGTGCCGGTGATGCCCAGCGGATCGATGTCGCCGCAGGGCAGGTCGGCCAGCGGCACCGGAGTGCCCACATGCGTGGACCACAACACCCGGCCGGTGCCGGCGTCCAGGGCGTAGACGGTGTCGTTCTCGGTGGCCGCCAGTATCGAGCCGCCGATCACCAGCGGCTGGCCGTACACCGCGCCGTCCAGCGGCGCATGCCAGGCGACCGTCGGCGTGCCGGCCGGAGCCAGGGCGGCGGAGAACCCGGTACGCGCGTTGTCGCCGTGATAGGTCGGCCAGTCGGTCGTGGTCAGCGTGGTGCCAGCGGACGTGCCGGCGGCGGTCAGCGACGACCCGGCGGAAG
This sequence comes from Pseudonocardiaceae bacterium, assembly GCA_036384655.1. Classification (GTDB taxonomy): domain Bacteria; phylum Actinomycetota; class Actinomycetes; order Mycobacteriales; family Pseudonocardiaceae; genus DASVLX01. Next base: position 15,252 of record DASVLX010000310.1, read on the forward strand.
GGGTGGACGGAGTGCCCGTCGAGGTGCATCCGGCGACCAGTGCGCAGCCGAGCACCGACGTCGTCGTCACAAACGCGGTCAGAACACGGGTGAGAAGGCGTTTCCCCGGCATTTCGGCCATGCACTATTCTCAGCTCATGGCTCCAACCCGGCTGCTTCTTCGCCGGCCGCGCTGACCATCTGACCGAGGTTGGCGCGGCGACCCCTCATGGCCTACTGGACGGCCTGAGGGGTTTCGTGTTGTTGGGGCGAAAGTTCGCGGAAGGAACCTGGCGATGAGTGAGGGTGCGGCGACCAACTCTGCCGCGGCGGACGACACGGTGGTGGCCGACGCGCCGCCGTTCCGGTACACGGCGGAACTGGCCGGCGAGATCGAACGCGGCTGGCAGGCGTCCTGGACCGAGCACGGCACGTTCGACGCGCCCAACCCGGCCGGTGAGCTGGCCGCGCGACCGCTGCCCGAGGACAAGCTGTTCGTGCAGGACATGTTCCCGTACCCGTCCGGCGCGGGGCTGCATGTCGGACACCCGCTGGGATTTATCGCCACCGACGTGTTCGCCCGGTACCACCGGATGAACGGCCGGAACGTGCTGCACACCATGGGGTTCGACGCCTTCGGCCTGCCGGCCGAGCAGTTCGCCGTGCAGACCGGGCAGCATCCGCGCAAGACCACTGAGGAGAACATCCGGCGCTACCTGTCCCAGATCCGCCGGCTGGGCCTGGGCCATGACGAGCGGCGCCGGATCGCCACCACGGACGTCGGATACTACCGCTGGACCCAGTGGATCTTCCTGCGCATCTACAACTCCTGGTACGACGAGCACGCCCGTAGGGCTCGGCCGATCCAGGACCTGGAGATCGAGTACGCGCAGGACAGGCGACGCACCCCGGACGGCCGGAACTGGTGCGAGCTGACCTCCGCCGAGCGTCGGAAGATCATCGACTCGTACCGGCTGGTGTACCTGTCGGAGTCACCGGTCAACTGGTGTCCCGGCCTGGGCACCGTGCTGGCCAACGAGGAGGTCACCGCCGACGGCCGCAGCGAGCGCGGCAACTTCCCGGTTTTCCGCCGCAACCTGCGGCAGTGGATGATGCGGATCACCGCCTACGCGGACCGGCTGGTGGACGACCTGGACCGGCTGGACTGGCCGGACAAGGTCAAGACCATGCAGCGCAACTGGATCGGCCGATCCCAGGGCGCGCGTGTCCGGTTCGACATCGGCGGCGCGGGTCCGGATGCCGCCGAGCGGATCGAGGTGTTCACCACCCGCCCGGACACCCTGTTCGGCGCGACCTACCTGGTGCTGGCGCCGGAGCACCCGGCCGCCGAGCGGATCGCGCCGCCGTCCTGGCCGGCCGGCGTCGACGAGCGCTGGACGTCCGGAGCGGCGACACCGGGCGAGGCGATCGCCGCGTACCGGCGGGCCGCGTCCATGAAGTCCGAGCTGGACCGGCAGGAGAACCGGGACAAGACCGGGGTGTTCACCGGCGCCTACGCGGTCAACCCGGTGAACGGCAGGCGTCTGCCGGTGTTCCTGGCCGACTACGTGCTGATGGGCTACGGCACCGGCGCGATCATGGCGGTGCCCGGTCAGGACCAGCGCGACTGGGACTTCGCCACCGCGTTCGGCCTGCCGATCATCCGTACCGTCGCGCCGCCCGAGGGGTTCGGCGGCGACGGGCCGTACATCGGCGAGGGCCTGGCGATCAACTCCGGCTTCCTGGACGGCCTGGACGTCGACTCCGCCAAGAAGGCGATCACCGCCTGGCTGGAGGAACACGGCCACGGCGAGGGCACCGTGCAGTACAAGCTGCGCGACTGGCTGTTCGCCCGGCAGCGGTACTGGGGCGAGCCGTTCCCGATCGTCTACGACGAGGACGGCATGCCGGTGGCGCTGCCCGACAGCATGCTGCCGATCGAGCTGCCCGACGTGGCGGACTACTCGCCGCAAACGTTTGACCCGATGGACGCGAATTCCGAACCAGCGCCGCCGCTGGCCAAGGCGACCGACTGGGTGAACGTCGAACTGGACCTGGGCGACGGGCCGAAGCGCTACCGCCGCGATGTCAACGTGATGCCCCAGTGGGCCGGTTCCTGCTGGTACCAGCTCCGGTATGTGGACCCCCGCAACAGTTCGGCGTTCTGCGCGCCGGAGAACGAGCGGTACTGGATGGGTCCGCGGCCGGCCGAGCACGGTGCGAACGACCCCGGCGGCGTCGACCTGTACGTCGGCGGCGTCGAGCATGCCGTGCTGCACCTGCTGTACTCGCGGTTCTGGCACAAGGTGCTGTACGACCTGGGTTTCGTGAGCTCCGAGGAGCCGTACCGCCGGCTGTACAACCAGGGCTACATCCAGGCGTTCGCGTACACCGACGCGCGCGGTGTGTACGTGCCGGCCGACGAGGTCACCGAGGAGTCCACGCCGGACGGCCCGCGGTTCCTGTACAAGGGCCGGGAGGTCACCCGCGAGTACGGGAAGATGGGCAAGAGCCTGAAGAACTCGGTCTCCCCAGACGAGATGTGCGAACGGTACGGCGCGGACACCCTGCGGCTGTACGAGATGTCCATGGGCCCGCTGGACGTGTCCCGGCCGTGGGCGACCAAGGACGTCGTCGGCGCGCACCGGTTCCTGCAGCGGCTGTGGCGGATCGTCGTCGACGAGACCACCGGCGCGACCCGGGTGACCGACGCGGCCCCGACCGAGCAGGACCTGCGGGTGTTGAACAAGGCGATCGCCGGGGTCCGCGAGGACTACGCGGGGCTGCGGTTCAACACCGCCGCGGCCAAGCTGATCGAGCTGAACAACCACCTGACCAAGACGTACTCCGGCGCCGCCGGTACCCCGCGTGCCCTGGCCGAACCGCTGGTGCTGATGCTCGCTCCGCTGTGCCCGCACATCGCCGAGGAGCTGTGGGCCAGGCTGGGTGCCGACAGGTCGTTGGCACACGGCCCCTTCCCGGAGCCCGACGACCGGTACCTGGTCGAGGACACAGTGGAGTACCCGATCCAGGTCAACGGCAAGGTGCGGTCGCACGTGGTGGTGGCCGCGTCGGCCGGCCGGGACGAGATCCAGGCCGCCGCGCTGGCCGATGAGAAGATCGTCGCGCTGCTGTCCGGGACGCCGAAAAAGGTGATCGTCGTGCCCGGCCGCCTGGTCAACGTGGTCGTCTGAGTAGAGCGATCTGAGCAGGCCGGTCCGAATCCGGGTCAGTCCGTGTGCTGGCCCGGGCCGGCGTCGTCGACCTTCGGCGGGTCGTCGGCCTCCCCCGGTTCGGACACCGGGACGGGAACCGGCTCCGCGACCGCTTCGGCACTCGGTATCGCGGCGTCATGCGGCTGTGCCTCACTGCGGCGCAGCGCGTTCACCTCGGTCGGTGCCATCGGCGGGTCGTGCAGCAGCGACCGGATGGCGGAGTTCAGCACCGCCAGCAACGGCACCGCGAGCAGCGCGCCGATGATCCCGGCGATCACCGAGCCGGTGGCGATGGCCAGCACCACCGACAGCGGATGCAGTCGCACCGCGCGGCCCATCAGGAACGGCTGCAGCACGTGACCCTCGAGCTGCATCACGGCGATCACGATGGCGAGCACGATCAACGCGGGCACGAACCCGTTGGCGACCAGCGCGACCAACACGGCCACGGTGCCGGCCAGCACGGATCCAACGATCGGGATGAACGCGCCGAGGAACACCAACGCCGCCAGTGGTGCCGCCAGCGGGACCCGCACGATCGCCAGGCCGATGCCGATGCCCAACGCGTCCACGAAGGCCACCGCGACCGTCGCGCGGATGTAGGCGACCAGGGACGCGTACCCGCGCCGGCCGGCCACGTTCACCCGGTCCCGGATGTTGCCGGGCACCCCCCGGAGCAGGAACGACCAGATCGCGCGGCCGTCGTAAAGGAAGAAGATCAGCGTGAACAGCGCCAGCAGGAAGCCGGTGACCACCTCGCCGACGGTGGCGGCGGTGCTGAAGAGGCCGGAGGTCAGCGCCGACTGATTGGCTCCCAACTGGGTGGTGATGTCGTTGAGGTAGTTCTCCAGCTGGGCCTGGCTGAGGTGCAGCGGCCCCTGCTTGAGCCAGTTGCTGATCTGCGAGATGCTGCGGCTGACCTGGACGATCAGTGCCGGCAGGCCGCTGGTGAACTCGGTGATCACATAGGTCAGCACCCCGCCGACCGCGGCCAGACCGCCGATCATCACCACCGCGGTGGCCAGCGCACGTGGCAGGTGCCACCGCACCAGTCGCGACACCGCCGGCGCCAGCAGCGCGGACAGCAGCAGCGCGATGGCGACCGGGATCAGCACCACCGCCAGGTATCCGGCGATGTAGCCGAACGCCACGAGGGCCACGAGGACGGCCACCAGCCGCCAACTTGCCGCGGCCGAGACTCGCAGCAGCATCGGTAGCCGCTCGGAGACATCGGGCTTGCCGGGCTTGTCGGGCTTGTCACCGTCACGCATCTGTCGCAGACCGTCCTGGACGTGGCTTCACGATGCCACGGTAGCGGTCCGCGCGGTTCCGAAGTGCGCGACAGGGCCCATGATGTCCGGATTCACCGGGATTTACCGCCAGTGACGGTGAACGGGCGATCGGGTGACACGTGCGGCTACGTTGTCACACGATCCGGCGATCTGCGGGTATCGGTGCTGCGAGGGCCGTCGCCAACTGGCAAGCTCAGGCCGTCGACATCTTGCATACAGCGCGTGTCGGGTCGACTACGACACGGCGTCACCAAGCGGTCTCGCCAGACCGGTGTCGACGAAGGTTCACGGCGGACGGTGACCCAGGGTGACTCAACTCTGGGTGGCTCCGCCGCCGAACGCAGGGCCAGCTCATCTCTTGCGGATCGCCGCGCCCGGGTCTTGAGGACGCGCACCGCCCCCGATCTGGGTGGCCGACTCCCGACGTTCCGTCGGCCACCCTCCTACGCCCGGCCACGGGTGCGAAACAAACCGCGCCGCTGACCTGTTTGTACTGGTCAGCGGCGCGGCTGTGATCGTGACTCTGATTTCGCGTCAGGAAGGCCCGTGCTGTGCGTCTCCCCCGTGTCGGGGACGAGCGAGAGACGAAACGGGGAGCAGACGATGGCCACGACGAATCGCAAGGGGAGCCAGCGGGACAACAACCAGACGGCCAGCCCGGGAGCCGGTCAGGACACCAGCCGGGGGGCCGGCGGGATCGGCAGGCAGGACGGCGGCCGCCGCGGCGCGGCCATTCCACCGCGGCGCACGATCGGCGTGCTGCTGATCGATCCGACGCCGCTGTATCGGGAGGGGCTCGCCTCCCTGATCGCTCGCACGCCGGGACTGCGGCTGCTGGGCGCGACCGGCAACGCGCCGGCCGCGGTGTCGTTGTGCGAGCGCACCCGGCCGGACGTGGTGATGGTCGACTCGGTGCTGGACCCGAGGTCGCGTCTGGGCCAGCTGCTTATCGGCGGCGACAGCCTGGTCGCGGTGCTGTACGTGGTTCGCGAGCCGCTGCGGACCCCCCGCTATGTGGCGGCCGCGCTCGCCTCCGGAGCCAGCGGGGTGGTGCTGGGCTCCGCCGAACCGGCCCGGATCATCGACGCCATCCGGCACATCCACGCGCACCGCCGCTATCTCGACCCGGAGCTGGCCGCCCTCGGCCCGGCGTCCGCCCGGTCGGGCGCGGGTGGCCGCGCGGCGCTGTCCCGTCGTGAGCACGAGGTACTGCGGCTGATCGCGAACGGACTGGAGAACCAGGAGATCGGCAAGCAGCTGTACATCTCGGTGGAGACCGTGCGCACCCACGTCAAGGGCATCCTGCGCAAGCTGTCCGCGCGGGACCGCGCACATGCCGTGGCGGTGGCCTACCGGCTGGGTGTTCTGGTGCCCGAACCAGCGGGTGAGCTGGGCCGACCGCTACCGGCCCAGCGTCCGGGGCCGGCGCCGAATTCGGCACTTGCCGGGGTTACCAGGCGGTAATATAATTTTGTTACTGGCGAGTAACAGTACGCGAGTAACACAGCAGTCTGTAACACCACAGTCGTTGGCGCGGACAGGAGAGCGGCGCATGAGCCACTACAAGAGCAATGTCCGGGACCTTGAGTTCAACCTGTTCGAGTTGTTCAAGGTCCAGGATCGGCTGGGCAAGGGGGTGTTCGAGCAGGCCGACGAGGACATCGCCCGCGGTGTGCTGAGCGAACTCAACAACCTGGCCACGGGTCCGTTGGCGGAGTCGTTCGTGGAGGGCGACCGAGTAGGCGCCAGGTTCGATCCGGCGACGCATTCGGTGACCCTGCCGGAGTCTTTCAAGAAGACCTACAAGGCCCTGTACGACGGCGAATGGTGGCGGATCGGGCTGTCCAACGAGCTCGGCGGACTCGGCATCTCGCCGTCGGTGTCCTGGGCGGCGGCCGAACTGATCCTGGGTTCCAACCCGGCGGCGTTCATGTACATGGCCGGTCCCAACTTCGCCGGTGTGGTCTACCGCAACGGCACCGAGGAGCAGAAGCGCTGGGCCCGGATCATGATCGAGCGGGCCTGGGGCGCCACCATGGTGCTCACCGAGCCGGACGCCGGATCGGATGTCGGCTCCGGTCGGACCAAGGCGATTCTGCAGCCCGACGGCAGCTGGCACCTGGACGGTGTGAAGCGCTTCATCACCTCGGGCGACCAGGACCTGACCGAGAACATCATGCATCTGGTGCTGGCCCGTCCGGAGGGACCGGGCATCCAGACCCGGCCCGGCACCAAGGGCCTGAGCCTGTTCCTGGTGCCCAAGTTCCACTTCGACACCAACACCGGTGAAGTGGGCGAGCGCAACGGCGTGTTCGTCACCAATGTCGAGCACAAGATGGGCCTGAACGTGTCGGCCACCTGCGAGCTGACCTTCGGTCAGCACGGTGTGCCGGCGGTCGGCTGGCTGCTCGGCGATGTGCACAACGGCATCGCCCAGATGTTCCAGGTGATCGAGTACGCCCGGATGATGGTGGGCACCAAGGCCATCGGCACCCTGTCGACCGGCTACCTGAACGCGCTGGACTACGCGAAGCAGCGGGTGCAGGGCGCCGACCTCACCCAGATGCTGGACAAGGCCGCGCCCCGGGTCACCATCACGCACCACCCGGACGTCCGGCGCAGCCTGATGTTGCAGAAGGCGTACGCCGAGGGCCTGCGCGCCGTCTACCTCTACACGGCGACCTTCCAGGACCGGGTGGCCAACGGTGAGGGCGGCGAGGAGGGCGTCAAGCTCGCCACCCGGGTGAACGACCTGCTGCTGCCGGTCGTCAAGGGCGTCGGCTCGGAGCGCGCGTACGAGCAGCTCGCCCAGTCGCTGCAGACCCTGGGTGGCTCCGGCTTCCTGCAGGACTACCCGATCGAGCAGTACATCCGCGACTCCAAGATCGACTCGTTGTACGAGGGCACCACCGCGATCCAGTCGCAGGACTTCTTCTTCCGCAAGATCATCCGCGACAAGGGCCAGGCACTGGCGCATGTCGCCGGCGAGATCAGCGCGTTCCTGGATGCCGAGTCGGGCGGCCGGCTCAAGGAGGAGCGGGCGCTGCTCCGCCAGGCGCTGGAGGACGTGCAGGGCATGGTGGGCGCGATGGTCGGCTACCTGACCAGCGCGCAGCAGGACCCGCGCAACCTGTACAAGATCGGCCAGCACACCGTGCGGCTGCTGATGTCCGTCGGCGATCTGTTGGTCGGTTGGCTGCTGCTGCGCCAGTCCGAGATCGCGCTGGACAGGCTGGACGGCGACGTCTCGGCCAAGGACACCGCCTTCTACCAGGGCAAGGTGGCGGTGGCGTCGTTCTTCGCGAAGACCGTGCTGCCCGAACTTTCGGCCCGCCGGAAGATCGTGGAGAACGCCGACAACGCGCTGATGGACCTGGACGAGGCCGCGTTCTGATGTCCCGCCGGGGTGGCCCGTGCCCGTCGGGTCCGGGCCACCCCGCCAGGTCTTCGCGGCATCGCCGTAGGGCTAGAGGTACAGGCCGGTGCCGTGCTCGGTGCGCTCTTTGGCCAGCGCGTGCACGTCTCGTTCACGCATGACGATGTACGTGTCGCCCTGGATCTCCACCTCAAGCTGCTCGTCCGGACTGAACAGCACCCGGTCGCCGACCTTGATCGTGCGGGTGTTGTTGCCGACTCCGAGCACGTCGCCCCAGGCCAGCCGCTTCGCCATGTGAGCGGTAGCGGGAATCACGATGCCGCCGCTGGACCGCCGCTCGCCATCCTCCGGAGAGATCTTGACGAGGATACGGTCGTACAGCATCTGGATTTCGAGCTTGGGATCGGGCACGTCGCGAATCGTACTTGCCGGCCCGGCATGAAATGGAAGCTCCGTGGTGCTGCCAGGTCGGGGGTCCGGCAGCACCACGGAGTCATCTTGAACATCGCGAGACCCTCTCGTGCCGTTACGTGTTCGAGCGATGTGAGTGCGGTCACTGTTGTTCATGAAGTCGCGGAGCGACGCCGGCGCCTCAGTCTTCCCGGCCGAGCAGGAACCGGCCGAAATGCGGCACGGTGAAGGCGATCCGGCCGCGTTCGGCCGAGTAGATCAGGCCCTTCTTGATCAGGCTGTCTCTGGCCGGCGACAGTGAGGAAGGCTTGCGCCCCAGGTAAACCGCCACATCGGAGCTGCCGGCGCCCTCGTCGCGGCCCTCGGTCAGTTCGGCCATCGCGCGCAGGTACTCCCGCTCGGCCGGGGTGGCCCGCTCGTAGCGGGAGCCGAAGAACCCGACCGCCAGTTCGGCCTCGGCCTCCGGCGCGGCCATGGCGACGTCCTCGGCGGTGATCGGGTCACTGGGCGCGGCATCCCAGGCTGCCTTGGCGTACGCCTGGATGAAGTATGGATAGCCGCCCGACACCGTGGCCAGCTCGGCCAGCGCGGCCGGCTCGATGCTGGCGCATTCCCGTTCGACCGGCGCGAGCACAGCGCGGTCCACCTCCGCCCTGGCCAGCCGATCGATCCGGACATAGCGGAACAATCGCTCCGAATACGACTTGCTGGCCGACAGCACGGCGGGCAGATGCGGCAGCCCGGCACCGACGACCACCAGCGGCGCGCCGGACTGGGACAGCTCGTGGCAGGCCGCGCACAGCGCGGAGACGTCGTCAGGGCGGAGATCCTGCATCTCGTCGATCAGCAGGGCCACGCCCGTTCCGACATCCTGGGCGAGCTCGGCGACGTCGGTGAACAGCTCGGTCAGGTCGATCTCGATATCACCCGAGTCCGCGCGGCCCGCCGCCGCCGGCACGTCGATGCCCGGTTGCCACCGGTCGCGCAGCTTGGCGCCGTCCGGGTTGGCGCGCAACGCGAACGCCTTGATCACGCCGAGCACGGACTCGACGCGGTCCGGCGCGCGGTGCCGTACCGCCAGATCGCGCACCGCGCGGTGCAGCGCGGCGGACACGGGTCTTCGTAGGTCGGCCTCGGGTCGCGCCTCGATCTTCCCGGCACCCCAACCCCGCCGGCCGGCCATCGAGCGCATCTCGCCCAGCAGCACCGTCTTGCCGACGCCACGCAGCCCGGTCAGTACGAGGCTTCGTTCTGGCCGGCCCCGGGCGACCCGTTCCAGGACCACCTCGAAGGCCGCCACCTCGCGATCGCGGCCCGCCAACTCGGGCGGGCGTTGGCCCGCACCGGGGGCGAACGGGTTGCGCACCGGGTCCACCATCGGACTGTATCTCCGTGTCTAGCCCGCACCCGATATCGCATGAGATTCCGCTACGGCGTGTCGGACATGGGGCTTGCTAGACCAATCTAACTCTGAGACTAGACGGCTTGATAAACGTGTAGTGGCGGACAGCCAACGGGCGGTGGACCAGAGTGGTCCACCGCCCGTGTCATGATCTTGTTTACCGCGCTGTCTCCGCCCTACCGGCGGCGATCAGGCGAGTCGTTGTTTGAGGGCTTCGAGTTCGTCGGTGAGGATGGTGGGGGTTTTGTCGCCGATTTTGGTGAACCAGTCTTGGATGAGGGGGATTTCGGCTTTCCATTCTTGGGGGTCGACGGTGAGGGCGGCTTGGATGTCGGCTTCGTTGATGTCCAGGCCGGTGAGGTCGAGGTCGGTGGGGGTGGGGACGTAGCCGATGGGGGTGTCCTGGGCGCCGGTGGTGCCGTCGATGCGTTGCAGGGCCCATTTGATGACGCGGGAGTTCTCGCCGAAGCCGGGCCATAGGAACCGGCCGTCGTCGCCGCGGCGGAACCAGTTGACGTAGAAGATGTGGGGGAGGTTGGTGGCGTTGGCGTGTGTGCCGATGTTGAGCCAGTGTTGGAGGTAGTCGCCGGCGTGGTAGCCGATGAAGGGGAGCATGGCCATGGGGTCGCGGCGGACGACGCCGACGGTGCCCTTGGCGGCGGCGGTGGTCTCGGAGGAGAGGGTGGCGCCCAGGAACACGCCGTGTTGCCAGTCGCGGGCCTCGGTGACCAGGGGGACGGTGGTGGCGCGGCGGCCGCCGAAGAAGATCGCCGAGATGGGGACGCCGGTGGGGTCGTCCCATTCGGGGGCCAGGATCGGGCATTGCGCCATGGGGGTGGTGTAGCGGGAGTTGGGGTGCGCCGCCGGTTGGCCGGCCGCCCCGTCGGCCGGGGTCCAGTCGTGGCGTTTCCAGGAGGTCAGGTGGGCGGGGGGCTGGTCGGTCATGCCTTCCCACCAGACGTCGCCGTCGTCGGTCAACGCCACGTTCGTGAAGATCGAGTTGCCCTGTTCGACGGTGTGCATGGCGTTGGGGTTGGTGCCGTAGCCGGTGCCGGGGGCGACCCCGAAGAACCCGAACTCCGGGTTGACCGCGTACAGCCGGCCGTCGGCACCGAAACGCATCCAGGCGATGTCATCACCGAGGGTTTCGGCTTTCCAGCCGGGCACGGTCGGCGACAACATCGCCAGGTTCGTCTTGCCGCACGCCGACGGGAACGCCGCCGCGATGTAGTGGACCTTGCCCTCCGGGGAGGTGAGTTTGAGGATCAGCATGTGCTCGGCCAGCCAGCCCTCGTCCCGGGCGATGACCGACGCGATCCGCAGCGCGTAACACTTCTTCCCCAGCAGGGCGTTACCGCCGTAGCCGGAGCCGTAGGACCAGATCGCCCGCTCCTCCGGGAAGTGCGTGATGTACTTCGTGTCCGCGCACGGCCACGGCACATCGGTCTGGCCGGCCTCCAGCGGCGCCCCCACCGAATGCAGACACCGCACGAACTCCGCCTCACCGCCGTCGTCGGTGGTGAACTTCGCCAACGCCGCCGCACCGGCCCGGGTCATGATGTGCATCGACACCACCACGTACTCCGAGTCCGTCAACTCCACCCCCAACTTCGGCGACGCCGCCCCCAACGGACCCATACAGAACGGAATCACATACAACGACCGGCCCCGCATACACCCCCGATACAGGCCCGTCATCGTCTTCTTCATCTCCACCGGATCCATCCAGTGGTTCGTCGGCCCCGCGTCCGCGGCCTCCCGCGAACAGATGAACGTCCGATCCTCCACCCGCGCCACATCATCGGGATCCGACGCCGCCCAGAACGAGTTCGGCTTCGCCGACAACGGCACAAACGTCCCCGCCGCCACCAACCGCGCCGACAACCGATCCCACTCCCCCCGCGACCCATCACACCACACCACCCGATCCGGCGTGGTCAACAACGCCACCTCACGCACCCACGACACCAAACCAGAGTGCGTCGTCGGAGC